>DATCXP010000095.1:0-4214 GCA_036565765.1 Terrimesophilobacter sp.
TGGGGTCGCCGTCGGTTGTCCTGGCCATTCCCGTCACCATGCCGATCTCCGCCGCCTTCGGATACGAATCCTCGAACGTGTTCGCGAAATACTTGCCGGAGTGAGCGTCGGCAACGATCGCTGAGATTCGGCCGTGGTCGCTCACGGGATTGGGCGACGTCCCGACACTTGGGGTCGTGACCGCGGTCGGGGATGGTGCAGCGTCCGATTCGACCGCGTCCGCGTCGGCTGACACGTTCGGTTCCGCGTCGCCCGGTGCGGTCCCCACGAACAACATCAGGGATCCGACCACGAGGATGCCTGTGACGATAGCCACCGCGATGACCGCCACATATTGCTTCTCCGGCGGCGGAGGCGGTGACGGTGGGACCGGAGGAAACGACATGCGAGTCTCTGAACCGAGCACGGCGAACCTCCCTGTTCGATCCTCCCGCAAGGCATCGGCTTGCATCGCCTCGTGCTTGAGTCATGGTCCCGAGTGACGCGTGATGACCATGGGCCCGAAGCCTCAAACGAAGGGGATCCGGCTGAGTCTGTGGCCGCAAGCCCTAGCAGTCATCCCGCCGGACTCCTGTAGCTGGCGCAGCCTCGAAGTCGCAGCGATTCAGGCTCAGACAGGACGCCAGGCAGAAGCTTCCAGCCGCTCGAGCTTCATCGATTGCGTGGGGGACCGGGGCCTTCGGGCGGTGCTGATCGGCATGCTGCGGGAGACCGACCGCTAACCAGAGCGCCCGTCAGGGCGACCCCGACCCGGACATGTCATGCTTCAGGCCACATCTCTGGGAGGGGGCAGGATGTTCGCGCCGATGCTGGCCTACGTCCCTGGAACAGCCATCGTGATCGTGCTCATCGGCCTGGTCGTGGTGCTGCTCGGATACTTCGTCTACGACTTCTTCATCAAGAAGGGGGGTCCCTGACCATTCCGATCGACTGCGGGGACGATCGGAGGCTCCGAGCGGTGCTTGTCGGCATGTTGAGGGAGCACGACCGCTAATTGTCGGCTGTCCGGTTACGCGAAGTTGACGATCTGATGGCAACTCCTCGAAGCAGCAGGCTCGCCCAGGCCGGCGAGCGGAAGCTACATCGACTCGTAGGGCGTGAAGAGTTGAGGAACCTCCATGTCGGCCAGCTTCGCTCTGAGCTCTTCACTCGGCTCACCGAGGAGCTCGCCGTGAACCACGGAGACCGTCGCGAGGACCGCCGCCGAAACGTCGGCGAGGTTCGCCGCGTGCTCGATGGCCGCCTCGGAGTCCCGGTACCGCTCGATGACGATGCACTCGGACTGATCGTCGTTGAAGTAGGTGTCGTATTGCAGCGTTCCGGAATCCTTGGTCCGCACGATCTCCATCGCCTGAGCGGACAAGCGCTTGAACTCCTCGACCTTTCCCTCGTGGAACTTGAACCGAGCGATGCCTAGAAGCTCACTCACTGTTCCCACCTCCAGACTTTGCGTTGCTGGCCGAGCTCGACGCGCTCGGTTGGCCGAGCGAGCGTTCTCCCGATCATGGTTACCCGCACTGCCGACGGGCAATCTCCCGGCCGCGACGCCGAGCGGATCCGCAAGGTGGTCGATGTGACAAGGCCGTCTGCTCCGCTAGGCCGGCTCGACCTCGAACGTCAGACGGTAGACCTCCGGGGCGTCGTGGATGTGGATGAAGTCCTCCTCGGGCATCAACTCGACCTCAGGATCGCCCAGGACTCGCATGCCGTGTTCTTCGATGGCTTCCCGGTGGTGCGCGATCACGTCTTCGGTCGCCTCGCGCACGTACTGGATGATGACCTTGGCCATCGCCCTCACCCCACTCTCGCTTGCGGCCGCGCACCGATGCGCGGGCGACCGTTCTTGGGGCAGCGCTGAGTAGCGGAACACCAGAACATAGGGGAGTAGTGCGGGGTGGTGGGGGATTTCTCACCTGCGGTTTCGCCTTTTCCGCACGAAGGTGACGGGCCGCCCCGTCGCTCGCATGCCGCGTTCACGTACCGGCGGATGCCCGGTCTTCTCGCGGCGGAACGTGAGCCCGCCCATTGGGCACACCGGGAGCCCGGCGCCGCACGGCGAGCCGGCAGTGTAGGGCACCAACTCAAAATCTCCGGCGTTGCGTAAGCGACTCTGGCCCCTCGCACGTTCATGCAGCACGATGCAGCTTCGGGCCTCACCCAGGGAGGGATCGGAGGGTCCGGTGGGAGAACCGATGGGCTTCGACTCCTTCTTCGAGGAGCACCGCTCGAAGGTCTTCGGGGCCATGTGCCTTGTGACCGGAAACCGGCAGGAGGCTGAGGAGATCACCCAGGACGCCTTCCTGCGGCTCTGGGAGCGATGGGACCGCGTGTCCGAGATGGAGGATCCGACCGGGTTTCTGTTCAAGACGGCGATGAACGTGTTCCGGGACCGGGCGCGCCGGGCGTCGATCGCCGCCAGAAGATTGCTTCGCTTCGCTGACCGGGGTGACGACCTCGCCGCCGTCGAGGATCGCGACGAGGTGACCCGCGCGATGCGACCGCTTACGGCGCATCAGCGGGCGGCGCTCGTCCTGACCGGGTACCTCGGCTACTCGTCGGAGGAAGCCGCCCAGGTTCTCGGCGTGCGCGCGTCGACGGTTCGCGCACTCGCGACGAAGGGAAGGGCCACGGCCCGAGCGACGGTGGAGGGAAGGCGATGATCGAGGAGCGCGAAAGCTACGAACGAGCGTTCCAGCAGTTCCAGATGGCTGAGCCAGCGTGGGACCGTCTCGTCGGGCGTCGCGACCGCAAGCGCCGGAACCAGCGCATCGGGGCGGGCGTCATCGGAATCGCAGTCTTCGTGGCGGCGATCTGGGTATTCGGAACCCGGGTGGGACAGGAAACGACCACTCCTGCCAAGCCGGCGACGGTGGCACCCGGTGATGGGAAGGCACTGGAGGTCGCCAAGAAGTTCTTCGCGGCGTATGGCGCCTTCGACGCGGACCGAGCGATCACCTACCTGGCCGACGACGTCGACCTCTCGGGAATAGGGGCAAATGGGATCCGAGAGTTCCGGTTGTTGCTCTCCTACCTAGAAGCCATTGAGTACAGGCAACTCCACACTTCCTGTTTGGACGTGGGCAGTTCGGCTCTCGAGACCTACGTTCATTGCACCTACGATTTCCATTCCAACGGCTCCGATCAGATCGGCAGGGGTCCGTACAGCGGCACGTCCATCCATTTCACGGTCCGCGATGGCAAGATCGTTCGAGCATCGATGTATTGGGAGCTCGGGGAGTACGCGTCGCAGATGTGGTATCCCTTCAAGGAATGGGTGTCTACCAATTACCCACAGGACATCGCGGTGATGTACGAAGAGACCGCTATTGGGGACTATGCGCTCACCAAGGACTCGATCCGGCTCTGGGAGCAGCACACCCGTGAGTACGTGAAGGCGGTGCAGCACGGAACCGCATAGCTTTCTCGACGTCGAGCAGCCCGGTCCCCGCACTGTGCCGTTCACCATAGACACCTACTCGGCCGTGATCCCGCACTTCGACGAGCTGCTGCGGATGCCGCCGACACGCTGTTCGGATAGCGCTGGCCACGACCTGGCCACAACAACGCCCTCCTCGAGACACCGGGGAGGGCGTTTGCGCTGGTAGATGTCGTGCCCCCGGCAGGAATCGAACCTGCGACTCGCGGTTTAGGAAACCGCTGCTCTCTCCACTGAGCTACGAGGGCGTGCTCGGTCGAGTGTAGAACGGGGCGAACAGCAATCGAGCGACCCTGGCCTCAGCCATCGGGCAACTCAGGTTCCTCGCTCGGGTCCTGGACGCTCGTTCGGGCGGCCTCTACGGTCGTATCCAGGGAGAGCACCCGCTCCAGGCCCGCGATCTCGAGCACCCGCCGGGAACGCGACTCCTCGGGGGCGACGACGCGGAGCGCCTGGGCTCGCCAACCGAGCCGGTGGTCGAGTTCGGCCAGCATCCGGACACCGGCGCTGTCGATGTAGGACACCTCCGAGAGATCGATCACCAGGCCGAGCGCTTCGTTCGGGACGCCGCCGAGGAGCGCGTCGGTGATCTCGGCCGCGTTCGACAGGTCGATCTCGCCCGAGAGGCTGGCCACCACGACGCCGTCGTCGGCGGCGATCGTGACGTTCGGGTGCTCGGTCACACCGAGACCGCGCCTCGGAGGGTCCGCCGCATCGTCACGACGGTGCCCCGCTCGCTCCGCTCGACGCGCATCGAGGGCGCGAGCGCCTCGATCAA
>DATCXP010000255.1:0-10664 GCA_036565765.1 Terrimesophilobacter sp.
GCCGCCGCGCTCAGCAACCGCTACATCTCCGGGCGTCAGCTGCCGGACAAGGCCATCGATCTCATCGACGAGGCGGCGAGCCGGCTGCGCATGGAGATCGACTCCGCGCCGGTCGAGATCGATGAGCTGCGCCGCAGCGTCGACCGGCTGAAGCTCGAAGAGCTTGCACTCAAGAAGGAGAAGGACGAGGCGAGCAAGGCGCGGCTCCAGAAGCTGCGCGACGACCTGAAGGCCAAGAGCGCCACCCTCGCCGAACTGCAGGAGCGCTGGGAGCGCGAGCGCGCATCCCTCAACCGGGTCGGCGAACTCAAGGAGAAGCTCGACAGCCTGCGCATGCAGGCCGACCGCGCCCAGCGCGAAGGCAACCTCGAGCTCGCATCCAGGCTTCTCTACGGGGAGATCCCGGTCATCGAGCGCGAGGTCGCCGACGCCGAGAAGTCCGAAGCCGAGACCCCGATGATGGTCAACGACCAGGTCACGGCGGAGGACATCGCCGCCGTCATCGCGGCCTGGACCGGCATCCCGGTCGGGCGACTGCTGCAGGGCGAGACCGAGAAGCTCCTGCACCTCGAGTCCGAGCTCGCGAAGCGTCTCGTCGGGCAGAAGCCCGCCGTTCGCGCGGTGGCGGATGCCGTGCGCCGCAGCCGCGCCGGGATCGCCGATCCGGCCAGGCCGACCGGTTCCTTCCTCTTCCTCGGCCCGACCGGTGTCGGCAAGACGGAACTCGCGAAGGCGCTCGCCGAGTTCCTGTTCGACGATGAGAAGGCGATGATCCGCATCGACATGAGCGAGTACGGCGAGCGGCACACCGTCGCGCGCCTGCTCGGGGCTCCTCCCGGGTACATCGGCTTCGAGCAGGGCGGCCAGCTCACCGAGTCCGTCCGGCGCCGGCCGTACTCCGTCATCCTCATGGACGAGGTCGAGAAGGCCCACCCCGATGTGTTCGACGTGCTGCTCCAGGTGCTCGACGATGGTCGGCTCACGGATGGCCAGGGCCGCACCGTGGACTTCCGCAACACGATCCTCATCCTCACCTCGAACCTCGGCAGTCAGTTCCTGGTCGACCCGGAGCTGAGCTGGGAACAGAAGGAGGACGCCGTGCAGACGATGGTGAGGCAGGCGTTCAAGCCGGAGTTCGTGAACCGCCTCGATGACATCGTGATCTTCTCGCCGCTCACGATGGAGGATCTCGGCCAGATCGTCGAACTGTACATCGACCGGCTGCAGCGCAGGCTGGCCGAGCGCAGGCTCGAGCTCGCCGTGACCCCGAACGCGAGGGCGTGGCTCGCCGAGCGCGGCTACGATCCGATCTATGGCGCCCGCCCGCTGCGGCGGCTCATGCAGCATGAGATCGACGACCGGCTCGCGACGGCTCTTCTGGCCGGCACGGTGCGCGACGGCGACACGGTTCTGGTCGATCTTGCGGAGGGTGGCGAGGAGCTCACCGTCAGTAGTTGATAGCCTGACTGGCGATGACTGATCACCGCCCGCGCGAGCGCGCCACGAAGGTTTCCCACTTCCTTCCCCACGTTCAGGGTCTGCGGGCGGTCGCCGTGCTGCTCGTGGTGTTCTACCACGTGTGGCCCGGGCGGCTTTCGGGGGGCTACATCGGGGTCGACATCTTCTTCGTCATCTCCGGATTCCTCATCACGGGGCAGCTTGCCCGCGAGTTGGAGCGCACCGGGCGGATCGCGCTGCCGAGCTTCTGGGCGAAGCGTGCGAGACGCCTCCTCCCGGCCGCGATCACGGTGCTCGTGTTCTGCTCGCTCGCCGTGCTGTTCCTGCTGCCGCTCTCGAGTCTCGTCGCCGAGGCGAGGGAGATCCTGGCCAGCACGTTCTACGTCGAGAACTGGCAACTCGCTCTGGGTTCCGTTGACTATCTCGCCTCACACGATGCGACGACCGTCCAGCACTACTGGTCGCTCGCCCTCGAGGAGCAGTTCTACCTGATCTGGCCGCTCATGCTGCTCGGCTCGACCTGGCTCGGCGTGAAATTCTTCGCGGCGAAGCGGTGGTTGCCGATGGTCGGTGTCGTCGCGGTCGTGAGCGTACTGTCGCTCCTGGCCTCCGTCCTGTACACGAACTCGAACCCGGCAGAGGCGTACTTCGTGACCTACACCCGGTTCTGGGAGTTCGGGGCGGGCGCGATCCTGGCACTGGTCCCCCGGCTTCGCCCGTCCGGCGCGTGGTGGCCGAACATCATCGGCTATGCGGGGCTGGCCATGATCCTCGCGGCCGGCTGGTTCTTCGACCGTGACACCCCCTTCCCCGGTTACACCGCGCTGCTGCCCGTGATCGGCACGGCCATGGTCATCACGACCGATCGGGCGAAGCACTGGTGGGATGTCGGCAGCGTGCTGGGCGGGCGACCGCAGCGCTTCGTCGGTGACATCTCCTACTCGCTCTACCTGTGGCACTGGCCGCTCATCATCGTCGCGCCGTACATTCCGGGCTGGGGACTGTCCGGGCTGAACCGCGTCGCGCTCATCGCGGTCTGCTTCCTCCTGGCCTGGCTCACGAAGAAGTTCATCGAGGATCCGACCAGGAGCTGGAAGTTCTTCACGGTGCGGAAGCCGCGATTCACCTATGCGGGCGTGATCGCGCTCATGGCAGTGTCGAGCCTGTTCGTCGGCGCGGCCTGGGTCGTGAACCACCCCCGCTACGAGGCTGCGGCGGCGGAACTGCAGCAGATCCGGGACAACCCCCCGGACTGCTTCGGTGCGCTCGCCGCACCGGACTGCCAGAATCCGGACCTGGCTGCCGCCATCATCCCGAGTCCCGGCTTCGGCAATGCCGACTCCCCAGGCCACGCGGAGTGCTTCGTCCAGCTCAACGAGTCGGCTGTGAAGTCATGCCACTTCGGATCCGACGCCGCGAGTGCCCCCCGCGTCGCGCTGATCGGCGACAGCCACGCCTACCAGTACATCGAGACGCTCGTGTCGCTCGCCGAGGAGCGGGGCTGGTCGCTCACGACCTACCTCAAGGGCGCTTGCCCGTGGACGACCGCGCCGGTGAGCGGGCCGAGCCCGGCGTTCACCGCATCCTGCGACGACTGGCGGGCGAACCTCGCCGACGAACTCGCGACGGAAAAACCGTACGACGTCGTGTTCACCGCCGCACTCGCGCACACCCCGTACACGGTGAGTGCCGCCGACCATGACACGGTGCTGCGCGACGGATTCGCGAACGCCTGGAAGCAGGCCGGCACGGCCGCGATCGTGACGATCGTCGACAACCCGGACTTCGAGGAGGACCCGAACAAGTGCCTGCGCAACGCACCGGCGTCCTCGTGCACCGAATTGCGCAAGGACGTCCTGGATGCGGTGGATCCGCTCGCGCTCGCCGGCGCGGAAGCGGGGGCCACGGTGCTCGACTTCACCGACAGCTACTGCGACGACACGGTGTGCTTCAGCGTGATCGGCGGCGCGAACGTCTACCGCGACCAGGACCACCTCACGCGCACGTTCGCGCTCACGCTCGGCCCCGCGATCGGTGCGGCGATCGCCGCTGCCATCGCCTCGGGCCGCTGACGCCTCAAGACCTGAACGATGCGGACAATGACGTGCGCGGCGGAAAGACCGTCAGGTGGTGACCACCTCGGCCGTGAGGACCTCGAGCTTGTCAGGTGATGCGGATCCGGCGCGAGCAACGTTCGATCGGGCGAGCGCGACCGCGACGCAGGTCGCAACGGCGAGCACGCCGAGGGCCGTGAGGCCGGCTTCGGGGGCGGTGCTCCAGACGCCATGGAACAGGAACAGCGCAGTGACCGTGCAGCTCGGGATGCCCAGGAGGATGAGGAACCAGGCGGTGAACCTGGTGAGGGCCGACTTGCCGAGCGCGAGCAGCAGGAAGAACAGCGTCCACATGATCGCCCAGGTCAGCCAGATCACCGCGTAGATCGGGTCCGTGCCGATGCTGATCACGGCGTGGTAGAGCGCGAGCGCGGCGACGAACGCGCTGAACCACCCGAACCCCTCCGGTTCCAGTTTCAGCAGGATGTTCAGCCCGAAGTACAGGTAGGTGACCCCGAACAGATAAGTCGGCCAGGTGCTGTTGATGACCGCCGCATCCGCACTGTTCTGGATGAGGATGATCGTGGGCAGGATGACCTGCATCGAGCCGACGAACAGGTTGAGGATGGCCGCGCTGCGCGCAGGGACGATGCCGAGCGAGTTCAGGCCGTTGACCAGCAGGACGATGCCGACGAAGAGGAGTCCGATGTTTCCCATGAGTCGCTCTAGCTTCCGAGCAGGTCGAGGAAGGTGTCCGAGGAGATCACCGGGGCGAAGAACTGGTTGATGCGCTGGAACGCGGCGCGCTCCGAATTCGGGTTGTGGCACCCCGTCGCGTCGCCGATGACGATCGGCAAGAGCCCGTTGTCGCGGGCGGCCCGTGCGTTGCCTTCGACGCACCAGTCGGTGTGGATCCCGGTGATCACAACGACCTCGACCTTCTTGCGCGCGAGCTCGAGCGGCAGGTCCGTGCCGACGAACGCAGTCTGCAAGGCCTTCTCGAAGAGTTCGTTGTCGCCGGGGCGCACCAGGTCGCGCAACTCTGGGACGAGCTCGTTGTCCCAGGCGATCTGCTCAGGGCTCGCGTCGATGGCTCCTGTCCAGGAGGAGTACTGCACCGCGTCGAAGACGGTCTGCGGGTAGGTCTGCCGGAAGACGGAGTAGCCGATCCAGTTGAACGAGACGAAGTTGGCACGCTCACGGGCAGCCTCGACGGAGCGCACGGTGGCCTCGAGACTGCCGCGCAGATCGTGCCGCTCCGCGTACTGCACACCGCCCGGCTTGTAGAGGGAGTTCGACTGGCTCACCGAGAGGAATGCGGCGGGGCGGCGAAGGATCTCCCGCAGGTCCAGGCGCTTCCAGTGGGCGGCGAGTTCGGGGATCGAATCGATGTTCGTTGTCGGAAAGTCGGTGTCGATGAGCGTCATAGTTGTTCCTCCTGTTTGATCTCAACAGGCTAGAAAACTGGCGAGGCGCGCGGGGGCAGGTGACGAAGTAAGTCGAGTCCGCGGCTCGGAATGTGACGAAGTGAGTCCGGCATTTCGGGGGCGGCTGGCGAAGAGATCTTGTGGTTCCGCCAAAGATGCCCGCCGAACCCCGAACCACAAGATCTCTTCGCCAGCCTCAAGAACCGCCGGAAACATCGGGTGGGTTAGGCGGCGAGCTCCTGCACGATTGCGGTGACGAACGCGTCGACGTCGGCCTCCGTCGTGTCGAAGGAGCACATCCAGCGCACCTCGCGGGTGGCCGGATTCCAGTCGTAGAAGCGGAACTTCTCGCGCAACCGGTCGGCGACACCGGGCGGGAGCACCGCGAACACCGCATTCGATTCCGTCTTCTGCGAGAACGCGAGCCCCGCGATCGCCCCGCTCGCAAGCTGGTCCTCGAGTGAGCGGCGCAGATGGCTCGCCATCGCGTTCGCGTGGTGGGCGGAGCGCAGCCACAGGTTGTCGCTCAGGAGCGCGAGGAACTGGGCGGAAACGAATCGCATCTTCGAGGCGAGCTGCATGTTGAGCTTGCGCAGGTAGAGGAGACCGTCGGCCGCCTCCGGGTTGAGAACGACGATCGCCTCACCGTAGAGGATGCCGTTCTTCGTGCCGCCGAAGCTCAGGAGATCGATCCCGGCATCCGTCGTGAACGCGCGCAGGGGGAGGCCCAGTGCCGCAGCGGCGTTCGCGATCCGCGCACCGTCCATGTGCACGGTCATGCCCTTCGAGTGGGCGTGGTCGGTGATGGCCTTCAGCTCTGCGACCGTGTAGAGCGTTCCGAGCTCCGTCGTCTGGGTGAGGCTCACGGCGAGCGGCTGCGCGCGGTGTTCGTCTCCCCAGCCCCAGGCCTCCCGGTCCACGAGCTCGGGGGTGAGCTTGCCGTCGGGGGTCTCGACCGTGAGCAGTTTCAGCCCGCTGATGCGCTCCGGCGCGCCATTCTCGTCGGTGTTGATGTGCGCCGTCTTGCTTGTGACGACGGCGCCCCAACGCGGCAGCATGCTCGTGAGCGCCGTGACATTCGCGCCGGTGCCGTTGAACACGGGGAACACCTCAGCAGTCTCGCCGAAGTGCTGTCTGATGACGTCGTGGAGCCGCTCGGTGTAGACGTCCTCGCCATAGGAGATCTGATGGCCGCCGTTCGCATCGGCGATCGCCTGGAGGACCTCGGGGTGGGCGCCGGCGTAGTTGTCGCTTGCGAATCCGCGGAGGTTCGGGTCATGAAGTTGAGTCACCGGCCCATTCTCTCACTCACGCGAGACCGCAGTTTCCGCTCGAAAAACGTCGGTTTCGAGCGGAAACTGCGGTCTCGCGGGGGAAATCAGCCGCGCAGCGCCTCCGTGAACTTCACTCGGGCGCCCGTGCGCAGAAGCGCGTTCGCGTAGATGCGTGACCCGATGGCGATGACGACCGCTGTTGTCGCCAGCAGGATCACGAGCGACACCAGGGGCTCCCACCACATCGCCTCGCCGAGGAAGATGCGCATCGGCATCCCGACCGGAGCGGAGAACGGCACGTACGACATGATGGCCAGGACGAGCGGATTGTCGTTGAAGAAGATGACGAGGAAGTACGGCAGCATCACGAGGATCATGACGGGCGATGTGGCGTTTCCGACATCCTCCTGCCGCGAGACGAGCGATGCGGTTGCCGCGTACAGCGCCGCGAGCATGACGAACCCGAACATGAAGAACACGACGAACCAGAGGATGGGCGGCCCGAGGTCCGACAGCAGCCCGGTCTGACCCGTAGCACTCAGGCCGATCACCGCGAGCAGGGCGATTGCGGCGATCTGCGCGAACGCGAGGATGCTGTTGCCGAGCACCTTGCCCGCCATCAGTGCGCGCACCGAGATCGTCGACATGAGAATCTCGACGATGCGGGTCTGCTTCTCCTCCACGACGCTCTGGGCGATCGTCGTGCCGAAGGTGATGGCCGACATGAAGAACACCAGACCGAACGCGATCGCCGCGAAGTAGGCGAGCGCCGGGTTCACGGCGCCGGGCTTCAGGATCTCCACCTGCGGCGCAATGCTCAGCTGGGCGACGATCGACTGCGGGTAGGAGTCGAGGGCGATGACGGTGACCCCGGTCGGGGATTCCTTCTCCGCGGGCACGATCGCCGCGCTGACCGTGCCGTCGAGCACGAGCTTCTTCGCCGCCTCGACGCTGTCGACCACGTCGACCGTGAAGCCGGGGATCTTCTGGACGATCTGGGTCGCGGTTCCGGTCGCTGCGACGTGCGCCTCCTTCGCGGTGCCGCCGAGGATGCCCCCGGCGAGGATCGACCCGAGCACCGCGAGCATGAGGATGCCGGTCGAGATGAGGAACGCCTTGCTGCGCAGCTTCATCCTGATCTCGCGCTCCGCGATGAGCCAGGTGCTCTGTGCGAATCCCGGCAGCGCGACGAACTGGTTTCCCGTCACTGGATGACCTCCCTGAAGATCTGGGCGAGCGAGGCCTCGAGTGGGGCGAAGCGCAGCACCGCGCCGAGGCTGAGCGCCTTCGCGAGAACCCGCTGCGCGACATCCGGGTTCTCGGCCTGGAACACGACGTGACCGTCGTCCAGAGAGGTCACCGTGACCGAGGGCTCGCTCCGGACCCAGTCCGCCGATCCGGGCACGAGCAACTCATACCGTGCGGCGCTGTGCTCCGCGCGCAGCGCGTCACGCGAACCGGACGCCTTCACCCTGCCGTCGGCGATCACGACGAGGTCGTCGCACAGGCGCTCGACGATGTCGAGCTGGTGGGAGGAGAACAGCACGGGCGCTCCGCGGGCAGCGTGGTCCTTGAGGACCCCCTGCACCGTCTCGACGGCGATCGGGTCGAGTCCGGAGAACGGCTCGTCGAGGATGAGAATCTCCGGCTCGTGGACGAGCGCCGCGGCGATCTGCGCGCGCTGCTGATTGCCGAGCGAGAGGCTCTCGACCGTGGTGTTCGCGCGCTCCTGGAGTCCGAGGCGCTCGAGCAGCGCCATCGTGGTCCTGTGCGCTGCGGCGGGGGCGATGCCGTGGAGGCGCGCGAGGTAGACGATCTGCTCGGCGACCTTCATCTTCGGATACAGGCCCCGCTCCTCAGGCATGTAACCGAACCGCCGGCGGTCCGCGACGCCGAGGGGCTTCCCGTCGAGGGTGACGGTGCCGGAGTCCGAGGACAGTACGCCGAGGATGATGCGCATCGTGGTCGTCTTGCCCGAGCCGTTCGCGCCCACGAACCCGGTCATCCGGCCGCCGCTCACGGTGAAGCTCACGTCGTGGAGGACCTGCCGCGAGCCGAACGAGCGGGTGACCTTCGATACCTCAAGCACCCGTCAACCCTAGTCGAAGCGCTTTTTGGCTCAGGGCTTCACATAGAGGCCCTCGAGCCATGCCGACCAGGCGGCTTCATCGGGAGCGCCCGCGAAGTCGTAGATACCGAGGTCGACCGTCCCGCCGAAGTGGTTGCGTCCGAAGAACCGGTACAGGGCGCCGTCGGTGCGAAGCCCCACGAAGTACTCGTTGTGGAAGTCGAGAACGGCGGTGTCGACTCCTGCGACACCCACGGTCACCGCGTCGCCGAGCGCGGTCCCGGCGTCGAGGCCGAGCGCACGGCGGATGACGTCGAGGGCATCCGGGGCACCGGACGCCGCAGGTCCCCGGAGCTCCCTGTGCTGCACGGGGCGCCCATCGAAGTGGTCGAGGTACCGTGCGAGAGCATTGAGGTAAAACGTCGTGTGGTTGCTCGCACCGTCGTACTGCGCGTCCCAGTTGTCGGAGAAGACGCCGCTGTGCACCCAGCGCAGGTACGTGCCGCCATCCCGTGGTTCGAGCACCTGCTCGAGTTGGTTGAACCAGCCATCGGCCTCCTGACGCACAAGGAAGTGGTGGGGCGGGTCGTCGATCAGAACGGTCCCGCCGAGCTCTTCCGCGGAGAAGAGCCAGGCATCCTCGTCCTCGGTGAGCGCTTTCCAGACGCGCTCCGGCGGGGCCGCGAGCTCGACCTCCTGCTCGATCTTGAATTCCTTACCCATCGATCTCTCCCTTGTTCTCCGGGCGCGCTTCGGGCGCGGTGTCCTGATTCGTGATGGTGGGGTGGAGCGCGACGACGAGACGGTGCCGCCGCCCGTTCTTCGCCTCCTGGTGGTCGTAGCGTACGACGAGGTCGGCGATCGCCCGACTCAACTCGATCGCGAATGCCGCGCGGTCGGCCGCCGAGGCGAATCGAAGCTCGCTGTCGATCGCGAATGTCGCGAGCGGCTTGTCCGCTCGGGCGGCACCACGGAGGAGGGAGCCGACATCACGCACGAGCCTGGCGCCGAGTGCGAGCAGCCAGCTCGCGGAGAGCTGGTCCACGTTCCTGCTCGCGTCGGGGGCGACCGCGAGGAGCGCTTCCGGCGAGATGACATAGGACCCGGCCGTCGCACGAAGGATGCGCTCGGTGACATTGCCCTTCTTGCGCTCCTCGACGAGCTCCACGAGGCCGAAGCTCTCGAGCGTACGCAGGTGGTAGTTGACCTTCTGCCGGGGCAGACCGACGCGGGCAGCGAGAGTGGTCGCGGAAGCAGGTTCTGCGAGCTCCGCGAGCAGGCGGGCGCGCATCGGGTCGAGGCTCGCCTCCGCCGCGGCCGGGTCCTCGATGACGTCGATCTTCAGCATGACTCATCATGCCCACCGACAAACTATTTTGTCAAGACAAATTTGTCAGTCGGCTGTGTCGAGGCCGACGGTGCCCGTGATGCCCGAGGTCGACTCGATGACCGAGGTCATCTTCTTCGACAGGGCCTCGTAGAACATCGACAGCGGGAACTCGTCGTCCATGACCTCGTTGGTCAGATCCTTCGGCAGCCCGTCGAGGGGAAGGTCGCGCACCGCCCACTTCGACGCCGGATGCGGAGTGAGCGTCCCGGACACCAGATCGTATGCCGCGAGCCAGTGCGCCGTCTTCGGCCGGTCGATCGAGCGCCAGTACAGGTCGCCGATCGCCTCTCCGAGCGCGTTCACGACATCCGGGACCTCTTCCCAGTCGATGCTGAGCGTCGTGTCGGTCCAGTGCAGGACGTGGTGCTGGTGCATCCAGGCGAACAGCAACTGGCCGCCGAGACCGTCGTAGTTGCGCACCCGGCTGCCGGTGAGTGCGAATCGGAAGATCCGGTCGAAGATCACGGCGTACTGCACGAGCTTCGCGTGCCGGCGGGTCTGGGCATCCGTGTCCTCGGCACGCACCAGCTTGACCGACTCTCGGAACGCGGTCAGGTCGCAGCGCAGCTCCTCGAGCGAGTACAGGAAGTACGGCATCCGCTGCTTGATCATGAACGGGTCGAACGGCAGGTCACCGCGCATGTGGGTGCGGTCGTGGATGAGGTCCCACATCACGAAGGTCTCCTCCGCGAGCTTCTGGTCCTCCAGCAGTTCGGCGGCGTCGGCTGGCAGCCGCAGCCCGGTGATCCCGCTCGCCGCCTTCACGACGCGCCGGAAGCGCGCCGCCTCGCGATCGGCGAAGATCGCGCCCCAGGTGAACTTCGGGGTCTCGCGTACCGCGATCGTCTCGGGGAACAGCACGGCGGCGTTCGTGTCGTAGCCGGCCGTGAAGTCGAGGAACCGGATCGGGACGAAGAGCTTGTTGGAGTAGTCACCGGCCTCCAGTTCGCTGACGAACTCCGGCCAGACGACCTCGATGAGCACCGCCTCGAC
>DATCXP010000101.1:0-30028 GCA_036565765.1 Terrimesophilobacter sp.
AGATCCGGAACCCCGTTCCGGTGGCCGGGCGACGCGGACCGTGAGGCGCGCAGAGGCCAGGTGCTCACGACGATCTACGGGATCTACACACTCGGGCACACCGCCCCCAGGGGGTCGGAGCTGGTCGACGCACGGCTCGCAGAACTCGCGCTCTCCCTCGTCTCGACCGTGGAGAGCGAGTATCCTGCCGACACCGAGGTACTCGGCCTGCGCGCGCTCATCGTGCTCGGCGAGGCGAGACGACCTGCACGCACCGGTGCGGACGGAATGCCACTCACCCTTGCGGAGGTCGACCGCTCCGCATGGGGACAACAGCGGATCCGGGAAGGCCTCGCCCTGGCTGCGCGTGCCCTGCCCGGCGGCGGCCGGTTCGCGCTGCAGGCGGGGATCGCGGGGCTGCACAGCTCAGCCCCGAGCTGGCAGCAGACCGACTGGGCCGCCATCGCCACGCTCTACCACGGCCTGAGGCGGGTGTGGCCGGCGCCGGTCGTGCACCTCGGAAGCGTCGTGGCCGAAAGTCACCGGGGTGCGGCGGAACTCGACAACGCCGCGGAGGAACTGCTCAGGATGCGGGAGGGCGCCGCCCCTGAGTTCCGACGCAAGGTGAGCGCGGCGCTCGCCGACGTCGAGGAGAGGCGAGGTCACCCGCAGGGCGCGAAGGAAGCGCTCGCCGACGCCATGGCCGGCGAGCGCAACGAGGCTCTGCTCCGCTACTTCGAGCGGGTGGCAGCCAGACTTGGCGACTAGATGGTGTCGCTCTTCGTCTCGTGCTCGGTGACCTGCTCGCCACCAGAGCCGTCGACGTGACGGACTGTTTCGATGCTCGAGCGCTTCCTCATCACGAGCACGAGTGAAACGATGAACACCACGACCCCGGCACCCATCAACAGGTAGCCGATGAGGTCCAGGTTCGCCCAGCTGACATCGAAGTTGAGCGCGAAGGCGACAATGGCGCCGACGACGAACAGAAATATTCCGGTTCCGATACCCATGTGTCTCGTGTCCTTTCCTTGCTTTCGGCGTTCACCCTTGCCCCCCAACCCGTGGATTGGCTGAGCGCAAGCTGTGCGTGGACTGGACGATGATGGCCTATAGGCTCGGGGCGTGGCCCGACTCTCCCGACTTTCCCCACTGCTCGCCGCCATCGTCGTAGGGCTCTTCGTCGCCGCTCCTCTGCCTGCCGTCGGCGTGCAGGGCGGCGTGCAGGACTTCAGTTTCGCCTCGTACGACGCCGACTATTACCTGTCGCGTGATGCCCAGGGCCACGCGACGCTGCGGACGGTGGAGACCTTCGTCGCTCAGTTCCCGAGCACCGACCAGAACCGCGGAATCATCCGGGCCATCCCCAACGACTACGACGGCGTCCCGCTGCACACGAGCGTGCAATCCGTCGTGGATGAGAACGGCGCACCAGTCCACTTCGAAGCGACCGACACGGGTGGGTTCACCGAGCTCGCTCTCGGTACCGACGACTTCGTTCACGGCAGGACCAGCTACGTGATCAGCTACACCCAGCAGAACGTCGTACGCGCATTCGCCGACACGGGCGACGACGAGTTCTATTGGGACACGAACGGTACGGGCTTCAGCCAGCCGTTCGGCTCGGTGACCGCCCGCGTTCACGTCGATCCTTCGATCGCCGGATTCCTGACCGGCAACAACGCCTGTTATCAGGGCGCCCAGAACTCTGCAGAGCGCTGCGAAATCGCTCAGGCGACGGATGCCGCGGGCGAGGTGTTCACCGCGTCGGCGAACAACCTCGGCCCCGGCGAGAACCTCACCGTCGTCGTCGGCTTCCAGCTCGGAACGTTCGTGCAGGTGCCGCAGGAGGAGAGCCCGATCGATCCGGGAAGCCCGTTCTTCCCAGCTCAGGCAGAGACTCCGTGGTGGGGAACCCTCGGCTCGATCCTCGTTATGGTGCTCGCCGTGCTCGGAGCGGTATTCACGATCGTGCGCAGATTCGTCGGTCCCCGCGACGCGAAGGGTCGTGGCTGGATCATCCCCCAGTACACCGTGCCGAAGGGAATCAACCTCCTCGAGGCGGCTGAGGTCGTCGGCCGGCAGAGTTCGGGAATCCCGGCCCAGCTCGTGAGCTTCGCCGTGCGTGGCAAGCTGCGCATCCTCGACTATCCGGTCACCGAGAGCGGTGCCGACTACACGCTGCAACTGCTCACGGCGGATGGCGTCGACGATCAGGAGCGCGGCTTGCTCCAGGCGCTCTTCGGCGAGGATCTCGAGGCCGGCGCCGTGCAGGAGATCGGCGTCACGAACGATGCTCTCGCGAACGCGATCGCCGGCGTCCGTGCGAAGGTGCGGCCGGCCGTTCTGGCGCGGGGATTCAAGGCGAAGCGCTCATCGCTCGTCGGCGTTCTCGCAGCGGTCGGCGTCTTCCTGCTGATCTTCGTTGCCGTCGGTGTGCTCGTGGCCTCCGCGTTCGCCGGGGCATTCAGCGGGTGGGGGATCGGGTCGGTCTTCGTCGTGTTCGGATGCCTGTTCGTGACGATCGGATTCGCCTGGCGCCCCGCGGTGCTCACCGAGTCCGGGGCGGAGCAACGTGACTACCTGCTCGGCATGCGCGACTATCTGCAGCTCGCGGAGGCCGACCGGTTCCGGATGCTGCAGAGTCCGGAAGGTGCGGAGCGGGTCGCGGCAGAAGGCGTCGATGTGAACGACAAGGCTCAGGTCGTCAAGCTCTATGAGAAGCTCCTGCCGTTCGCTGTGCTGTGGGGTGTCGAGCGCGAGTGGGCGAAGGAGCTCACGGTGTACTACGAGAGCGATGGGACGCCCGACTGGTTCGTGACGAGCGGGACGTTCAATGCTGTGCTGTTCTCCCAGGCACTCGGCGGACTCGCCTCTTCCGTCACGACCAGCTCGACACCGACCCCCACCACCTCGAGCTGGTCCGGCAGCGGCGGCGGGAGCTTCTCCGGCGGCTCGTTCGGCGGTGGATTCTCCGGAGGCGGAGGCGGCGGCGGAGGCGGCGGAGGCCGGTAGCTCCCGCGGTACGCTGGAGGACCAGTGATCTTCGGAGGCTCAATGTCGCGTACCATCAACCTCGCCGTCATCGCGGGAGACGGTATCGGCCCGGAGGTCACCGCCGAGGCCGTCAAGGTGCTGCGTGCCGCCGTTCCCCACGATACGACCGTCACCACGACCGACTACCCGTTCGGCGCCGCTCACTACCTTCAGACCGGCGTCATCCTCGGTGACGACGACCTCGCCGCGCTGAGGACCCATGACGCGATCCTGCTCGGCGCGGTCGGCGGGGACCCTCGCGATGCGCGACTGGCCGGCGGGATCATCGAGCGCGGGTTGCTCCTCAAGCTCAGGTTCGCGTTCGACCACTACGTGAACCTGCGCCCGACAACGCTCTACCCCGGCGTAGCCTCCCCGCTCTCCGACCCGGGACCCGTCGACTTCGTCGTTGTGCGGGAGGGCACGGAGGGACCGTACGCGGGAACCGGAGGAGGCATCCGGGTCGGAACGCCGCACGAGATCGCCAGCGAAGTGAGCGTGAACACGAGGTTCGGGGTCGAGCGCCTCGTGCGGTACGCGTTCGAGATCGCCATGCAGCGCCCCGCGAAGAAGCTCACGCTCGTGCACAAGACGAACGTCTTCAGCTACGCCGGATCGCTCTGGCAGCGCACCGTCGACGCGGTCGCCACGGAGTACCCCGGCATCGCGGTGGACTACCTGCACGTCGACGCCGCAACGATATTCCTCGTCACGAATCCGAGTAGATTTGACGTGATCGTCACCGACAACCTGTTCGGGGACATCATCACCGACCTGGCCGCCGCAATCAGCGGGGGCATCGGACTGGCGGCATCCGGCAACATCAACCCGGACGGCACCTTCCCCAGCATGTTCGAGCCCGTACACGGCTCCGCTCCGGACATCGCAGGCAAGCAGCTCGCGGATCCGTCTGCGGCAATCCTCTCGATCGCACTCCTGCTCTCGCAGCGGGGACTCCCGGAGGCTGCGACTCGCGTCACGGATGCGGTCATGACGGACCTCGCCGAGCGTGGCGCGGCACAGCGCAGCACAGCCCAGATCGGCGATGCGATCGCCGGACGGCTGGCGCACACTTAACAGACCGATTCCTAAGGATTGAACTCATGAGCATCACCGCCGACTCAGGAACCAGTACCGACCTCGACTGGTCGATCACCCGCAACCTGGCCGCCCGCAGCCCGCAGGAGCGGGCCGAGATTCTCGCGAACCCCGGATTCGGCAAGCACTTCACCGACCACATGGTGGACATCTGCTGGTCGGTGAAAGGCGGCTGGCACCGGCCGCGAGTGCAACCGTACGGACCGATCTCCCTCGATCCGGCCGCGGCGGTGCTCCACTACGGCCAGGAGATCTTCGAGGGCATGAAGGCCTACCGCCATGCCGACGGGTCGATCTGGACGTTCCGCCCGGAGGCGAACGCCGCTCGGATGCAGCGCTCGGCACGCCGCCTCGCCCTCCCGGAGCTTCCCGCGGACTACTTCGTCGACTCCCTGCGGCAGCTCGTAGCCGTCGATGGCGACTGGGTGCCGTCCGCCCCGGAGACGAGCCTGTACCTTCGCCCGTTCATGTTCGCGAAGGAGGCGTTCCTCGGCGTGCGCCCGGCGGAGAAGGTGGCCTACTACGTCATCGGGAGTCCGTCCGGCGCCTACTTCCACGGAGGCGTCGCCCCCGTGTCGATCTGGCTCTCGACGAACTACGCCCGTGCAGGCAAGGGCGGGACGGGGGCGGCCAAGACCGGCGGCAACTACGCGTCGTCTCTCGTCGCGCAGGCCGAGGCCTCCGAGCAGGGCTGCGCGCAGGTGCTGTTCCTGGACTCCGTGGAGGGCAAGTACCTCGAGGAGCTCGGCGGCATGAACGTCGTGCTCGTCTACCGGGACGGAACGCTCGTCACGCCGAAGTCGGACAGCATCCTCGAGGGGATCACGCGCGATTCGATCCTCGATCTGGCGCGCGATCGCGGTCACAAGGTCGAGGAGCGGCGGGTCGGCATCGATGAGTGGCGCGAGGGCGCAGCGAGCGGGGACGTTGTCGAGGTGTTCGCGTGCGGCACGGCGGCGGTGGTCACTCCGATCGCCCAGCTCAAGGCCGCGGAGTTCACGATCGGTTCCGCGGATGCCGTGGCCGGCGAGCTCACGACGTCACTGCGGCAGGAGCTCACCGACATCCAGTACGGTCGCATTCCGGACCGTCACGGCTGGCTCACGCGTCTTGACGCCTGAGCCGGAAAACCGCAGACTCGGCAGGCGATAGGCTCGAAAGCGTGAAAATAGCGCGGTTCAGCACAGCAGGAGACGACCCTCGATACGGCATCGTCGATGACGATGAATTGGTCGTCCTTTCCGGCGACCCGATGTTCAGCGGGTTCGGCACGACGGGCGAGCGGATCGCACTCGAAGGTGTGAAGCTGCTGGCGCCGGTCATCCCGCGCTCGAAGGTCGTCTGCGTCGGCATGAACTACGCCGCGCACAAGGCTGAGCTGCACGCCGTGACCCCTGACAATCCGTTGATCTTTCTCAAGCCGAACACCGCGGTGATCGGCCCTGGCGACACGATCCAGATCCCTCCGGTGGACGGCCGCATCGTGCACGAGGGCGAGCTCGCGATCGTCATCGGGAAGATCGCGAAGCTCGTGAAGGCGGAGGACTACGCCGACTACGTCTTCGGGTACACGATCGCCAACGACATCTCGGCGCGCGACGTCATGTTCGCCGACGGCCAGTGGGCCAGGGCGAAGGGGTACGACACCTTCTGCCCGCTGGGGCCGTGGATCGAGACGGAACTCGACATCTCCAGCCTGGAGATCCAGACCTTCGTCGATGGGGAGCCCCGGCGGCACGGCAATACGAAGGACATGCTGTACGGCATCCCCGAGATCATCGAGTTCGCGTCCAGCGTCTGGACTCTGCTGCCGGGTGACGTCATCTGCACGGGGACCCCGGCCGGCCTCGGCGGCTTCACCGACGGCCAGACCGTCGACATCACGATCGAGGGCATCGGCACCCTGAGCAACCCGGCGCGCAACCGCGACGCGTGAGCTCGGAGCACTCGGCTTGGAGGCCATGAACCGGTTTGTGCCTCATGACGGCGAACGTTCGTGCTCAAGTGGTACAAAACCCCTCATGGTCTTGATCGGGTGGACATCAACCGTCGGCGGACGATCCACCTCGATCGGATGACCCGTCTCATCCCGGGCCTGGCCGCCGCTGCAATCGCTGTGCTTCTCGCCTTCTGGATGCACGAACTCGTCCCGGCAGTGCCGCTGTTGACGGCATCCGTCGCGCTTGGCATCCTCGTCGCGCAACTGCCTGTTGTGCGGCGCAGCCTTGACGGCATGCTCGGTGCCGGCCTGCACTTCTCGGCGAAGTCGCTCATGCGGGCCGGGATCGTGCTGCTCGGTCTCAAGCTGAGTCTTGTGGACATCGCCCACCTGGGCTGGCTGGCGATCGTCGTGATCGTGGTGCTCGTAGTGGCGACGTTCTTCGGCACCTACTGGCTCGGTCGGCTTCTGCGTTTGCCCGGTGATCAGCCGCTGCTCGTCGCGGCAGGGTTCGCGATCTGCGGCGCATCCGCGATCGGGGCGATGGGGTCCGTGACCGGCAGCCGGCGGGAGGAGCAGGCGACCCCTGTCGCGCTCGTCACCCTGTGCGGGACGCTCGCGATTGCCGTGCTGCCGCTGCTGCAGGCGCCGCTGGGGCTGAGCAACCTCGAGTTCGGGCACTGGGTGGGCGCAGGGGTGCACGATGTCGGCCAGGTCGTCGCGACGGCCCAGATCGCCGGCCCCGCAGCGCTCGCGATCGCCGTCGTTGTGAAGCTCACGCGCGTGCTCATGCTCGCCCCCATGGTCGCCGGCACCGCGCTCGTGCTGCGCCGCGCATCCGCTCCCCGCCCCGGTGTTAGCCCGAATGAAGGCATTTCGCAGCGTCCGCCGCTCGTGCCCCTGTTTATCTGGGGGTTTCTGGGCGCGGTGCTCGTGAACTCCTTCATTCGGGTTCCTGCGCCGGTGCTGGCGGGGGCGGATGTCGCACAGACGATTCTGCTCGCCGCGGCACTGTTCGGGCTCGGCACCGCCGTGCGGTTCGGAACCCTCGTGAAGACTGGCGGACGCGCGCTCGCGGTCGGCGGGCTCGCCTGGCTGCTCGTGGCGCTGCTGGCGCTTGCCGCGGCGCTGCTCCCCTGAACGAATTCGACGGAGTTCTGCGGCATTACGTCGAGCGCGGCGCTTTGTGGGCAGATCGGGGCCGTTCTCCGTCGAATTCGTTCACCGCATTGCAGTAGTGTGCGTCACAAGGTAGCGTGTATGGCATGACAGCGGATGTCGGGGCGCAGCTACGCAAGGGCGTGGTCGAATACTGCGTGCTCGGCCTACTCGCACGCGAGCCCATGTACGGCTGGCAGCTCTCCGAGACGCTCACCGCCCGCGGCCTGATCGCGAGCATCGGAACGCTGTACCCGATGCTCACGCGACTTCGCACCCAGGGCCTCCTCAGCAGTTTCGACGAGGTCTCGGATGCCGGACCGGTACGCAAGTACTACCGGTTGACGACTGCCGGAGTCCGGGATCTCGACGTCTTTCGAGCACAGTGGGGCCCGTTCAGCCGCACTGTCGACGAGTTGATCAGTGGGGAACACGATGGAGAGACAAGCGATGACTGAGCCGGCGCCACAGATCGTGAAGAGCTACCTGTCAGAACTGGAGCGTGCCCTCGGGGGTGTGCCGGATGAGGTCGCCCGCGAGATCTTCGCGGGCATCGCCGAGGAGCTCTCCGGCCTCGATGCTTCGGCAGCTGCCGCGCGCATCGAGGACCTCGGCGACCCCGCGTTCATTGCGGCTGAGGCGCGCGCGGAGGCCGGGATAGCCCCAGCCCCTGGGCCTGCGGCATCCGTGCCCACAGCATCCGGCGACCCCCGCTGGTACACCGTGCTCGCGAGCCTGCTCGTCGCCCTCGGCGGCGTCGTGATCCCGGTGCTCGGCTGGGTCATGGGGCTCGCCATGGTGTGGCTCTCGAAGACCTGGCGCCTCTGGGAGAAGTGGGTGGCGACCCTCACCGGGCCCGTCGGGGTGGCCGTCGCCATCGTCGGATCGAGGCTCTTCGTCGTGGGCACGTCCGACCCCGAGGCCGGGGAGGCGGTTTCGAATCCACTGATTGCACTGCGGCCCGATGGCCTGCTGTCGAGCATCGTCCTTCTCGTGGTTCTCAACGCCGTCGTCGGGATCTGGCTGCTCTGGCGGGCGCTGCGTCGTGTGCCTGCTCGCACGTTGTAGCAGGGCACGAAGGCCGGAGAGACGGCCTGCAGGGAAGCGGTTTCGGCACTCGCCTAGAATTGGCATCGATGACTGCCACCTTCACGACCGCGACCGGCTCCGACATCCGGCTCCGTTTCTGCCCGTCCCCCACCGGAACCCCGCACGTCGGACTCATCCGCACCGCCCTGTTCAACTGGGCCTACGCACGGCACACCGGGGGCACGCTGATCTTCCGCATCGAAGACACGGATGCCGCCCGCGACAGCGAGGAGAGCTACGAGCAGCTGCTCGACGGCCTGGCCTGGCTGAACATCACCTGGGACGAGGGCGAGGGCAAGGGCGGGCCGCACGGCCCCTACCGGCAGTCGCAGCGTGGCGAGATCTACGCCGGCGTCATCGAACAGCTGAAGACGAGCGGTCATCTGTACGAGAGCTTCGCGACCGGCGAGGAGATCGAGGCGCGCAACGTCGCGAACGGCCGCGACCCCAAGCAGGGCTACGACAACTTCGAGCGTGACCTCACCAACGCGCAGCGGGCCGCCTACCGGGCCGAGGGCCGCGAGCCGGCGCTGCGCCTGCGCGTCCCCGACACCGAGCTCAGCTTCGACGATCTCGTGCGCGGGGAGATCACGTTCCCGGCCGGCAGCTTCACCGACTTCGTCGTCGTGCGCCCGAACGGCATCCCGCTCTACACCTTCGTGAATCCGGTCGACGACGCGCTCATGGGCGTCACGCACGTGCTGCGCGGCGAGGATCTGCTCTCCAGCACCCCGCGCCAGATCGCGCTGTACCACGCGCTCATCGAGATCGGGCTCGCCACCGCGATCCCGCGCTTCGGCCACCTGCCGTACGTCATGGGCGATGGCAACAAGAAGCTCTCCAAGCGCGACCCGGAGTCGAGCCTGTTCCATCACCGCGATCGCGGCTTCGTGCCAGAGGGGCTCATCAACTACCTCGCACTACTCGGCTGGTCGCTGAGCGCGGACCGCGACGTCTTCACGATCGACGAGATGGTCGCGGCGTTCGACGTCGCCGACGTGAACCCGAACCCGGCCCGCTTCGACCTGAAGAAGGCGGAGTCGATCAACGGTGACCACATCCGGATGCTGGGCGCCCTCGACTTCGCCGACCGGATGCTGCCCTACCTCGGCGAGCTCGTCACGACCGACGCCGACCGCGAACTGCTGCGGCGCGCGGCCCCGCTCGTCCAGGAGCGCATGCAACTGCTCGGCGAGGCTCCCGGCCTGCTCGCGTTCCTGTTCACGCCGGATGACGCGCTGGAGTTCGACGCGGACGCCCTGCCCGGCGCAGAGGGCCAGGCCGTGCTTGAGTCATCCACGGCGGCGCTCGAAGGTCTCGACGACTGGAACCATGCCGCGATCGAGGCCGCTCTCCGCGTTGCCCTCATCGACGGGCTCGGCCTCAAGCCCCGACTCGCGTTCGGCCCGCTGCGCACGGCGATCTCCGGCCGCCGCATCAGCCCGCCGCTGTTCGAGTCCATGGAGCTGCTGGGCAAGGCATCGACGCTCGCCAGGATCGCGAGGCTGGCGGCACGGTTGTGAGCGGCCGGCCGGCCGGAGCGGTCCCCGCCGAGGTCGACGTCGTCGTGATCGGTGCCGGCCCGGCCGGACTCTCCGCGGCTCTCAACCTCGCCCGCTCCCGGCACAGCGTGCTCGTGTTCGACGCGAACCGCCCGCGGAACGCCGCGACCCTCCAGTCGCACGGATTCCTCACGCGCGAGGGCATCTCGCCGCTCGAACTGCGGAAGATCGGTCTCGCCGAACTGCGGGAGTACCCCGGCACGTCGTTCCATCGCGGGAAGGTCGAGTCCCTCGTGGCCGTCGACGGCGGGTTCGCGGTGACCGCTCTCGGGGCGGAGTCCGTGCGCGCGAGGATCGTGGTGCTGGCCTCAGGGCTCGTCGAGATCCTGCCGGCGCTGCCCAGCATCCGGCACTTCTACGGCACGAGCCTGCACTCCTGCCTCGTCTGCGACGGCTACGAGAAGCGCGACCAGGCGCTCGCGCTCGTGGGGGAGACGGATGACCTGGCCGAACGCGCGCTTCTCGTCTCCCGCTGGAGCCGCGACGTCGTGGCCTTCACGAACGGCATCGGCCTCGTGACGGGGGAGCAGGAGGCGGAGCTCGCAGGTCGCGGCATCCGCGTCGAACGGCGTGCGATCGCGGATATCGTCGGCGATCGCTCCGGCCTCACCGGCATCGCGCTCGAGGGCGGTGAGGTCGTGCCCCGCAATGCGGGGTTCATCCGACCGCGCTATGTGTCGACCATCGACTACGCGGACTCGCTCGGGCTTACCCGGGATGCCGATGGTTATCTGAAGGTCGACCAGTACGGGAGGACCTCCGTGCCGTGGGTATACGCGGCGGGCGATATCACGCCGCCCGGCCCGAAGCAGCTCATCATCGCGGCAGGCGCCGGTGCGATGGTCGCCGGCGGCATCAATCGCGACGAAGTGCTCGGACTGCCGGCAGCCGTTCCCTGAGGAGCGCGAAGCGCGTCTCGAAGGGAACCGCCCAGTGCGGTAATACGCTAAAGTAGACAGTCGGCCCGACTTCGGTCGGAACCGGTGGGGTATGGTGTAATTGGCAACACGGAAGATTCTGATTCTTTTGTTCTTGGTTCGAGTCCAGGTACCCCAGCCAATCAGTGGAGATTCCGGTTGTAACCGGGGGTCTTGCCCTCAATCGTGGAGCTTCGGCCCCACACGAGTTCAGCGCACCTCAGCATAGATATCGCCTTTTCTGGCCATTACTTTTCATCAGCCGGGAGATACCGTCTGGTTCTCATGAACATCGATTCAAGGTCTGTCTCCGGCGCAGGAAGTCGCCACACATGCGGTCACCAGGCCTCCTCATCAGATCCGCGACTTCCGGCGGTTGCCCTGACGCGAAACATTCAGTAGCGCGGCGGCGCTGACAATAGACCTTGTGCCGTAATAGTCGCTGGTCCCACAGATCGGGGGTGATTTCGACGTCAACCCACGCGACGTACGAGAGTTCCTGCCTGCGAAGGTCAGTCCGTAGCCGAAATTGAAGTCGTCCTCGGGTTGGGCTCGTTCTCGCCCGGCCTTCGTCGAGCGGAAGCGAGCTTGTTAACAATGTGCGTCCCAGCCCAGACTAGGAAGCTGCATCGGCCACTCGAGTAGGGGGTGTCAGATCGGGTAGCGCTTGATGAGTTGGCCCGCAATGACGCTCTTCTGGATCTCGTTGGTGCCCTCCCCCACAATCATGAGTGGGGCATCCCGAAAGTAGCGCTCCACGTCGAACTCTGTCGAGTAGCCGTACCCGCCATGGATCCTCATCGCGTCGAGGGCGATCTTCATCGCCACCTCGGAGGCAAAGAGCTTCGCCATGCCCGCCTCCATGTCGGCCCGCTCATTGCTGTCATATTTGCGCGCGGCAAAGTGCACCAGCTGTCGCGCCGCCGTAAGCTGAGTGACCATGTCCGCGAGGTAGCCGCCGACTGCTTGGTGCTTCCAGATCGGCTTGCCGAAGCTTTCCCTTTGTTGCGCGTAGGCGACGGAGTCCTCAAGTGCGGCGCGCCCGACCCCGAGTGCTCGCGCTGCCACCTGGATGCGCCCGATCTCAAGCCCCCGCATCATCTGCGCGAATCCCTCGCCCTCAGTGTTGCCAAGGAGTGACGCCTTGGGCGTGCGGAAGTCGTTGAAGAATATTTCACAGCTCTCGACTCCCTTGTAGCCGAGTTTGGGAAGGTCGCGTGACACGGTGAACCCCGGACCCTTCTCGACAAGAAGGATGCTCATTCCCCGGTGCGCGGGTGACGCATCCGGGTCGGTCTTGCACAGAAGTGCAGTGAGCCCCGAGTGCCGAGCGTTGGAGATCCACGTCTTTGACCCGTTGACGACGTAGTCGTCAACGTCGCTCCGGGCCGTCGTCAGCATGGCCTGTAGGTCGGAACCGCCTCCGGGTTCGGTGAGGGCCATGGTGGCACGCAGCTTTCCTGTCGCCATGCGGGGCAGGTAGGCGTCTTTCTGCGCTTCGGTGCCGTACGCGAGGATCAACTTGGCAACGACTGTGTGGCCGCCCATCGCTCCCGCGAGACTCATCCAGCCGCGGGAGAGCTCTTCGGTGATTGCGGCATAGCAAGGCGCGCTCACCTGCGCGTCTCCCCACGGCTCTGGTATCGCGAGCCCGTAGATCCCCATGTCCTTCATCTGCTCGATGAGGGCTTCCGGGTAGGTGTTGTTGTGTTCGAGTTCACTGACGACGGGCTTGACCTCACTGTTCACCCAGTCCTGCACGAGGCCGACAAGCTCGAGTTCGTCCTCTTCGAGCTCGTGCAAAGCCGTTGTGCGGCTGTGAGCCGTAGGGAAAATCGTCATTATTGCTCCTCAGCACCGAAACGTTGTCTCATGCATAATATATTCAATGTGTGCAGCGCGCTACGCGGGCACCACAAGTGAAGGGTTCCCATGAGTCAGCCTTTGGATGGAATCACAGTCGTTGCGCTCGAACAAGCCGTCGCCGCGCCATTTGCAACTCGACAGCTTGCCGACCTCGGTGCGAGAGTGATCAAGATCGAACGCGACTCCGGCGACTTCGCTCGGGGCTATGACGCGTCAGTCAAGGGGATGGCCAGTTACTTCGTGTGGCTCAACCGTGGCAAAGAGAGCGTCGTCATGGATCTCAAGCAACCAGATGACTTCGCGATGCTCAAGCGGATCGTCGCGGAAGCCGACGTTCTCGTTCAGAACTTGGCGCCGGGCGCGCTCGACCGGCTAGGACTCACCGCCAAAATTGCGCACGAGCTCAACCCCCGACTCATTTATGTATCGATCTCCGGCTACGGCGAAGGCGGTGATTACGAGAAGAAGAAGGCATACGACCTCCTCGTTCAGTGTGAGTCAGGTCTCTTGAGTGTCACGGGCACCGAGGACGTGCCAGCCAAGGCCGGCATTTCCATCGCCGATATCAGCGCGGGGATGTATGCCTTCTCGGGCGTACTCACTGCGCTCATCCAGCGCGGCAAGACGGGGCTGGGAGACAATCTCGAGGTCTCCATGCTGGAGGCAATGGGTGAGTGGATGTCGCAGCCCACGTATCTTGCCAAGTACTCGGGGAGCGGTCCCGGCAGAACAGGAGCTCAACACGCAACCATTGCGCCGTACGGGCCATTCGCGGTGTTGGACGGTTCCGTGTTCTTAGCGGTACAAAACGAGCGCGAGTGGAAGCGATTCTGTGGCCTAGTACTGGGCAGGCCCGAGGTGGCCACCGATCCTCGCTTTTTGTCAAATACCTTGAGGGTCGAGAATCGCGCGGAACTACACTCGATCATCGAGGGCGTGTTTGCGCGGTTCACTTTGAGTGAGTCGATCGACGTTCTCGAAGACGCCCAGATTGCGAGCGCTCAGCTTCGCACAATGTCGGACTTCGCCGAGCATCCCCAGTTAAAAGCGCGCAACCGCTGGCGCGACATCGACTCGCCAGTCGGCACGCTGTCGGTGCTTCTGCCCCCCGTGACCTCGACGAACATGGAGCCGGTCATGGGCGCCGTGCCGTCGATCGGCCAGCACACCGAGTCCATTCGTCGAGAGTTCGATTTGTGAGTTGCCTGGACACTAGGTGCGGTAAGGGCGACAGAATGGAGCCTGATGACTAATAGTCGACCTTCTTTGACTCGCAGGCAGTTGAGTGACCAAGCGGCGTCTCACTTGCGTGCGCTCGTGATGTCCGGTTCTCTCACGCCGGGAGAAGGAGTGCGCCCAGAAATCGTCGGAGCCAAATTGGGAATGTCGACGACGCCGGCACGGGAGGCGCTCCTGCAGTTGAGGGCAGAAGGTTTTCTCGAGCTCTCACCCGGTAAGGGGTTCACGGTCGCTCCTCTGACGGGAAACGATGTGCGGGACTTGTTCACAGTTCAGGCGCTCATCGCCGGCGAACTCGCCGCGCGCGCCGCCCGGGGTGCCGACGAAAACTCTGTGCGTGAGCTGGAGGAGATTCACCGTGAGCTCGAAAGAGCTGCTCATGCGGGTGACACTGAAGCGCTCGAGCAGCTCAACCACGACTTTCACCGTCACGTGAATCGGTTGGCGGGCTCGCGCAAGGTGTTGTGGGCGCTTGGACTGCTCACGCGATATGTTCCGCGCGAGTTCTACGGATCAATTGCAGGATGGCCCGAAGCGACCATGGACGGTCACGGAAGGGTGCTTGACAGCATCCGTGCGGGTGAGCCGGAAGCAGCGCGCGCGGCAATGAGTGCGCACATCATTCACTCGGGTGAACTTCTCGCATCGCACTTCGACCGAGTACGGAACCAGGCAAACGCGACACAGGAGCCAGACGAGAGGGCAGAGCGATGAGTAACGAGACGCGGGTCGTTGAGGGCTGGACCGGAAGGCTGTTTGAAGACTTTCAGTTGGGTGATCTCTACTACCACCCGTTCGGCAAGACGGTGACGCAGTCCGACAACCAACTCTTCACGCTGTCGACGCAGAATGTATCCAAGACTCACGTCGACGCCAATTTCGCGGCGGCAACCGAGTTCGGCGAGCCTCTCGTGAATTCCACGTTCATCCTTGCTCTGGTCACAGGGCAATCGACGATGGACCTGTCTATGAACGTGTTCGCGAACCTAGGGTGGGACGAGGTGAGGCTCCCGCACCCCGTGCTCGAGGGAGACACCATTTATTCGCGGTCCAAGGTTCTCGAAAAGCGTGAATCGAAGTCGAGGCCGGATGTAGGCATTGTCACTGTCGCGACGGAGGGGTTCAATCAGGACGCGAAGGTCGTCGTCAGTTTCAAGCGAACATTCATGATCTACAAGAAGGGCTTCCTGCCAAGCGTTGCCGTTGCCCGTCCCTCCATAGACTCACTCCCGTGAGCGACCGGCGCTAATATCAGGGGACGGCCGTCACGGTAAACCGAGCCGCTTCAAGGAGACACATGTCGATAGAACCTGCAGACAGTGTTTCGGGCCCCGGATTCGGCGGATCGCAAGCCGCCACCTTTGCTCTCCCGCCCGTGAACGCGAATGCGGGATCGGCGGCTCGAACGGTGGAGCAAGCGATCGCTCAACAATTGCGTGACTGGATCGCGAGTGGTGAGCTCGTGGCCAATGATCGACTCCCACTGCGGCAACTCGCCATGCACTTCGGGGTGTCGACTACACCCGTGCGCACGGCGCTTGTCGAACTCTCCGCAGAAGGGCTTGTCGAAAGTCGTTCACACTCGGGGTTCCGTGTTGTGCAGATTTCTCTCGAAGAGTTTGAAGAGGTCTGGACGGCGAGAGTGGGCTTGGAGTGGTGGTTGACCCGGCGCGGGGTGGAGCGTGTCACGGATGAGGACGTCGCCATCCTGGACAAGCTGCTCGTGGACCTCGTGAAGTCCGCTGAGTCCCGCGCTACCTGGAGCAATTATGTTGAACGCGCGTGGGCATATCGCCGCACGCTGTACTCGTTAGCCAGTCGCCCCCGAATGCTCGCCGCTCTCGACATCGCCTATATTCGATCTGCTCGATATAGCCGCATGATGCTGGCAGACACCGAGCGAGTAATGATGGCGGCCGAGCGGATGCAACTCGTGCACGACGCGGTGCGGCGTCGGGATGCGACAGCGGCGCAACATCTCATTCGTGAGGGCATGGAGTGGACTATGCGCGCCGCGCTCGAGCAGTTTGGGCCACTCCTGAACGAATCGCCCAGTTCAGCGGTTTAGCAGTTTCTAGCCGATGATGGGGTGCCGAGAGCCGGCGACCTAGCTGACGGGCTTTCTTGGGTTTGACGAGCCGCCGCACAAGGCGAGCTGTGCCCAAAATCACATTCTCACGGAGAAATTCGTCGTGACTTGCGGTGCATGTTGCATGAGACATAATATATTCTGAATGGCGGGCAAAGATGCCTTAGGCATCCTCCCAGCGGTCAATGTGGGCGCCCGATCGGAAGTATCACGCACATACCGTTTTTCCAAAGGAGGAAGTGATGTTTGCACGTCGGAGTGTTTCAATCGTTGCGGTCGCCGCTGCAGCAGCCCTACTGGCTGGCTGTGCCGGGGGACCTGCCGGAACAGAACCGGAACCGGGTGGTGAAGAACGGGTCAAGATCACCGTAGCGACGCAGCCCGACTTCTTCGGGGTTCCGCTGTATTTCGCGGTTCAAAAGGGATTCTTGGAAGCGGAAGGGCTCGACGCAGAACTGCAGGAGTTCCCGACTGGTGTTGAAGGAACCGAGGCGGTAGCCACTGGCCTCGCCGACTTCACCACGGTCGCGGGATTCCCCGTGGCGAGCCTCGCTGCCAAAGGTGCAGCAGTAAGGATCATCGGTCACAACGCGAACTCCTACCAATGGTGGGGCTTTGTGACGGACGGAAGCATCAGCAAGCCGGAAGACCTCTACGGCAAGACCGTCGGCCTACAGTCGAACTCGACTGCGGAGTACTGGTTCAACCGTTTCGTTGAGTTCCACAACCTTGACGCCTCGCAGATCAAGGTGCTCGACGCGAAGTACGCACAGCTCGTTCCTGCCTTCGCGCAGAGCGAGGTCGATGCGATCATCCACTTCGAGCCCAACGTCTTCAAGGCCGTCGACAGCCGCCCCGGTTCCAAGGTCGCGTGGTGGGGTGGTGACGACAACCTGTTGCCGTTCTACGGCTACGTCGCCGCTGGGCCGAAGATCTACAAGAACGAGAAGGTCGGCAAGGCCGTGCTTCGAGGACTTGCGGCCGCTTCGGCGTACATGAAGAGCAACCAGGCCGAGGTAATCGAATTCATTCGTAACCTCACTGGCGTGACCGAAGAGTCTGAGATTCGCAAGATCCTCTCGCAGATCGACTTCAGCGTCGCCTTCGACGCGGTAAGCGTTGAGCAGATCCAGATCATTGCTGACTACCAGCTCGAGCGCGGAAACATCAGCTCGCCCGTCAAGGCTGAGGACATCGTGATCACCGACTGGGTCGGAACGATGGCCAAGTAGAGCCCCAACACAACAACACCGCACAAAAAGCTAAAACGAGTGGGGAGGGGAGTCATGAAGGTCGCGATCTCAACAATTCCAACGAGTATCGCCGCGGTTCGCGAAATCGCGGATGCGGTCGAGCGAAGCGGAGTCGAGAGACTGGGCATCGCAGACTCCCCTCACCTGCTTGGGGCTGCTTATCCTGCAGTGCAGGATGCCCTCGCCCGCACACGCATCACTATGGTCGGGCCGTTCGTCACCAATCCTGTGACGGTTCACTCATCCGTGCATGCGGCAAACCTCCGCGCTCTCGCAGAAATGCACCCCGGTCGTGTGGCCGTCGCCATAGGTGTCGGTGACTCCGCGGTGACCAGCGTCGGCCTGGCGGTCGCGCGTCGCAGCGAACTTGCTGCCGCGATCACTGCGATGCGGACACGACTGGGAGACGACGTCGAAATCGAGATGGCCGTCAGTGGCCCCCTCACGGCGAGCTCAGTACCCCCTGACGTCGATGGTGTGATTCTCGGCTCAGGATTATCAGTCCCTTACGCTCGCAAACTGCGTGAAATCGCCGAAAACTCTGCGGGCAAGAAGCTCTCCAGCCGCGTCGTTCTTGTTAGCCACCTGATCAACGACAGTGGCGACTTCGACTCCGCACGTCGCAGCGTGCTCGCCTCGGCATTCGCGTATGCGCGACACGGCATTGGGCGCGACGGTGCCCGACGCGATGTTCCCGAGGCTCTGCAGCCCAGCCTGGACGCGGTGATCGAGCAATACCGAATGGGTGAGCACGCTCGAGTGTCAGGTGGCAACGCCCAGCTCCTCGAGCGCCACCCCGATGTCGCAGATTATCTGGTTGACCGATTCGCGATCGTTGGAGCGCCGGCCCAGATTGCCCAGCGTCTTGCCGACTTTTGTCGCGACGCCGGCATTGACGGCGTTTCGCTCTCCGTCAACGTTCCTGATCCTCTCGGCCAAGTCGAACACATTGGCCGCGAATTAGTCCCTGAACTCAACAACATTTTGCACGCCCTCGAGCACGAGACAGCTAGGAGAAGCCCATGACCGCCCAACTTTCCGCGGAGGCGACACACGAACAAAACGCCTTTGTCGACATTCAGGATGTCAGCTTCACCTATCCGGGCACGTCGGTGCCGATCATGACCGACGTGAGTCTGAGTCTGAGGAAGGGCGAGTTCTTCGTGCTACTCGGGCCCAGTGGATGCGGCAAGACCACCATCCTGAATCAAGTGGCCGGTTTCGAGTCACCGACAAGCGGCCGGATCCTCGTCGACGGCAAGGAGGTCGGCTCGCCCGGTTCCGACCGCGTTGTGATCTTCCAGGGAGATGACTCTCTGCTCGGCTGGCTCAGCGTCTTCCACAACGTTGAGTTCGGTCTCCGCGTCGACGGCATCGGCAAGGCCGAGCGGGAGCGCCGGGTTTCCGAGGCTCTCGAGATGGTGGAGTTGCACAAGCAGCGCGATAAGTACCCTCACGAGCTCTCGGGCGGAATGAAGCAGCGCGTGCAGATCGCAAGAGCGCTAGTGGCGGGCGCGCCCGTGATGCTCATGGATGAGCCGTTCGGTGCACTTGATGCTCAGACTCGAACGAGCCTTCAGGATGCGCTCGCCGATATCTGGACAAAGTCGAACTCCACCGTGCTTTTCATCACCCACGACATTTCGGAAGCACTCATCCTCGGAGATCGTATCGGCGTCATGACCTCTGGGCCTCGCGCGGGTCTCTATTCCGTGGTCGAGAACGACCTGCCGCGTCCGCGGGCTCGCGGGACGGCCGAGTTTAGCGCTCGCTACAGCGAACTCGAATCAGCAGTCACCAAGGCAAAAGCGCGAATCTACGAGGATGCCGAATGACAACCCCACAGCTGCGGGTGAAGGCACCCGCCGCGTCGGACGGATCCGAGCGCAAGGTCAAGGCAGAAGATTCCGGTTGGCCAGCGAAACGCATTGGGCTCAACGTTCTCTCGATCGTTGCCGTTCTCATCCTCTGGCACGTTGCCGCAACGCTTCAAGAGAACATCATGTTCCCGACCCCGCTTGCGTCGGGGGAGGCGCTGGTCTCCCTCCTCGCTGAAGACGAGGGGAGGGGGCACATCCTCATCACGCTGGGCCGTGTCGCCCTAGGATTCGCCTTCGGGTGCATCGGAGGCGTGCTCATCGGAAGCATTTTCGGCAGCATCCCTGTCATCGCGGCCGCACTTGAACCCGTCATTCACTTCCTGCGTTCAGTCACGCCCATCGCGTGGATCGTGCCGGCAACAATTTGGCTGGGAGTCGGCGAAGGTCCACTGCGATTCATCGTCATCTACGCAACCGTCTTCCCTGTGATTCTGAACACCATTTCGGGTATGGCTTCTACGTCAAAGAACAAGATCCGAATGGCACGCACCTTCGGCGCCGGACGCTTCAGAATCTATTGGAGCGTCATGCTCCCGAGCGCGGTGCCACAGATCGCAACGGGAATGCGCCTGGCTCTCGGATACTCGTTCATGAGCGTGGTAGCCGCCGAAATGGTCGCAGGAAGCAGCGGAATCGGCTTCTTCATCTACCGTGCGCGAGTGTTCTTCGACACGCCCACCATGTTTGCGGGCATCGTGATCCTCGGGCTGGCGGGCATCCTCTTCGACCGACTCTTCGTCGTCGCATCGGCCACCGTCTTGCGCAGTTTCTACAGCGGGCAGGTTTCAACATGAGCACCAAAATCCTTGAATCGCCGAAGTCGGGTCTTGGCCTGTGGTTCAGTGCGAACAGGAACTTCGGGATAGCGCTCATCGGCGTAGTCACGATCCTCGCTGTGTGGTCGATCGGGGCGCAACTCTTCGGCAAGCCGATGCTATTCCCTGGCCCCATCGTCGTCGGCGAGTCCCTCATCAAAGGCCTCCTCAACGGCAGCCTCATCACCGCGACAGGCGCAAGTCTGGGTAGAGTATTCACTGGCCTCATCATCGGCGCAGTCGCAGGAACGATTCTTGGCCTGCTCAGTGGATCCAGCCGAGTTCTGGAAGCCCTCTTCGAACCGTTCATCAACATGTTCAGGTTCATCCCGCCCCTCGCGTGGTTCGCACCGGTGATGCTGTGGATGGGTGCTGGCGAAGAGTCGAAGATCACGCTCATTGTCTACACATCGATCTTCGTCGTCGCCGTCACCACAGCGTCGGGTGTGAAAGCGGTTCCCAAGAACATGGTCCGCATGGCGCGAACATTTGGCGCGTCGAAGTTCCAGTTGTTCTACGCGGTCCGCTTTCCGGCGAGCATCCCCTACACGCTCACGGGAATCCGCATCGCCATGGGCAACGCCTACATGACGGTCGTGAGCGCGGAGATGCTCGGAGCATCGACGGGGCTCGGAGTGATCATCACAAAGGGTGGGGCCACAACCAACGTTCCTTCGGTGTTCTCCGCTCTCGTCGTTCTCGGCGCGCTGGGGCTCCTCACGGATCGAATCTATGTTGCCCTCGTCCAACGGTTCGGCAAGCGATTCAACGCCAAACTCACCGCAGAGCTTTGAAGCGTCACCCAAAAGGAGAAGTCATGAAGCAGGTACTCGTCACCGGTGCGACCGGATTTCTCGGCAAGTATGTGGTGCGCCAGCTTGCAGAGACGGGCATCCCCGTCGTCGCGACCGACCTCCGTATTGGCGCAGACGCCGAACGGCACGACAATGTCACGTACGTGCAGTGCGACGTGCGTGATCTGAGACGCGTACTTCGAATGTGTGCTGAGCACAACGTCGACCGGGTCATTCATTTGGCTTCACTGCTTGCGCCGGCGTCGCAGGCAGATCCCTACACCTGCACGGAAGTCAACGTCTTGGGTACTCAGAACATCTTTGAGGCGGCAGTACAGCTCGGCTTCAGCAGCGTCACGTGGGCCTCATCTCAGGCGGTGTTCGGACATGTAGTCGGAAACGCAGACTCCGCCTTGACGGAGCACACACCGCATCATCCCGACAACGCGTACGGGTGGGCCAAGTCGTATTGCGAGGGAATCAGCCTTCAGTACCGATCTCGCTATGGGATAAACATTGTGGGGCTCAGGATCGCCATGCTGTACGGCGCCGGTAAAGAGCGGGGAGAGGGCAAGTTCACGGAACACCTCTTCGATCGGCCAGCAAAGGGAATGGACTCGGTTGTTCCGTTCGGCGACGACACCTTCAGTTGGCAGTATGTCGGCGACGTTGCTGCCGCGTTCATCCAGGTCGCGCAAAGGGACAGCACGGCCGAGGCGATCTACAACATCCCGGGGCGCCGCGCGACGATCTCCGAGGTCGCAGATGTCGTGAGAACTCATGCCCCCGGCGTCACCATCGAACTTGAGCCGGGCGTGCTCGGGTTTCCCTACAACTTCTCGGACGACGCCTACCTGAGACTCGTCGACGGTGACTACGAGATGACGAGTCTCAGCGACGGCATTGAGATCACGCTCAAGTCGATTGCCCGCGAGAGCCAACCGGCCACAGAGGGAGCGCTGACGTGACCAAAATTGATTCCGGAGTCTCTGGCAAGGTAGCGATCGTCACCGGCGGCGGTTCGGTAACTGACGGCATCGGCAACGGCAGGGCCACGTCGGTGCTGCTTTCACGCGGTGGCGCTCGAGTCGTGGTGCTCGATGCGAAACTCGCCGCGGCCGAGCTCACGTGCGAGATGATCGCCGCGCAGGGCGGCGAAGCGATTCCTTTCGAGGGTGACGTCACGGATGAGAGCGCGTGCTTGGCAGCGGTCGATATCGCGGTCAAGACGTGGGGACATCTTGACATCCTCGTTAACAACGTCGGCGTCATAGGGCCGAGCGGCAACGCTGTCGACGTCGACGTTGCGGACTGGAACCGCACTTTCGCCATCAACGTCACGTCTGCGCTGCTCATGTCGCGCGCGGCGATACCAGAAATGCGACGTTCCGGTGGTGGGGCCATTGTCAACGTTGCTTCCGTTGCTGGGCTTGTGGGCGGACATCCGTCGGTCACCTACCCCGCAACGAAAGGCGCGATCATCCAGATGACTCGAGCCATGGCCGCGCAACACGGAACCGAAGGAATTCGGGTCAACTGCGTTGCTCCTGGCCTGGCGTGGACGCCCATGGTGTCGAGCACGGGCCTGGACAACGACGCGCGTCGTACAAGAATTGAGCGGTCACTGCTGACGGTTGAGGGCACAGGCTGGGATGTCGGTGAGTCAATTGTGTTCCTCGCGAGCGAGCGAGCGCGCTGGATCACGGGAGTCGTGCTTCCTGTTGACGGGGGCGCGACCGCGGGCATTGGACGTGCGCGAGGTCACATGAACTCGGAACCTCAATGACGATCCTCGCCGACTCGCATTCTCACGGTCGCGAGCCGTGGCTGGCTGTCTTCGGGCTGGGAGGAACCGTTGCGTCCGCCGCGGGCGCCGATGGTGGTGCGGTGCCGTCCCGCGAGATCGGCGAACTGCTCGAAGATTCCGGATGCATTCCGCCGGGCGTTCGAGTCGTGGGCACTCAATTTCGCATGGTCGCCTCGAGCGAGTTGACTCTTGCCGACATCGTGGAGCTGTCGAACGCAATTCGCGACGCCCAAACGGCGGGAGCCCGCGGTGTTGTCGTGGCGCAGGGAACCGACACAATTGAGGAAACCGCGTTCGCGCTCGATGTGCTGCTTCACGATGTGACGATCCCAGTCGTCGTGACCGGGGCCATGCGGCACCCGTCTCTCCCTGGCTCTGATGCTGCCGCAAACCTCGCCGCCGCGCTCGACGTGGCGACCAGCACTGCGGCGAAGAACCACCGGGTTCTGGTTGTCATCAACGATGAGATTCACACCGCTCTGTTTGTTCGCAAAGCGCACACGACGAGCCCTTCGGCGTTTTCGTCGTGGCCGGTCGGTGCCGTCGGCTGGGTTTCGGAACGCCGCGTGCACCTTCCCCTTGCCCTTCATATTCCGGCGGTCACGCTATCCGTGGCGTCAAGCCTTCAGACTCCGTCCGTGGCGCTCGTCAGTGTCGGGCTGGGAGACGACGGCGAGACGCTTCGATCCGTCGCGACTCGCTCCGTTGCGGGGTGCGTCGTTGAGGCGATGGGCGGCGGTCATGTGCCGAGCGCACTGGTCGCCGATCTGGGCGATCTGGCGTCACGCATGCCCGTGGTGATCTCGTCGCGAACGGGCGCGGGAGCGGTGCTCGAGAGCACCTATGGATTTGCCGGGTCGGAGACGGACGTGCTCGCGCGCGGCGTCATCTCCGCAGGATTCTTGACGACATCAAAGGCGCGGGTCTTCCTGCAGCTCTTGCTCGCGGCGGGTCTGTCTCGCAGCGAAATTTCACACCACTTTGCGTCACTCCTCCGAGTAACGCAGACACACACCGAACAACAAGAAGGAACACCATGAAAATGAAAGAGGCAACTGTCACTCTGGCGGACGGTTCTGTCGTCTGGTACCAGCGCGGCGGAAAAGGGCCGACAATCGTCGATGTCCATGGGACGGGCTTTGGATACCGCAACTTCGGCAGACTCACTCCGCACATGGTGGACAGCTTCGACGTCATAGATCTCGACCTTCCCGGTTACGGTCGAAGCACGGCCAAGGGCCCCATCGGCGTCACCCAGTGGGCGGCATACGTCGCCGAGTTCATCGAAAAGGTCATCGGTGGTCCCACGCACGTACACGGCACTTCCATGGGTGCGCTCGTGGCGACGATCATCGCGGGCAACCACCCCCATGTCGTCAAAGACCTCATCCTCACCTGCTGCCTCTTCAAGTACGACCGGGCGGCACGTCACATGCGCCACACATGGAAGCGTGGCGCGGTCGACAGCGACATGGTGCAGGCCGCCGATTTGACCGCGGCCGCAGGTTTCTCTCGCGGCTTCTACGACCGACCAGACGCCCTCAAGATCCTCAATGAGCTGAGAGTTGCGATGGGAAACAACGACGCTCAATCGTTTGTGACGGGAACCGAAAGCCTTGAAGCACTCGACCTCTCACCCTTGCTTCCCAATCTTCCTCGCACGCTTCTAATCGGCGGCGACGAAGACCAGATGACGCCGCCGAAGCCTTCAAAGAGTGGCGTCGGGTTCGACACGGCGGTGAGCATCATCCCGGACGCAGAACTCCACATCATTCCCGAGAGCGGGCACTACCTGGTTCTCGAACGGCCCGAGATCACCGCGGAGCTGATCAAGAACTTCATTCTCAAGCCGGGCGCGAATCGTCGGGGCGCGGCGAAGCAGTCGAGTGAGCCGACCGCCGAGAAGCCGACGGCGGCCGAAGCGAACCAGTGATCGCCGAAAGACTCGCCGACTGGGCGCTCAACTACCAGATCACCCATGAGGACGAGGAGCTCGCCTCCCGAAGCCTCATGGATACGGTTGCCGTTGCGCTCGCTGCGCAAACAAATTCGATAATCGCGCCAGCGGCCGTTCTCGATGACGCTGGGAGGTGGGCCGTGCTCGCGCACGTGATCGACTTCGACGACCTCCACATCCCCTCGACTACCCACATCTCGACGGTGTGCGTTCCCGCCGTGCTCGCTACGGGAGGGGGCGCCCGAGAATACTTGGCTGCGGCCGGTGTGATGGCGCGAATCGGCACGGCCCTGGGGTGGGGTCACTACACGGCGGGGTGGCACGCGACAACAACCGCGGGGCCGTTCGGGGCAGCGGTGGCGGCCGGTCTTGCCCTGGGGTTAGACGCCAGAGGCATGGCGACAGCGCTCGCGCTCTGCGTGCCATCCGCTGGCGGCGTTCAGCGTGCATTCGGAACTCAGGCAAAGTCGTTGCAGGTCGGGGCCGCGGTCGACGCGGGAATACGAGCGGCTCGCCTTGCGGCCGCCGGCGCCGATGCTGACCTCTCCGCCGTTGAGGCGTGGTTGAGTCTCGTGGGTGGTTCACCGGACGCCGACTTCGACAACAGCCCAGCGATCCCGGGCGGCCTCGCAATCAAGCTGTTTCCCGCGTGTTACGCGCTGCAGCGACCCATTGCGGCCCTCCGCGGAGCGATCGGTTCCACGCTCGACGCGGATCAAGTCGAATCAGTTCATGTGGTCACGCCTCGGGGCACAGTCACTCCACTCATCCACCACGAACCCCAACTCGGGTTGGAGGGGAAGTTCAGCCTTGAGTATGCGGTAGCAACCGCGATCCTTGATGAGTATCAAGGCTTCGACGAGTTCACCGACACCGCTGTGCAACGATCGGACGCCCAGGCCATCATCGGTCTGGTGCACGTGACCTTGATCGACGGCGGCGAGGGTCTGCTGGATGGCGAAGTCGAAGTCAGTGTTCGCTTGACCTCGGGTGAGACTCGGTCGGGCGTTCTTGGTCTTCCGCCGGGATCCCCTGGTGGCCCGCCAGCCGATGAGTTGTTCGCGAAAAAGCTGCGGGCTTGCCTTCACGCAACGGGTGTGTCAATCGAGCAACTCACGTGGCGTGAGTCAGCCGACATCCTTCGCGCTGCTTTTGACTTCGACGAGAAGGCCCCGAGAGTTCCTGGAGAATGGGTGCGATCGTCGTGAGCTACCGGCGCACGTTCATGGTCTACACGCACGGACACCTGCCGAGCGTCGCCGGCACCCGACCGGATGAATCGAGCTCGCTGTTCATGGGCGGCGAGCAGTGACCCGCGTCGGAGCACGCGGAGATGCCGCTGTCGCGACAGCCGTCACCCACGCAGTCACCGCCCTGTTCGTGCCCGGCAACCGCCCCGAACGATTCGGCAAGGCTCTCAAGGCCGGCGCCGACCTCGTAATCGTCGACCTCGAAGACTCAGTCGAGGTGGGGGGGCGAGCCGCAGCGACCCGCACGACCGTGGCCGCCTTTGACGACGAGGGCTTCGATGTCGTGGTGCGAGTGAGTGGGGGCGGCATTGACGACTCCGAACAACTGCAGGCGCTGCTCGATGCGAACGCCCACGGCTCGGGCACGCTGCTCGGCATCCTTGTTCCCAAGGCCGAGTCCGTGGACGGGATTGCGGCGCTTATCCGGAAGCTGCCCGACGGTGTGGCCTGCATCCCCCTAATCGAATCCGCCGCCGGGGTGCTCGCCGCGGAAGGCATTGCGCGCCTGGCCGGCGTGACACGATTGGCGTTCGGCGCCGTCGACTTCGCCCTCGACATTGGCGCGGACGCCGATGGCGGCGGGGCCGTGCTCGACTTCGCCCGCGCCACCCTCGTGGTGGCCTCGCGTGGCGCCGGGATCGCGCCGCCGCTGGACTCACCGAGCCTCGAAATCGCCAACACCGACGCCGTCGCGCGGGCCGGACGATCTGCCCGCGCATTAGGCTTCGGCGGCAAGCTGTGCATCCATCCCGTACAAGTGCCGGTCGTGGCATCCGCGTTCGCCCCCAGCACTGAACAGCTCGACTGGGCCCGACGAGTGGTCAGCGCCGAGGGAGACGCCGTTCAGATCGACGGCATGATGATCGATCGACCCGTGGTCGATCGGGCCAGACGGTTCCTCCGAGGGGCTGGAGAGAAACACTGATGACCGGCCTGCACTTGGAAGGACTCCTCGTCGTGTCGCTCAAACGGGCCGTGGCCGCACCGTTCGCTACGCGCCGGCTCACCGAGCTCGGTGCCCGAGTGATCAAGATCGAACGCGACTCCGGCGATTTCGCCCGCGACTACGACGAGAAGGTGCGAGGCATGGCGAGCTACTTCGTATGGAGCCGCAACCTTGCGGAATCTCGTCTCGAAGGTCGACGTGCTCGTACAGAACCGCGCCCCGAAGTCCGTCGAGCGGCTCGCCCTCGGCAGAAGCAACGCCCCTCTCTCTGAACCCTGATCCATACCTCCATCTCGGCCTTCGGCCGCGGGGGCTTCGAGGGCAGGAGCGCCCCCACTCCTGCCTCAGTCCCACGCTTCGACGAAAACGTCGGATGGCCTTCCGGCGAGTCCGCCCCGGTTATCGTTGAGAAGTGAAGTCGTCCCGATTAGCGGTCTGGTCACTGGTCGCGGTGGCCGCACTGTGGGGTGGCTCATTCGTCCTGATGAAGCCCGCCATCGAGCAGCAGCCGTTTTTCGACTTCCTGGCCATCCGCTTCACGATCGCCGCTCTCATCATGCTGGCGGTCAAGCCGAAGGTGGTGCTGGCGCTGAAGGGCCGCCTGCTGGCGATCGGTGCCTCGCTGGGCGTCGTGCTGGGTCTCGCCTACATCACGCAGACGATCGCGTTGGAGTTGACGACCGCAGCCATTACCGGCTTCCTCACCGGCACCTACGTGGTGCTCACCCCTGCCCTCGGGTGGCTCTTCTTCCGTCACCGCATCGGAGGCAGGCTCGCCATCGGTGCTGTCCTCGCCCTGATCGGGTTGGGCCTCATCTCGATCACGGGTGCGAGCATTGAGGTGGCTCAGATCTGGGGCATCGTGTGCGCCGTGCTGTTCGCCCTTCACATCGTCGGCCTGGGTCGGTTCAGCTCAGGCCTCGACTCCTACGCGCTCACCCTCGTGCAGTTGTGTGCTGTTGCGGTGGTCTGCTGGATCGGCGCTTTGCCGGATGGCTATCAGGGCCCTCCGAACGAAAGTGTCTGGATCGCCGTTCTCTTCACCGCCGTGTTCGCCACCATCATCGGATTCTTCGTGCAGACCTGGGCGCAGGCGCGGATGGAGCCGGGTCGGGTCGCCATCATCCTGACCCTTGAGGTGGTCTTCACCGCAGCCATCTCGGTGGGAGTAGGGCAGGAGGTTCTGGCACTCAAGACCATCCTCGGGGGTCTGTTCATGATTGCTGCGATGCTTGTCGTGGAGTTCCCCCGTCGCGGACGAAGAGTGCGCATCCCAGGCACCACTGCCCTCGATGGCGACGATCTGGTCCCCCTCGAGCCTCTGTCCCACTAGGCTCGCTCGAGTTCAGGCAGCCGTGCGTGGGGGCGGCTCTCCGACCGGCCCTGCCTATTCCTCGTTGAGCACCTGAACGAGCGTGTGACGGGCGATCGTCAGTAGCGGCGAACCCTCCTCCGAGCCCTCCAGGAATGCGGTCGCGAACACGATCGCCCACCCTCGTGCGCGCTGCCAGGTGTCGTGATCCGCGCCGGTGAGATCGTCGATCCTTGCCCGGAACGCTGCGCGGTCGGCCGCGCCGAAAGCGAGCCAGGCGACGGCGAGGTCGGTCGCCGGATCGCCTCCCGTGAGATCGCCGAAGTCGAGCACGGCGCGCAGGTGCCCGCGTTGGTCGAGCAGGATATTCGCCGGGTGCAGGTCGCCGTGCAGCCACAAGGCCGGCCCGCCCCACTCCGGGACGGCGACGAGCCGCGACCACAGGGCGCCGATCTCGTTCCCGCGTGGGATTGCGCCTCCCTGCAGTCTTCGCTGCACGACGGCGTCGCGTGCTGGGAGCGGGACGCCGCGAAACGGATTCACCGGGGCATCGGGTGGCGCAGCCGTGTGCAGGCGTGCCACGAAGGTGGCGATATCCGCGGCGAGGTTCCCGCGGCCCTCTGCGGGGACATCCGACGCCGCGACCCCGTCGAACCAGGGCACGATGCTCCAGGGCCACGGATACCCGCTGCCGGCGCGCCCGACCCGGACGGGGCCCGGGATGTCGACGCCGAGTCGGCCGGCGAGTTCGGGAAGCCAACGCTGCTCGTTCGCGACGAGATCCGCAGCGACCTGACGACGGGGCAGCCGCGCCAGATAGCGGTCGCCGAGCCGGAACAGGGCGTTGTCCCATCCGTTTCCGATGAACGTCACCGGGCCGGCGAGGTCCGGGTGCTGCGCGTCAACCAATCGTGCGACAAGAGCAGCATCGACCTCGAATTCGGCCTGCACCCCCGGGCTACAGGTCGAGCGAGTCGCCGGGCTCGAGCGGGAAGAACTCGCCGCCGCCGGCCTCGGTCGAGGACTGGATGCGGGCGTTCGACATCGTCTTTCCCGCGACGGAGAGCACCATCTCGTGCACCGGGAAGCTGCGACGGGGGCTCACGGCTGCCACGTAGTCCATGACCTCGGCGATCTTCAGCCATGGCGCCCCGGCGGGCACGGCGAGCGTGCCGACGTCGACCCCATTCGGGATCGTGAACGAATCTCCGGCGTAATAGAGCTCATCGTTCACGAGGACTCCGACATTGTCGACAACCGGGATCGAGGAGTGGATGACGGCATGCTTGCCGCCGAAGAAGCTCAGGCGGAACGGGTCGACCTCGACCGTGTCGCCGCCGTTCACGACTTCGACAGTGAATTCGGATGCCGCTGCGGCGACTCCCGCCGGACCGAAGACGCGCGCATCCGGGTTCCGCTCGAGGATCCGCCCGAGTTGATCGCTCGTCCAGTGATCGGCGTGCTCATGGGTGATGACGATTGCCACGACATCGCTCATGCCCACGAGTAGGGTCGTGAATGACCCCGGGTCGATGACGAGCGTCTTTCCGGCGTTGTCGATGATGAGGCAGGCGTGCTCCTGCTTGGTGACCTTCATGGTCCAAGCCTATTGCGGCCGCATTGCATCAGATACCCCCTAGGGGTATGCTTGCCCCATGATCGCAGACTTGAAGAAGCGCGCGCTGCACCGCAGCCGCATCCTCGAAGGCCAGATGCGCGGCCTCGAGAAGATGATCGACAACGAGGACTACTGCATGGACATCATCACGCAGTCCCTCGCCATCCAGAAGTCGCTGAGGAGCCTCAACAAGCTGCTCGTCGAGAACCACCTGCGCACCCACGTGAGCGACATGTTCGCCGCCGGCGGTGACAGCCGGGAGCACGCGGTCGCCGAGCTGCTCAAGGTGTACGAGCTCGCCAATGTGCGGGGAGAGTAGGCGATGATGCAGGCGCACGATCACCACGAGATGGCCCCTTCGAGACGGACTGCGGCCTCCTCAGGGAGCGGGCAGAATCCTGGTGCCGAGACGGACGCTCGGCTC
>DATCXP010000114.1:0-9336 GCA_036565765.1 Terrimesophilobacter sp.
GCGCCTCTATGCGGAGCAGGTCAGAGCCCGCTGACGGTCGCCGGTGCCCCCTCAGGGAAAGCGGGAACGGTGGCGGGCCTCAGTCGCCGCGGGCGGAGAGCAGCTCGGTCATGTAGTCGATCTCGCTCTGTTGCGCGGCGATCATGCCCTTCGCGAGATTCACAACGACGCGGTTGTCGGTACGGTCGAGGATGGCCTCGGCCATCTCGATCCCGCCCTTGTGGTGGGCGATCATGAGGTGGAGATACAGCTTCTCGGCCTCGACGCCCGTGCTGGCCTTCAGTTGGGCCATCTGGGCATCCGTCGCGAGGCCGGGCATGGGCTGCCCGGGGACGTGAGCGGGCGCGGCGGTGCCGTGGTCGTGGCCCGCCCCGGTCTTGCCTGGCCGCACCATCCAGGTCATGGACGGCTCCGGCGCGGCCTGCGGCAGCCCCCAGACTGTGAGCCAGGAGAACATCTGGCCGGCCTGTTGCTGCTGGGTGAGCGCGATGTCGTAGGCGAGGAGGCGGATGTCAGGGTCGTCGGTCTCGTCCCGCACGATCACCGACATGTCGACGGCCTGCAGGTGGTGGGTCTGCATGTCGCGCGCGAAGCCGGCCTCCGCACTCGTGTCGTTCGGGAAGGCCTCGGCCGGGGCGGTGAACCGGCCGGCGAGGAAGCTCGCGACGACGAGCACCGCGACCCCCAGGATGATGGCGACGAGCGCGCGGGTCGGAGGTCCGGACGGCGCCGGCTCGCGGTCAGCCGACTTTTCCTGGACCATCCACCGCTCCGGAGCAGCTCGCGCCGAGTTCCGGTGCGGTTCCCGACTTCCAGTACTTCGCCACAAAACCGTCGAGCCGCTCGTCGTTCACGTTCTTGAGCTTGATCTGCGCACCCCACGCGGAGGCGACGACGGGTGCGTCGAGACCTGGGTACGGGGAGACCACGACGTAGCTGCTCGGAAGCCGCTTGATGAGGGTTTGGAGATCCGCGCCCTTCACCTTGTCCGCGTCGTAGGTCACCCAGACCGCGCCGTGCTCGAGCGCATGCACCGCCCGCTCGCTCTCCTGGGGCTGGTCGTAGATGCCGCAGTTGAGCCATCCGCTCCAGTGCGGCCCGCCAGCAGGGGGATCCATGCCGTAGTCGGCCTTGTAGTCGACCGGCTGCGGGTCGACGTGCACCGCGCCGGGGACGTCCCAGGTCTTGAGTCCGGTGAGTTCGATCGTCGAGGGGTCCTTCTTCGGCACGGCACCCAGGATCACGAACGTTGCGACGAGACCGACGACGGCGACGCCGGCGATGGAGCTCAGCCAGATCGCGAGCAGACGATTGCGTTTCGCGCGGGCCTGCTCCCTCTTGAACGCCTCGACCTTGGCCTGACGACGCTGCTCGCGCTCCTGCTTGATCGTCGGCTTGGGCGCGGCGGAGGGCGCCGGCGCTCCAGCGGGGGACTTCTTCGATGCCATGGGCGTCGTCCTTCTCTCGGGCGGCGGGGATACTCACAACTTAGACCGTCCCCCGCTATAAGAATCCTGTGGGCGCGCGATTCATTCCCTCGCGGTAACCTTCCACCTGCCGCTGGTAGATTTGGCAGACCATGAAATACGCGAACAGCATCCTCGATCTGGTCGGCAACACCCCACTCGTGAAGCTCAACCGGGTGACGGACGGGATCGCCGCAACCGTGCTCGTGAAGGTCGAATACCTGAACCCGGGCGGGTCGTCGAAGGACCGCATCGCGACCAGGATCGTGGATGCCGCGGAGCGCGATGGGCTGCTGAAGCCCGGAGGGACGATCGTCGAGCCGACGAGCGGGAACACCGGAATCGGTCTCGCGCTCGTCGCACAGCAGCGCGGCTACCGGTGTGTGTTCGTGCTGCCGGACAAGGTCGGCGAGGACAAGCGCAGCGTGCTCACGGCGTACGGCGCGGAGATCGTCGTGACGCCGACGGCGGTGGCGCCGGAGAGCCCGGAGTCGTACTACAGCGTCTCGGACCGGCTGGCCCGCGAGATCCCCGGTGCGTTCAAGCCGAATCAGTACTCGAACATGGCCGGCCCGCTCAGCCACTACGAGACGACCGGGCCCGAGATCTGGCGGGACACCGACGGCAAGCTCACCCATTTCGTCGCAGGAGTCGGAACCGGCGGAACCATCAGCGGCGCAGGGAAATACCTCAAGGAGGTGTCCGATGGCGCGGTCGTCGTGATCGGCGCCGATCCGGAAGGCTCGGTCTACTCCGGCGGCACCGGCAGGCCCTACCTGGTCGAGGGCGTCGGCGAGGACTTCTGGCCGGAAGCCTACGACCCGAGCGTCGTCGACGAGATCGTCGCCTCGAGCGACGCGGAGTCGTTCGAGATGACCCGGCGGCTCGCGCGCGAGGAGGGCCTCCTCGTCGGCGGGTCGAGCGGCATGGCCGTCGCCTCCGCGCTCAAGGTCGCCAGGGGGCTGCCCGCCGAGGCGATCATGGTCGTCCTGCTCCCGGATGGCGGCCGCGGCTACCTCGGCAAGATCTTCAACGAGAAGTGGATGCAGTCCTACGGTTTCACCCACCTCTCCGACGAGAAGACCGTCGCCGACGTCATCGGCAGCAAGACGGGCGAGCTTCCCGACCTCGTGCACGCGCACCCGTCGGACACCGTGCGGGACGCCATCCGGATCATGACCGAGTACGGGGTGTCCCAGCTTCCGGTCCTGAGCGCGGAGCCGCCGGTCGTCATGGGCGAGGTTTTCGGCGCGATCGAGGAACGCGCGCTGCTCGAGCAGGTGTTCACCGGCGAGGCGAAGATGACCGACGCGCTCGAACCGTTCGTCGGCCCGCCGCTCGGCCTGATCGGCGTCCATGAGCCGATCAGTGCGGCCAGGTCCGCGCTCGAGTCGGCGGATGCCCTGCTCGTCACCGAGGACGGCAAGCCGGTCGGAGTTCTGACCCGCCACGACCTTCTGACCTTCCTTTCCGAATAACTAAGACCGGGACTGACCATTGACCAAGAATCACGACTTCAGCACGCGCGCCGTTCACGACGGTCAGGGCTTCGACCCGACAACGGGGGCGGTGATTCCGCCGGTGTACCTCACGACCACCTTCGTGCAGAAGAGCATCGGCGACCTGCGGAACGGCTACGAGTACACGCGGGGCACGAACCCGACGCGCGACTCGCTGCAGGAGCAGCTCGCGAGCCTCGAGGGCGGAAAGCACGGCCTGAGCTTCGCCTCGGGGCTCGCCGCCGAGGACGCACTGCTGCGCACCGTCCTGAAGCCCGGTGACCACGTGCTCATGGGCAACGATGTGTACGGCGGAACCCATCGGCTCGTGAACCGCATCTTCGTGCCGTGGGGCATTGAGCTGAGCGTCGTCGACCTGACCGATCTGCCCGCGGTGCGCGCGGCGCTCCGTCCGAACACGACGGTGTTGTGGATCGAGACGCCGAGCAACCCGCTCATGAAGATCTCCGACGTTACGGCGCTCGCGGACCTCGGGCACGCGGCAGGTGCTCTCGTCGTGGTCGACAACACCTTCGCCTCCCCCTATTTGCAGACTCCGCTCGCGCTCGGCGCCGACGTGGTCGTGCACTCCACCACCAAGTACCTCGGCGGACACTCCGACGTGCTCGGCGGCGCTCTCGTCATGAACGACGACGAGCTGGCGGGCCGGGTCGGCTTCGTGCAGTTCGCGGCGGGGGCCGTCTCCGGGCCGCTGGATGCCTGGCTCACCACGCGGGGGGTCAAGACGCTCGCGCTGCGCATGGAACGTCACTGCGCGAACGCGCAGGCGATCGCGGAGAAGCTCGTCGGGCATCCGGCGATCGAGCACGTCTACTACCCCGGCCTTCCCGAACACCCCGGCCACGAGCTCGCCGCCCGCCAGATGAGCGGATTCGGCGGGATGCTCTCGATCACGTTCCGCGGCGGCGCGGCTGCGGCGAAGAAGTTCGCAGAGTCGACAAGACTGTTCCAGCTCGCCGAGTCTCTCGGCGGCGTCGAGTCGCTCGTGAACTACCCGGCCGACATGACCCACGCATCCGTTCGCGGCACCGAGCTCGAAGTTCCCGACAACCTCGTGCGCCTCTCGGTCGGCATCGAGGGTGTCGACGACCTCGTCGCGGACGTGCTCGCCGCGCTTCCATAGCCGAGGGGGAGTCGGCTCGCGGCGCTCAGGGCGTCGTCGTCGCCGTGACCTCTAGTTCGGAGACCTGACGCTCCCGCTGCGTGGCGAAGGCGGTCGCGGCGGCCAGGCACACCAGCAGGATCGCGGCCTGCTGCAGGAGCGAGAGCCCCTGGCCGAGGATGATCCAGCCGAACCCGGCGGCGATGACCGGCGCCGTGCTCGTGATGATCGAGTACAGGCGCGGCGTGATCCGGCGGAGGATGAGGCTGTCGAGACTGTACGGGATCGCCGAGCACAGGATGCCCGTGGCGACGAGCAGCCCGAGCACCCGCCAGTCGATGAGCGAGTAGTCGACGACGAAGAGGGCGGCAGGGGCGATGATCGCGAGCGCGACGACGCTCGCGATGCTCAGCCCCTCGACGCCCTTGAACCGCTCGGCGACGGTGCGGGCGACCAGGATGTAGGCGGCCCAGCTCGCCCCAGCGACGCAGGCGAGCAGCACGCCGATGGGATCGAGGTCCGCCGTGCTCCCCGCGAGCAGGTAGACGCCGACACCGGCCGCAACGGCACACGCGACATCGATGATGCGGCGGGAGGTCGCGAGGGCGATCGAGAGCGGCCCGAGGAACTCGATCGTGACCGCGGTCCCGAGGTCGATGCGGCCGACCGCCTCGTAGAAGCTCAGGTTCATGACGGCGAGGATGACGCCGAGCGCGAGCGCCGGTGCGAGCGCGCGAAACCCGCGACCCCTGATCCGCGGGCGCACGAAGGGGACGAGCACGAGCGCCGTGACGAGCTGGCGCACCGCGACGACCACGACACTGCCGACGATCGGGATGAGCAGGCCGGCGATGGAGGAGCCGAAGTTGATGCTCACTTCGGTGGCGAGCTGGGTCGTGGTGCCGACGGTGCGGTCGCGTTGCGAAGTCACGCTCTCGACAGTAGACGGTCGTCGCTCATGCGAAATCCGCGCGGCCGGCCGGAGCGCTCCCGGTGAAGGACGAGGTCATCCGGTCGTGACAGGATGGCAGGGGCGGGCGCTGGAAGGATTTGGCGCTCGCGCCGACCGATTTGGCAGTTTCGATATGGACGGTCTGTAGCTGCCATTGGAAGCATGGGGACATGAGCATGAGCAGCGCCGAGATGACCGTTCACGGCGAGCAGACCGGGCCGGTCGGCGACGCCGGGACGGTCGGCCTCCTGCAGGGTTCTGCCCTGTACATCGCCTCGGTGCTCGGCACCGGCATCCTGGTTCTGCCGGCGCTCGCGGCGACGGCGGCGGGGCCGGCCTCGATCCTGGCCGTCCTGGCGGTTCTGCTGCTCTCCATCCCCCTGGCCGGTACGTTCGCGGCGCTCGCGGCGCGTCATCCGGATGCCGGCGGCGTCGCCACCTACGTTCGACTCGCTCTCGGGAAGACCGCGGCCCGCATGGCCGGATACTGGTTCTACTTCGGCGTGTGCGTCGGCGCCCCGGTCGTCGCGATCCTCGGGGCCTCCTACATCGGGTCGATCTTCGGAGCGCCGCGCTGGGTCGTCGTGCTGCTCGCGGCGGTCATCATCGTCCCGCCGTTCGTGTCGAATCTGTTCGGGCTGCGGGTCTCCGGCGGCGTTCAGCTCGTGCTCACGGCCGCCCTCGTGGCGATCGTGATCGGGGTCGTCGCGGTCGCAGCGCCGGCCGGGCATCCGCAGAACTTCGAGCCGTTCCTGCCGAACGGCTGGTCGGGGGTCGGCGCCGCGATCAGCCTGTTCGTGTGGGCCTTCGCCGGCTGGGAGGCCGTGACGCACATCGCGGGGGAGTTCAGGAATCCGCGCCGCACCATCCCGCTCGCCACGGCCATCGCGATCGCCGTCGTCGGAATCGCCTACCTCGCCCTGCAGTACGTGACGATCGCAGTGCTCGGCCCCCGTGCCGGTGACGGTCCTGTTCCACTCCTCGACCTCGTCGCCGTGACCGCGCCGGGCATCGGTCCTGCCGCCGTCGCGATCATCGCGGGGGTCGTCTCGGTCGGCGTGCTCAACACTTATCTGGGGGCATTCGCGAAGCTCGGTGCGTCGCTCGGCCGGGATGGGGACCTGCCGCGCTGGATGGCGGCCGGTGCGGAGCCGGGTGGCGTCGCCCGTCGCAGCCTTTTCGTCATCGGCGGTCTGATCGCCGTCTACTTCGGGGCGCTCGTCGCGGCCGACCTCGATCTCGCGGCGTTCATCCTCATCCACACCAGCTGCATGGTCGCGATCTACGCGCTCGGAATGGTCGCGGCCGTGCGGCTGCTCAAGCGCTTCTCGATCGGATGGTGGCTCGCGGTCTCGTCCTGCGTCTTCGTGGCAGGGCTGCTCGTGCTCGCGGGAGCACACCTGCTGGTTCCCGCAGGCCTCGCGCTTGCGGCCGTCGTCGTGACGATCGTGAAGCGGATGCGCGCGAGGGTGCGGCAAGTCGAACCGCTCCGCACCGCCGGTCAGGTCGAGCCGGGCCCGGCAGAATGACCCGGACCGACGAGTATCGGGCCCACTTCGACGCGCGCGTGGAGTTCGTGAACGGGGGCGGTCTCACGGCGGAGGGATTCCGCATCGACCTCCCGTCGTCGGACGCCGACGAGGCACTCGTCGCACGCCTGTTCGTGCAGCATCTAGGCCTCGCCCTGGTCGGATCGGTCGCGATCTCGAACCTTGAGATCGTGCGGGAGCAGCATCGTGGAACGCGCGGAATCGGCGTCGCGCCTGCGAGCCCAGTCGGTCGCGTGATCGACCTGAGTCACAGCATCCGGGAGGGTCTTGTGACCTATCCCGGCCTGCCCGCGCCGGTCATCACGCCGTACCTCCGGCGCGAGGATTCTCGCGCCCGGTACGCGCCCGGCACCGAATTCGCGATGGACATGATCACGATGATCGGCAACACCGGGACCTACCTCGACAGTCCGTTTCACCGCTATGAGGGAGGCGCCGATCTGGCCGGGCTGGAGCTGGCGAGCCTCGTGGACCTCCCGTGCGAGGTGTTCCACCTGGAGGACGCTGCGGAGCCCGGCATCGGCCCCGAGGTGTTCTACGACCGCGCGGTCACCGGGAAGGCCGTGCTGCTGCACACCGGATGGGATCGCCACTTCGGCACGCCGGCATACGCGATCGGGGCGCCGTTCCTCACCGCGGCGGGAGCCGACTATCTCGCGGAGCAGGGTGCTTCGCTCGTCGGTATCGACTCGCTCAACATCGACGACACAGAGGCGCGCGGTGGCGGGGTGGTCGGCGAACGACCAGCACATTCAACGCTGCTCGCGGCGGGCATCCACGTGGTCGAGCACCTCACGAACCTTGGCAGCGTGCCGGCAACCGGGAGCGCATTCACCGCCGTGCCACCGAAGGTCGAGCATTTCGGGACGTTCGCGGTGCGCGCGTTCGCGCGCATCCCGGCATCCGAGCCGGCCTAGCTCTTGACCGAGCCGCTCATGAGACCGCCGATGAAGTACTTACCGAGGATGATGTACACGACGAGCGTGGGCAGCGAGGCGAGGAGCGCACCGGCCATCGCCGCGCCGTAGTTCGCCAGCTGCGCCCCCTGCGCGAGGTTGTTGAGCGAGAGCGACACAGGCCCGCCGTTCTGATCGGACAGGAACAGCGCGAACAGGAAGTCGTTCCAGGCCGACGTGAACTGCCAGATGATCGTCACGACGAAGCCGGGCAGCGACAGAGGAAGCACGATGCTCCGGTAGGTGCGCAGCATCCCGGCGCCGTCGACGCGTGAGGCCTCCATGAGCTCGTTCGGGATGCCGGTGTAGTAGTTGCGGAAGATGAGAGTGCAGATCGGCAACCCGTAGATGATGTGCACGATGAGCAGCGTCGAGATATTGCTCGGCAGCCCGAGTGAGGTCTTCATCTGCACGAGCGGGGTCATGATCGCCTGGTAGGGGATGAACATCCCGAACAGGATGACGGTGAAGACGATGTCGGCGTAGGGGAAGCGCCACCGGGAGAGCACGAAGCCGTTCATCGAGCCGAGCAGCGAGGAGATGAGCGCGGCGGGGATCGCGAGCAGGAACGTGCGTCCGATCGAGGCGGCGAGGGCGTTCCAGGCGAGCTTCCAGTTGTCGAAGCCGGTCGGGCCTCCTTCGAGGGCGCTCTCCCACGGCCAGCGCACCGGGAGTCCCCACGAGGTGGCCGGGTTCACGTCCTGGGGCGGCTTCAGGCTCGTGACGACGAGGACGTACACCGGCATGAGCACGATCACGACGAACAGGATGAGGAACACGTACTTGGTGGTCCTGCTGAATCGGGTGCGAGCCCTTCCTGCGTTCGGGGGGAGGGAGACCACGTGCTTCTCGAGCCCGGTGACGACGGTCATCGCTGCCTCCGCTCGGAGCGCGCCGTGTACACGAGGTACGGCACGATCAGCACGGCCACGAGCAGCAGCAGGATGGTGGCGATGGTCGCCGACTTCGCGTAGTCGTTGGAGGTGAGAGCGATCCACATGTAGGTGGACGGAACCTCGGTCTGGTAGATCGCCTTCGTGATCGCCATGATGAGGTCGAACACCTTGAGCGACATGTGGCCGACGATGATGAGCGCGGAGAGCGCGACGGGGCTGAGCTGCGGGAAGATCACGTGGCGGTAGAGCTTCCACTCGCTCGCGCCGTCCATGCGGGCGGCCTCGCGCAGCTCATCCGGGATGCCCCGGAATCCGGAGAGGAACAGTGCCATCACGTAGCCGGAGAGCTGCCAGATGGCGGGCAGAGCGATGGCCGCCATGCCCCAGGTGGGGTCGCTCCACCACGGGTTCTGCAGGAATCCGAGCCCGAGGCTCTCGAAGATCCGGTTGAGGCCGGATGCGCGGTCGCCCTCCGCGCTGTTCAGCAGCCAGCGCCAGACGACACCGGATGCGACGAACGAGATCGCCATCGGGAACAGGTAGACCGAGCGGAAGATGCCTTCCGCGTTCACGCCCTTGTCGAGCATCCAGGCCCAGAGGAAACCGAAGACCATGGTGCCGGCGATGAAGAAGACGGTGAAGATTCCCAGGTTGTAGAGGGAGTGCAGGAAGCGCTCCTCGGTGAACAGGGCGATGTAGTTCTCGATGCCGACGAAGTTCTCCGCCGGTTCGAGACTGTGGCGATCGCTCATCGACACCGAGATGTTGGCGCCGATCAGCCCGTAGACGAAGATGCCCAGGATGACGATCGTCGGTGAGACGAGCAGCAGGGGAGGTCCCCAGTTCCTGATTCCCTTACGCACTCTTGCTCCCTCGTTCCGGGTGACTCTGCTG
>DATCXP010000131.1:0-2710 GCA_036565765.1 Terrimesophilobacter sp.
ACGTCCTGCCACGCCTTCTGACCGGGTCCCTGATACACGAGCGCTTTCATGATGCTCCTCAACCGTCGATGATGAGCCTGACGCTACTCGGTCCGGCACGCGGCGCGGCCGGATAACCGCATATCCACAGCTTTCCCTAGAACTCCTCGTTCGTGTCAGGGTCGCCGCCCCACAGCCTGCCGGACTCCAGCGACGAGATCGAGGCGACCTCGGCATCCGTCAGCTCGAAGTCGAACACATCGAGGTTTTCGGCCTGCCGGGAGGCGCGTGCCGACTTCGGGAGCGGGATCGTCCCCAGCTGCACGTGCCAGCGCAGCACGGCCCGGGCCGGCGTCACATCGTGCGCATTCGCGACACCCGTGACGACCGGGTTGTCGAGCACCGAGCGCTGCCGGGCGAGTGGAGTCCAACTCTGCGTCTGTATTCCGTGCACGGCATGGAACTCGCGCATCGCAGCCTGCGGGAAGTGCGGGTGCAACTCGATCTGGTTGACTGCGGGAACAACGCCGGTCTCCTCGATCACGCGCGTGAGGTGCCGCTGCGTGAAGTTGCTCACCCCGATCGAGCGCACGAGACCCTGCTCCTTCAGTCGGATCATGGCTCTCCAGGCGTCGAGATAGCGGTCGATCCGCGGCATCGGCCAGTGGATGAGGAACAGGTCGACGTAGTCGACCCCCAGATTCCTGCGCGACTCCTCGAACCCCTGGAGCGTCTCCTCATAGCCGTGGAACCGCCCGGGAAGCTTCGTCGCGATGGCGATCTCCTCGCGCGGAATCCCGGACCTCCGGACAGCCTCCCCCACCTCCGCCTCGTTCTCGTAGTTCAGCGCGGTGTCGAGCAGCCGGTAGCCTGCGTCGATCGCGGAGAGCACGGAGTCCGTTCCGTCGTCGCCGTTCAGCTTGAAGGTGCCGAATCCGATCGCGGGAAGGAAGTTTCCGTCGTTGAGCGTTTTCTCGGGGATCGTCATGTTTCCAGTCTGCCGCAACCTGCACACGGTAGTCTCAGCGAGGAGCCGAAAGACTGAGGAGGGCGGATGTCAGTCCCGGGGATTCTGGACGCGCTGCTCATCCTCCTCATGCTCGCCTACCTCGGTTACGGGTACAGCGTGGGGTTCGTCCGCAGCGTGTTCGGCCTAGCCGGGATCATCCTCGGCGGCGTCGCGGCGTTCTTCGCGATCCCGCTCGCAGGGTCATGGGTTCCTGCACCCGAATGGCGACTGCCCGTCATCCTGATCGCGATCTTCGCACTCGTCGCGGCGGGACAGTCCGTTGGCGCCTGGATCGGACGCATCATCCGGCGCCGCGTCGAGGACACGAAGCTCAGCACGCCGGATCGCGTCGCCGGCGCGATCGTGAATGTCGTCGTCGCTGCCCTCGTGTCGTCGATGCTCGCGTTCAGCGTGAGCTCGCTCGGCGTTCCCGTCCTGTCGCAGGCGATCGCCGGCTCAAGCGTGCTGCGTACGATCGACAACCTCACGCCGGGACCGGTGAAGAGCGGTCTCGCCCAGCTTCGGTCGATCGTGATCCAAGAGGGCATCCCGCGCGTGATCTCCGCCGCGGGCGGTCCGGAAGCCGGAAATCCGCCCGCCATCCCGGATGTCGCGACGAATACCCCTGCGCTGGAGGTTGCAGCCCGCTCGGTTGTGAAGGTCACCGGGAACGCCTACCAGTGCGGCCAGAACCAGTCCGGGAGCGGCTTCGTCGTCGCGAAGGACCGCGTCGTGACGAACGCCCATGTCGTCGCCGGGGTGAGGGAGCCGGTCGTCGAGGTGCCAGGGGGCGGCGCGCTGCCGGGCCGGATCGTCTACTTCGACCCGAACGACGACCTCGCCGTCATCGCGGTCAACGGACTCGCCGCCGCCGCGATCCCCCTCACGCCCACGCTGCCCGCGGGAGCCGATGCGGTGTTCGACGGCTACCCGCTCGGCGGTCCGTTCCAGTCCCAGCCGGCGCAGGTCGAGCGCGTGACGACCGTGCGCGTGAACGACATCTACGGCGAGAACCCCCACGCGACCGAGGTCTATCAGCTTGCGGCGAATGTGCAGGAGGGCAACTCGGGCGGGCCGTTGCTGACCACCTCCGGCAAGGTCGCCGGGGTGGTCTTCGCGAAGGCAGCGAACACGCAGAACGTCGGATACGCGCTCACGATGGACGAACTGCTGCCGGTCGCCGGGCAGGCCGCAGGGCTCAGTGCGCCGGTGTCCTCCGGGGCGTGCATCCGGCGCTAGATCGCGCCCGGCAATTCTGGGACGCAGTAGCGATGCTCGGGCCATGGAACCTTCCTCCAAGAAGGTCCACGTTCGAGATCGGAGGAAGAATCGGCCGATGCACGCGATCGGAGGAAGTTCCCGGGGTGCCTCAGTCGAATACTCCTCCTGCGACCACTGCGCGCGAGACAAGTCATCCGCGTTCTCCCCGCGGAGACTGTGGATGCGGAGCAGGTCCGCCCTGCACGGCGCTAGAGGAGCGTCTCCCCCAGGAAGGTGAGCGCCCGCTGCCAGGAGTCGGCCGCGGCCGAGGCATCGTAGGTGAGGCCGTTCGTGTCGTTGAAGAAGGCGTGTCGAGCGCCCGCGTAGACCTTCGCCTCGAAGTCGACGCCGGCTGAGGCCATCGCCTCGGTCACCCCGGGCAGGCTCGCCATGAGGTTCGCATCCTGGTCGCCGTAGAACGCGAGGATGGGGCAGGTGATCGCCGCGACATCCGCGGCCGCC
>DATCXP010000157.1:0-12929 GCA_036565765.1 Terrimesophilobacter sp.
CAGCCCGGTGCGCTGCTGCATCCCGCCGGAGAGCTGGTGGGGATATGACTTCTCAAACCCGCTCAAGCCGACCATCTCGATGAGGTGGCGTGTCTCCTGGATCGCGGTGCGCGCCGTCACGCCCCGCGCACGGAGGCCGTAGGCGACGTTGGCCTCCACGGTCTTCCACGGGAAGAGTCCGAACTGTTGGAACACCATCGCGACGCCTTCTGGCGTCTTCTCCACCGACTCGTCACCGACGTAGACAGAACCTTCCGCCGGTTGGAGCAGTCCGGCAATCGCCCTGAGCAGGGTGGTCTTGCCGCAACCGGACGGACCGACGATCGAGAGGACATCCCCCGCGGGAACGACGAGGTTGATGTTCTGCGTGACCACGCGTTCGCCGAACTGCATGCCAACGTCACGCAATTCGACCCTGGCCGGCTCGGGAGGGGCTGCCGTCGTCGTCAACGATCCCCTCCCCGCGTCTCAAGAGAAGAGAGAATCCCTGTCGGGGTCGCTCCGTGAACGCTGGGGTCCGCTCGGCCCGACCAGACTCCTGTTGCCGCATGCATCGCGTTCTCCTTCCGATTGACCATGCCCAGTACTCGTTAAGCTCTGTCGCCCGGAGAGGCGGGATCCAGTTCGACGGCATTTCTGATTCGTCCCAGGCCGGCGATCTCGCATTCGACGACATCACCCGGTGCGAGGAAGATCGGCGGCTTGAAGCCGAGCCCGACCCCGGGGGGTGTGCCTGTCAAGATGACATCTCCGGGGTACAGCGTCATGGTCGAGCTCAGGTAGACGAGCAGCTCCCGCACGGAGAACAACATCTGCGCTGTCGTCGAGTTCTGGCGCACTTCACCGTTGACCTTGGACGAGATGGCCAGGTTCTGTGGATCCTCGACATCGTCGGCTGTGGTGATCCACGGCCCGATCGGGCAGAACGTGTCGTAGCTCTTCGATCGGGAGAACTGCGAGTCAGCGCGTTGCCAATCGCGCGCGGAGACATCATTCGCCACGGCATAGCCGTAGACGCTGTCGAGAGCGTCGTCGAATTCGAGCCGGCGTGACTCGCGACCGATGATGACCGCCAGCTCTGCCTCATAGTCGAGTTCTGCAGTGAGGCTCGGGTCCAGGATCGTCGGGTCGGTCGGCCCGGCAAGTGCGTTGGCATACTTTGCAAACAGAATGGGACGCTCCGGCTGTGTTGCGCCGGTCTCCTTGATGTGATCCAGGTAGTTCAATCCGATCGCGAGGATCTTGGATGGCGCCACAATCGGGCAGTGCAAGCCGGAGGCCTCGACTCGGCCGTGGTCGCCCGTCCTCGCGATCAGGCGAGCCCTGATGGCCGCCGTCTGTGCGATGACATCCGCGGTGGTCCGCGCCTCCATGCCCAGATTCGACAGCGGGGTCCAGGCGTCCTCCGCCGTCAACCGCGCGCCGAACTCCGTGACTCCCGCCACACTCAACCGTGAAATGTGCACGACTACTTCCTCTCTACTGTGCTGTGTCTATGCCGAGGACGACGGCACTCGGAATGCCAGAATTGATGCGTTCTATCCACTGCCGTTCGAGCTCGAGGCGCGCACGGGCCAGAACGAGGGTTTCGTCGATCAGCGCAGACGGAACGACCACGACGCCGTCCCGATCTCCGATCACAAGATCGCCCTGGCTCACCGGAACGTTCCCGCAGCTGATCGGAACCGCAGAAGCGCCTCCCCCCGCCTTGTGCGGGCCGGCCGGCGAGGTTCCCCGTGCGAATACGGGGAACTCCAGTTCGGTCAGTTCATCGATGTCCCGCACCGCGCCATCGATCACGACGCCGAGAATCCCCTGTTTCCGTGCCGCGATGGTGAGGACTCCGCCCCAGATGGCCCGGTCGGCATAGCCGCCTGCATCGATGACCAGCACGGACCCCGGTGCAACAGAAGTCAACTCGAGGTGAACTGAACGGTTGTCACCGACTACCGATCGCAGAGTATGAGCCGGTCCGACAACTCCTACCGGAGTCAGGGCCCGAATCGACGATGACATCGCATTGAACCGTCCGAGGCAGTCGGAGACGATCGATGACGGAAGGCCGGACCAGTCGGCGAAGGCGGGGTGGATCTCCGACCTCATCATTCCTGGGCCGCCGCAGACAGGACGTGGAAAGCCGCATACGGCCCGGCTGGAGCTGCCACTTCCGCTTCGATCTGTCGGGCACAACCCGGGCAGTAGAAGCGACGCAGGACCACCGCGTCGTGGCCGTAGTCCTGGCCGCGAGCAGGGCCCGCGACCGCGACATCGCTCACCTCGACGAGGCAGCCGTACTTGAAGTCGGCGTCAGCACTCCCGAGTGTCCATGAGCACTTTGCGCACCGCGCCTCGTTCGCGACGAAGTCGAACTCGACGAGGTCGCCGTAGCTGGTGTGCCCGATCCGGGTCGATGCGTGTGGTTCGCCGGTATCCGCATCAAGGATGGCCGCCGCCCGCGGCAGCGCATCGTATGCCGGCGTGGCGGAGTCGATTCGTGCCGTCAGAATGGCGGCGCGCCGCTCTCTCGTCGCCTCCGCATCCACCTCGCAACGCTCGTCAACGATCACACCGTAGATGTCGAAAGCAACCTCTCTCGATACCGCCTGCGCGAGGATATCGGCGGCGACCATTTCTGCGGGACGCTCAACCGGATCGCCGTACCCACCGCCACCCTGCCAGTTGTGGTATTCGATCGTGTCCTTCTCGAACAAGGAGAGTTCACGGTTGATGCTTGTGATGTACGCCTCCCCCGGCAACGTCTGTTCTGTCCCGGGAAGATCCCCGCCGTTCTCCAGAATTCCTGGCAACCCCGAACGAACGTACCGGATGAAACGAACGGCGGCACCAGGAAGCCCTCCGCCAAGGCCGAAGGCGTTGGGTGTGTCCGCGCCGACACCCGCGAATGTCGTGTGCACGTCACCATCGGAGCCATAGGGTGCAATCGCCACGCCCCCTGACATTCCGCCACGGAACTTGCCGGGCCCACCGGAGTCGGTCAGTTGCCTCCTGAACAGATAGAGCAGGGGATACTCTGCCTCGGTCTGTTCGATGGACGGGATGTTGGCCGTGGTGTTGATGATGATCCCACCGGTGTCGACGCCGTCCGCATAGGTGCGAGCACCGCCTCCTGCGGCAAAGTGGCTCGACTCCGGGGCGACGGTCATGATGCCGCGATCGTTGTAGCCGAGCATCGAGACGCCCAGGGAGGTCCCGCACCAGTTCGCCATCGCCTCATCGTGATGCTTGGGACTTGAGAGGAGCATCTTGGACAGTGCTCCAAACACGAGGTTCAGGTTGACGATGATGGCGGAGATCGTCGCCATCGAAACCGGTGTCGGGTATTCCGCAGTGACAGCGGTGCGCGGCGGGGCGACGAGATCGACGCATCTCGCAACACCATCGTTCCAGGTGAGGTCGTAACCGAGCATGATGCATACCGCACTCAGCGTCGCGGCCCTCAGCCCTCCGTAGGCCGAGTTGGCGAATCCCTCGACTTGGGGATCGGTTCCGGTGTAGTCGATTTTCAGTCGGTCGCCGCGTTTGGTGACCGTGCAGACGATTCTGCGGAGGTTGGGCTTGTGCCCGTCGTGGTCGAGGAACTGGACCTCTCTCCACACCCCGTCGGGCAGGGACCGCAGTCGGGCGCGGAGACGGCGCTCGACATGGTCGATGCCCTCCTTCATCACCGCGGTGACCGTTTGAGAGCCGTAGTCATCGAAGATCTCGGTGAGGCGCTGCGTGCCCGCCTCATTCGAAACGATCTGTCCCCGAAGATCCAGTTCGACCAGGGGCTCGCGGATCTGGTTCATGATCAGTTCGACGAGGTCTTCTCGTACGACGCCAGACTCCACGATCCGCGTCGGAGAGAGTCTCAGCCCTTCGTCGAAGACACTGGTCGCGTTCATGTTGAACCCGCCGGGCTCAGAACCGCCGATGTCCAGCCAGTGACCTGATGATCCGACCCATGCAGTCAATTCATCGCCGACGAAGAACGGGGCAACCGTCGCGACATCCGGCTGGTGGGTCGCCCCCAGATATGGATCGTTGCAGATGTACATATCGCCTGGGTGGAAGCCGGGCGACTTCTGCCGGGTCTTGATCGTGGATTCGATGATGAGGCGCAGAACGTGCGCCTGCGTGGAGATGTATGGTCCCATCGCGACCAGCTGCCCGTCCGGCAGGCAGATGCCCGTGCTCGCGTCGTAGGCGCCGACGAGGATGGGCGACCCGGAGGTCCGCATGTACTTGATGCCCATCTCTTCAGTCGTGTCGAGCAGCCGGTGCCAGATCACCTCGAAGGTGACGGGGTCGAGATTCTCGTTCACTTGCTGTCTCCCGTATTCAGGTTGATGACGTTGTTGCCAAATCGGTCCACAACCGCTGTCGCTCCAGGGGGGACCACGATCGTCGTCCCCGGTTGCTCGATGATTGCCGCCCCCTGCAGGAGGTTCCCCGGCAGGAGCCGTGTTCCGTCGTAAATCGGTGTGTCCATCCACTCCATGAGTTCAGGCCAGAACACCGGTCGGCTTCCGGAAGCCGCTCCGGAGGCGTCCTCGCCGTGGAGTTCGTACTCGTGCACAACGGGCTTGGCGATCTCCCCGACAACGTCGACGCCGATTCTCAGCAGTTGGACTCCGGCATTGGGAAGGGTGGCAGTGCGCCCATAAAGCGCCTCGTAGTGCTCGAGGAATGCCTCGCGGAATCCTTCCGAGATCTGCTCGGGCGGCACATCCTTGCCCTGGACGCGAACGTCGTGCAGTTGCCGTTCATAGCGCATTTCTGCCCAGCGCGAGGAGCGGATCTTGGAAGAAGGAACATTCTGCTTCTCCACCAGTGACCGTGCTTCCTCTTCCAGCGCCCGGTAGGCCTGGTCGAGCTCGGCAGGGTTCTCGAGGAGGTCGGCGTGAACTGATCGCTGGACCGAATGCTGGATGTCGCTCGATGCGGCGCCATATGCGGAGAATCCGGTCGCCGCCTGGGGCACCACGATCGTCTTGACGCCGATTCCCCTGGAGTAACCGCTCGCGTGAAGCGGCCCTGCGCCACCGTAGGCGATCAGTGCGAAGTTCCGGGGATCGTGACCTCGCTCGATGGTGGCCTTGCGCACCAGGTCGCCCATCTGGGAGTCGACGATCTGGCGGATTCCCGCCGCCGCTTTGATGACATCGCCACCGAAGAGTCGATCCGCGACGTGCTCCTTGATGGCTGCTTCCGCGAGTTCGCGGCTGAGCGTGAGACGGCCGGAAAGGAACCGATCCGGATTGAGGAATCCGAGTACGAGGTCCGCGTCGGTCACCGTCGGCTGTGTTCCGCCCCACCCGTAGCAGGCCGGGCCCGGGTCGCCACCGGCACTGAGGGGGCCGATGCGTAGCCGGGTGTCGTCCGCCCACGCAATGCTTCCGCCGCCTGCTCCGATCGAGACGAGGTCGATCATGGGAATTAGCAGGCTGTACTGATTGATGATCGTTTCCTGCGTGACCGACCACTGGCCATTGACCAGGAGGCCGACCTTGAACGTCGTTCCGCCCACGTCGGTTGCGATGACGTTTTCGTAGCCCACAGTGTCCATGAGGGCCTTCACGGCCACCATGCCGGCGGCGGGCCCGCTTTCGATCGTGTTGATCGGGACGGTCTCTTCAGCGCTGCTCACTCCACCGCTGGCTTGCAGGACGAGCAGGGGCGCCTGGAGCTTGAGATCGGACATCCGCTCGATGAGTCGTTCCAGGTACCGTTCGACCGTTGGCGCGACAAAGGCATTGATGACGGCCGTGGATGCGCGTTCGTACTCGCCGGAGACCCGTGCGAGCTTGTGGCCGAGACTGACGTGCATGCCGGGCGCAAGGTCATTGACGACCTGCTGAAGCAGAAGCTCATGGGCAGGATTCTCGTGCGCCCAGAGGAGGGAGACGGCGATCGACTCGACGCCCTGGTCGAGGAGTTCGGTGACAGCCCGCTCCGCCTCGGCCCTCGTCAGCGTCGAGAGCACGCGCCCGCGGTGGTCGACTCGCTCCGCCGCTTCCGCGATGAGGTGACGTGGCACGATCTGCGGCGGCTTCTGCGTCGCGCGCAGCTGCCGACGATCCGCCAGCCCGAGCCCGGCCACGCGTCCTCGAGCCCGCATGATCAGGATTTCGTCGGCGAAGCCGCGCGTCGTGATCAAGCCGGTCTTCGCGCCGACCCAGGTGAAGACGACGTTGGAGGTCTGCGTTGTTCCGTGAGCGAACTTCTCCGTGTCGGCGAGCAACTCCTCGGTCGTCAGTCCGGCCTGCTCGGCGACGAGCCGGAGGCCCTCGACGAGACCTTCGATGAGGTCCCACGGGGTCGACCGTGCCTTTGCGGTGAAGATGTCACCGGTTTCCAATGAGACAGCCGAAACGTCCGTAAACGTGCCGCCAATGTCGAGTCCGACGATGTACGTCATGCAGGTCCTTTCAGGCGCCAATCGATTGCACGCAAACGTAGCGTGCCTAATGCCTGGTGTCAAGCACGCAGAGATAACCCCTGATCAAGTGCGATTTCGGGGTCTCGTAGAACACCTACTGGCGGCGGTTTCGAGCGCTACCCGTTCCGGCCGGACGAGATTCTGAACGGCGTGCACGATCTCGTGGAGCCCGGGGCGCGCCCGAGGGTGTCCGGCTAGGGAGCCGGCGCCGCCTGCGGCACTGCGAGAGTGCCGGTGATCGGCTCGCCGGACTTGCGGCTGACGAAGCAGTAGTACTCGCGGTCGCCATCCGCCCACTGCTGATCGGTTGCCGGGTAACTCGCCTCGAACTGGATGTCGGTGTACTTTCCGGCCGCCGCATAGTCGATCACCTTCGGTGTTGTGCACAGGAGGTTGATCTGAGCCTGCAGGGCCGCGGCGCCGGGGTAAACGGATGCCGGCGCGCCGACCGGTGAGGCCGAAGGCTCAGTCGCGGCCGCAGCCGGTTCGGCGAACGTGCCCCGTGCCACGAGCTGCGCAGGATGCGGCACCGCGCAGTCCACGACCGTGAACTCCTCCGCCCACGGTCCGGGATAGGGGTCGAGGCATTCGCCGCCGAGCAGCTCGTCCCACTCATGGTTGCCGGGCTCGACCGGGCCGATCGCGACTGCCGTCGGAGTGGGGCTCGGCGTCGGACTCGCGCTCGTCGGCGCGACGATTGCAGGAGCGGGCCCCAGCAGATCGGACAGTCTGGTCCCGATCAGGAACAGGGCGACGAGTGCGAGCACGGCGAGGAGCGATCCGCCCACCCAGAAGAGGGCCTTCTGGGTCTTCGAAAGGCCTTCCGCGGGAGGGCGCTTCGCCGGGGCATCGTTCGTGGCGATCGCGACCGTCCTGGCCGCGAACGGGCTCTCCGCCGGATCGGGCCCGGCACCGTACTCGCGGAAATTCGTCGCGCCGAAGAGGTCGTCAAGAAGGGATGCGTCCTCGACGGCCCCGAAGACCTCGGTGGGGGTCTCCTGGATGCCGGGCAGTGCCGCATCCACGACGGGCGGGACCTGCGGCGGCTCGGGTGGGAGCGTGGGCCACGCCGCCGTGGGCTGACCGGGTGACTCCTCCTGGCCGATCGGCTCCGTCGGCGCTGGAGCGCCCGGAAGGCCGTCGTCCACCGGCGGCGGAGGCTCAGGTCTCGCATCTTCCTGGCTCGTCTCCGCGGACTTCGGGGGGAAATGCGCGGCAAGCCAGGCGTCGAGTCCGTCGTCCGGCTCGTCGTCGGGGGTTGCACGCTCGGTCATGGTGCCAGCCCGAGGTCGGCGAGGCTGATCGCGGCAAGATACCGGTACCCGGCGGCCTCGATGGCCTCCCTCGCGCCGGTGTCCCGGTCGACGACGACGGCGACCGCCGCGATCTCGGCACCGACCTTCTCGAGCGCGGCGATGGCCGACAGCGGCGAACCTCCGGTCGTCGACGTGTCCTCAACGACGATCACGCGCTTGCCCTCGAGCTCCGGTCCCTCGACCTGACGCCCGCGACCGTGGTCCTTCGGCTCCTTGCGCACGACGAACGCGTCGTAGCCGAGCCCTCGCGAGGCTCCCTGGTGCAGCATGGCGGCGGCGATCGGATCCGCCCCCATCGTCATGCCGCCGACCGCTGCAACACCGGGGACATCCGAAACGAGGTCGAGCATGACCTGCCCGATGAGCGGCGCCACCCGGTGGTCGAGACTGACCCGGCGGAGGTCGACGTAGAAGTCGGCCCTCCTGCCGCTCGAGAGCGTGAAGTCTCCGCGGAACACGGCATCGCGCACGATGTGGTCGATGAGCTGGCGGCGGGCGTCGGTCACGCAGACCACTTTATGGCATCCGCCCCATCCCGAATGAAGGCCGATCGGGACCATGGCGCGGTATTGCCGCCCCGTTGTCGCGCGGCTTGTCCCGAATGCCTTCATTCGGGTCAAGCCGGTAGCGTTGGGGCATGCGCGTGGCCACCTGGAATGTGAACTCGATCCGCACGAGAGTCGGCCGTGTCGTCGACTGGCTCGTGCGCGAAGACGTCGATGTGCTCGGCATGCAGGAGATCAAATGCACACCGCAGCAGTTCCCTCTCGAGGCGTTCGAGGAGGCCGGCTACGAGGTGATCGCCCACGGTCTGAATCAGTGGAACGGCGTCGCCTTCGCGAGCCGCCTGCCGATGACGGATGTCGAAAACAGCTTCGCGCGCCAGCCCGGCTTCCTGAAGGGCGCGGAGGGTCCCGACCAGCCGCTCGAGGCGCGCGCGATCGGCGTCACGGTGGACGGCGTGCGCCTGTGGAGCCTCTACGTCCCGAACGGACGCGCCCTCGACGATCCGCACTACCACTACAAGCTGGACTGGCTCGAGAGGTTGCGCGCCGACACGGTGGACTGGCTTGCGCGGCATCCGGACACCCCTTTGGCCCTGATGGGCGACTGGAACGTCGCACCGACCGATGCCGACATGGGGGATCCGAGCTTCGTCCAGGGCGTCTCGACCCACATCTCGCCACCGGAGCGTTCTGCATTCGACGCCTTCCTCGACAGCGGCCTGACGGATGTCGTTCGACCCCTCGTGCCCGAGGGGTTCACGTTCTGGGATTACAAGCAATTGCGGTTCCCCCGCAACGAGGGCATGCGCATCGATTTCATCCTCGGTTCGCGTGCCTTCGCCGAGTTCGTCACGGCGGCCCGCATCCACCGCGACGAGCGGAAGGGGGATGCGCCGAGCGACCACGTTCCGGTCAGTGTCGACCTGGATCTCGGAGCGGAAGAAGACGATCTCAACAAACCGATGATCTTCTGACCGCGACACGACGCCGACCGTAGAATTGCTGCAATGACTGACACCGGGGGCCATCGGCGGCTCGTCCATGCGAGCATGGACGCGAGTATCGCGACGAGCAAAGTCGTCACGACCGTCTTCGAGGCAGTCCTCGACGCGATCCACCAGGGTCAGCTGCTCCCGGGCCAGCGCATCAGCGACACCACCCTCGCCGCGGAGCTCGGGGTGTCGCGGACACCCGTGCGGGAGGCGCTGCAGCGCCTTCGCGAGATCGGAGTGGTCGAGGCCTCCGCAAGCCGCTTCACGCGGGTCGCCGTCGTGAGCCCCCGCCAGACCGCCGAGGCGATGATCGTCTGGGTCGCCCTGTTCGGCGCCCTCGTCGACGAGGTCATCCCCACGGTCGACGCGAGCGTGTATTCGGCCATGGCGGAGGATCACGAACTGTTCCAGGCCGGAGTCGCCGCCCTGGACATGCAGGCGGTCGCCACGACGAACTTCTCCTTCTTCAGCCGCCTGGCTGCGGCATCCCAGAACGAGTCGCTCAGGAAGGCGATCACCTCGGTCGTGCACCTGATACGCCTCGGCAGCCTCCATCTCCCCGACTACCTCGACTTCGTGGCCATCGACTCCGCCCAGGCCATGCTGCTGGATGCCGCGAAGACTCACGACGTCGAGCGTGCCCATCAGGCGATGGCGGCGCTCCGCGACATTCAGGTTCCACTCGATCCGGTTTAGCCTCTGGTCGGTTCAGCTCTGGCCAGTGGCGGGGCCCCTGTCGTAGCGTTGAAACATGCCCCACCTCCAGGTCAACGGCGCGATGCTGTACTACGAGACGGACGGACCGGTCTCGGCGCCGGCCCTCCTGCTGATCCATGCCGGCATCGCAACACTGCGGATGTGGGATCCGCAGATCACAGCGCTCGCGGCCGGCCACTATGTGATCCGATTCGACACGCGCGGCTACGGCGAGACCGAGACCGAGGACGTGGCCTTCTCCAACCGCGCGGACGCGCTCGACCTGCTCGACCACCTCGGTGTCACGAGGGCGACGGTGATCGGATGCTCGCGCGGCGGCTCCATCGCGATCGACCTTGCGATCGAGAGCCCCGATCGCGTCGCGGGGCTCGTCACCATCGGCTCCGGCCCGAGCGGCTTCCCCGAGGTAGAGCTCAGTGAGCGGGAGGACGAATTGTTCGACGAGCTCGACGCGCTCTTCGCGGCGAAGGACTGGGCGGAGCTGGCCCGCAGGGAGGCAGCCCTGTGGGACTTCGGCCCGGACCGAAGGGCTGAGGACCTCGACCCTGCCTTCACCGCGCTCGCCTACGAACTCAACGCGCCGAACGCCCGTCACAGCGCGGAGAGCCCGACGTCGATACCGCTCGAGCCTCCCGCCTACGACCGTGTCGTCGACATCGCGGTTCCGACGCTCGTCATGGTCGGCGATCACGATCTCTCCCCGACGCTCGCCCAGTACGAGTACCTCGTGACCACGATTCCCGGCGCCGACGGATGCCGGTTCCCCGACTCCGCGCACATCCCGAGCGTCGAGCAGCCTGAGGAGTTCGAGCGCGTCCTGCTGGCCTGGCTAGGACAGCACGGGCTCTAGCCGGACTAGTGGGCGATCTGAATCAGATTGCCGCAGGTGTCGTCGAACACCGCGGTGGTCACCGGCCCCATGGCGACCGGCTCCCGGGTGAAGCGCACGCCGAGGCCGCGCAGTCGCTCATACTCGGCCGTGACGTCGTCGACGGCGAAGGAGGTGTACGGGATGCCGTCCGCGACCAGCGCCTCCTTGAACGGGTTGACCGCCGGGTGACGGCCGGGTTCGAGCAGCAACTCGGTGCCGTCCGGATCCTGCGGGGACACCACGGTCAGCCAGCGGTCCTCGCCCGCGGGGACGTCGTTCTTCTTCACGAAGCCCAGAACCTCGGTGTAGAACCGCAGTGCCTTCTCCTGGTCGTCGACGAGCACGCTCGTCAGGTTGATTCTCATGTCGGATCCCTTCTTCTTCTTCTTCTTCTTCTTCTTCATCATCATCCGGAGCGTCGCCGCCGGAGCCGGCCTCACCGGCTCCGGTAGTACGCACGCTCCTCCTGGCTGAGGTGCTCGGTCGCGTAGCTGAGCGCCGTGCGCGGCATCCTGGCGGCGTGCTCCTCGAGGAAACCCGTAAGCAGAGAGCGGCCCACGCGCTTGCCGACCTCCCGCAGCATCCAGCCCACCGCCTTCTGAATCAGGTCGTGCTGGTCTTCGAGGAGTACTTCAGCGATCGCCAGCGTCGGATCGGCCCGACCCCGTTTCGTGAACGCGAATGTCGAGAGCATGGCGACCCTGCGCTCCCACACGCTCTCGCTCGCCGCGAGCTCGAACAGCAGGTCGAGCGGGCGATCCAGGAGGTACTCGCCGACCAGGAACTCCGCGGAACCGTCGACGAGATCCCAGTTGTTGACCCGGCCCCGGCGGACCGCATCCAGGTAGCAGTCGAAGAGCGTGCCACGGAGCTGGTCGTTGCGCGTTCTCGGTGCGCTCGCCCGCTGGAACCGGGCGACCAGAATGACGAGTGCGGCGAGCCGATGCTCGTGCACCTCGCTGTCGAGCAGGATGCCGAGATCCGGAAGCGGGAGCTCCGGGAAGCGCGCGGCGACCTTCCGCGTCGCGGGCACCCGGACGCCGAGAAAGACGTCCCCGGCACCGTACTGGCCGGGCCCGGTCTTGAAGAACCGCTGCAGGAACACGGCATCCTTCGGGTCGCTCACCTCGGAGAGCGCGGATTGCACGGCAGCCGCCGATTGCGCTGGAGGCGCGGTTTCCATGGCGAAAAGCCTACTTCGGCGGCCAGGAAGCACCGTAGCGACTTCTCCCGGCGCAGTTTTTCGCAGGAGCCCACAACCAAACACCACGGTCCGCCGGATACCCTTGACAGGTACCTTTTCACACACCAGGCGACGGGAGGTTAACCATGTCACAGCTCACGAACGAGAAGACCATCATTGGCGAACCCGAGGTCGTCGAACGCCGCCCCGAGGAGGCCGCAAGCGGCAAGTCGGTCCCTGAGGAGGCCGCCCGCGGCCGTCTCGAAGGGCTCGAAGGGGACGTTGCGGCCGACACTCCCGCCTGGCTGCGCCTCAAGCAGGCCGTCACCGCGCTGCGCGCGTACCAGATTCAGGATGGCAGCATCCCTGACGCCGCCCGGCACCCGGAATCCAGGGACCTGGTCTCCGCCATCACGAGTGAAATCCTGAACCTCCTGCCGGCGCTCCCCCACGACGCGGCGTACCTCACCGCGCTCGTCACCGACTTCGAACGGTGGTCAGCCGAGGGCTTCGGCGTCCCGGACTTCTACGACTCGCTGGTGGCCTTCCACCCTGAGCGCAACCGCGTGAACGGGATGCGCCACCTCGTGGTGTTCCCGATGTACACCCAGAACGGCAGCACCGACCGCCTCGTCGAGGCTGTGCTCATCGAGGTCGTCTGGCCGGAATTCGTGGCCGAGCTCGAGGCCGGCGACTACTCCAACAAGCTGTTCGTCCCGATCCGTTTCGTCGACTTCACGGCCGGATACGACACGAACTCCGCCGTCCTGTTCCCCGAGACGGTGGCCGTTCGCGAGACGCCCAAGTTCACCTGGGGCGCGATCTTCGCCGACCGCGAGGCCGCGCGCTTCCGCCGGGTGGTGCGGGCGGCCTCCGAGATCACCGGACTGCAGCTGCCAGCC
>DATCXP010000161.1:0-4942 GCA_036565765.1 Terrimesophilobacter sp.
CTCAGCAGAACCGAACCGCCGCGTCGGGAACGTCGGTGATCACGCGGCCGAACGGACTGGTCCATTCGAGAACTCCCGGTGAGGTTTGAACCACCTTCCACCGGGTGTTGCCTTTGAGCACGTGGTGGTAGCGGCACAGAAGGGCCAGGTTGTCGTGACGAGTCCTGCCCCCGTCCTGCCACTCCTCGGTATGGTCGATGTCGCATCGCCATGCGCTGCGATTGCAGGTGGGGAACCGACATCGTGCGTCCCGGTAGCGCAGATGTCGTCGCAGCTTCCCCGGCGGTCGGTAGTCGTCGGTGGCGAGCACCTGACCAGTGACCGGATCGGTGAGAATCCTGGTCCACAGACTCCTCGTTCCGGCGAGCTGCTTCGCCGTCGCCAGGTCGATCGGCCCCTTGCCGAGAATCGTGGCAGGCTCATCGCCCTTGCCGAGCAGGGTGAGGACGGGGATCGTGACTGCGATCTCGGCGCGGATGCCGATGCCGGCCGCGTGGGGAGCATCCGGATCGCCCGACGGATGCCCCGTCAGCAGCAGTTCCGCGGCCAGATCGGATCGGATCTGGTCGAACGTTCTGGTATCGCCCGCATTTTTGATCGCCTTCGCCTGCTGGGTGAGACGGTCCCACACCGCCTCCGCCAGCGCCGTGGGCAGGGTGTGGATCAGCTGAGACATCCCATCGCCGACCTCGATGACGACCACGCTGCGCTGCGCGCGGGCCGTGGCGTGCCGATCGTCGAACGAGACGCTGGTGAGGCGCTCGGCGGCCAGTCGGGCGGCGCGGCGCAACCTCCCCGGAGTGAGTGTCGCGGCCTTGGTCAGGACGCCCACCTCGAATCGGGCTCGTGCGGCAGCATCCTCGATGATCGAACCGCTCTCCACGATCACGCAGGCATGGCCGCGGTCGATGAGGCCGGCCTGGAGCGCGTTCAGGGTGGCCGGGAACCGCCTCGAGAGCGTCACGGCCGCATCCAGCCGGGACGCCATCGTGCGATCCGATACCCGTACCGCCACGGCCAGTTCCGCAATCAGGGACCGGTACTCCAGGTCGGAGGTTCCCGCGGCGCTGCCGGAGGCCGTCCTGACGTCGATGTCGTCGGCCAGGGCGGCCAGCTCGCGTGTCTCCTGCGCGGCAAGGCGAGCCATTCCCGCCCGCAGCGCCACCACGCGGTCCACCCGTTCCGCCGGAGAGGGAACCTTCGAGAACTCGGCCTCCAGCCACGCCATCCAGGCGTCCTCGTCGAACCCTGAGGGGTCGACCGGGATCACCGCTTCGGCGTCGAAACCTTGTTCCATACTGAAAGGCAATACCGTGCCACCGACATTCCCGCGACAGAAACCGAAGTTATCCACAGGCCGGACGATCCGGCACGACGCTGGGATTTCGAGGACCTGAGACCTAGACTTCCCCTGCGATTCGTGTCGCCGGAGCATCCGACCGGCCTTCGCACATCGTGAAGGGAGTTTCCACATGGCACGCCTGAGCTATGCAATGATCGCCTCGCTCGACGGCTACATCGAGGACAGCTCCGGCTCCTTCGACTGGGCGATGCCCGACGAGGAGGTGCATCGCTTCTTCAACGATCTCGACCGCTCGGTGGGCCGCCACGTCTACGGCCGGCGCCTCTACGAGGTCATGCTGTTCTGGGAGGATCCGGACAATCTGGCCGGGATGCCAGACTATGTTCTCGACTATGGCGAGATCTGGCGTGCGGCCGACAAGGTCGTGTTCTCGCGAAGCCTCGAGGCGGCACAGAGCGAGCGCACCAGCATCGAGCGCGAGTTCGACCCCGAGCTGATCCGTCGCTGGAAGTCCGAGGCGGATGCCGATCTCGCGATCGGCGGAGCGGAACTCGCCGGACTCGCACTGCGCGCCGGGCTCGTCGACGACGTGCACCTCGTGATTGCGCCCGTCCTCGTCGGCGGCGGCAAGCGCGCGCTGCCGGAGGGCATCAGACAGAGCCTCGAACTCGTCGACACTCGCCGCTTCGCGAGCGGGTTCGTCCACCTCGCCTACCGCATGAAGGGGTGACCCGGCCGATCAGCGCACCTGGCTCCTCGCATCCGGCCGGCTCGCGCGCCCAATGACCATCGTTCGGACGAGCGTGGCCGCCTCGGCACCCCCACTCGTCCGGACGACCAACACTCGGGGGCTGCCCGCGGGTGGACCCGGGCTGCGCGTCATCCGACCCAGCGAAGCCGGCGACCGCGCTCGGCGACTTCGCGTGTGCGCCGCAGGAGCGGCGGCGCACTAGCCAACCTTGTGCAGCCACACCACCTGGTTGTCGTCACTCGCGTGACGGAACGCCTCGAGTTCGTCGTCCCAGGCCTGCCCGAGGGCGAGGCGCAGCTCGCGGTGCAGCTCGAACGCGTCGGATCCGGCGACCTCCATGGCGTAACGCACACGGTCCTCGGGGATCACGACGTTGCCGGCCGTGTCGACCTGCGCGTAGAAGATCCCTAGATCTGGGGTATGCATCCAGCGGCCGCCATCGCTTCCCGGGGTGGCATCCTCGGTCACCTCGAAGCGCAGGTGCTCCCAACCGCGCAGGGCTGAGGCCAGCCGCGCTCCGGTCCCCTGGACGCCCTCCCAGTAGTACTCGGCGCGCATGGCGCCCTTGAGTACGGGCTGGTCGTCCCAGTTGAAGTTCACGGCGCGATCGAGGGCGCCACCAGCGGCCCACTCGATATGGGGGCATAGGGCTCTCGGCGATGAGTGGACGTACAGCACTCCGCGCGCTTGTGCAGCAGTCACGATTTCTCCATTCCGTTAGGTGCGACTTCCCCATCGACCTGTGGAACGGTTTCGTAACGTATGAAGTTTCCCTTGAATTATGACCGACAACATGGGCAAATGACAAGTGTGTGATTCCGCGACACGCGGGGGAACTCGATTCGTGCATGTCGAGTATGGTTATACTCCGTAACTAAATACCCGGCAACTACATGTCTGGGAACACAATGGGAAAGGCCGCCATGTCTGTCCGCCTGAGCCTCCTCGCGATCCTCGACCAGGGTCCCTGCTACGGCTACCAGCTCCGCAGCGAGTTCGATCGCCGTAGCGGCTCGACCTGGCCGCTCAACGTCGGCCAGATCTACAACACGCTCGACAGGCTGGAGCGCGACGGCCTCGTCGAGAGAGCGGATCACGAGGTCGACGGCCAGATCTTCTACTCGATCACGGATGCCGGCAGCGCTGAGGTCGCCGGGTGGCTCGGCTCTCCCGTCGAGAGAAGCACCGCCACTCGTGACGAGTTGGCGATCAAACTCGCGATCGCCGTGACGCTGCCCGGCGTGGATATCGCTCGGGTCATCCAGGTGCAGCGCACTGCGACGCTGCGCAACCTGCAGGAGCTCACGAAGACCAAGAACGCCACTCATGACCCGGAATCCTCCGAGGAGCTTGCCTGGCTGCTCGTCGTCGACTCGATGATCTTCGCGGCGGAGGCCGAGGTGCGCTGGCTCGATCACTCTGAGGCACGACTGGCACGGGCGAGCGCAGCCGGCCTTGCCGCGCCCGTACCGCTCAGCACCGAGGTCCCCAAGCGCGGCCGCCCGGCAAAGGTGGTGGCCGCTCGTGATCGCCTGCGGCAGCTGGCTGCTCGCGACGCGCAAGAAGGTATCGGCGCGCAGGATGGCGATCGCGTAGCCGGGTAGCAGAGACCGTGGTGCGAATGAAACCGCTTCCTGAGCAAGGAGCGCCAGCGACTGTCTCGAAGGGAGCCTCGAGTCACTTGTCTGGCTCCCTTCGAGGCTCGCTTCGCTCGCACCTCAGGGAGCGGTAGTCGCATACGCCGCAAGCGCGGGAACTCGTGAACTGTGTGAAGACGCAACCCCGTGCCGCGGATGAGTTCTACGGGATCCGCGCGACGACGTGGAACACGTGCCAGTGCTTCGGTCCGGAGAACGACATACCGTCGTTCTCCTCCTCGACGATGTCGAGAATATCGAGCCCGGCCAGAAGCTCATCGACCTGCTCGCGATCGTGGAAGTTCATGTCGGCCCGACCGGACCAGGAATCCCTCGGACCGAACAGCTCTCCCGCAAAGTATCCGGACGGGACGAGGCTGGAGCGGACCGCCGCCCACAACGTCGGGAAGGACTCCGGCGGGCAGAACGGCAACGCGAACCCCGAATAGCTCAGATCGGCTGCCGGAAGCTCCCGGATGTCCACGAAATCCCGTTGCTCGACCACTAGCCGTGACAAGAGCTCCGCGGGAACGCCGGCACGCACGCGCTCCTCCACGCCGGGGGCGCCGTCGACCGCGTACACACGCCACCCGCCCTGCAGCAGGAACCTGGTATCGCTGCCCTCGCCGCAACCGAGGTCGATCGCGCTGCCCGGATCGCCACCACGCAGTTCGAGCGCCCGTTGGAGGGTGGGCCGTGCCGCACGGCCGGCCTGCGCTGCGTAGTATTCAGCCCACTCGATCACGCCGCCAGTTTAGAGGCTGCCCGGCGATGCTTTGGGGTCGATTCTCATTGTTCGACCCGAGACGGATGGCCCGGACCGACCGTCGGGACGACGGTCGGGGCTGGCGGCACGCGAGGGCCAGAAATGGCCCTCGCCCTCTGTGCCGCGCCCTACTTCGCCTTGCCGTAGTCGTCGACGACCGCGATGCTGAGCGGGAACTCGACCGGGGTCTCGCCGAACAGCAGGCGACCCGCCTCGACCGCGGCGCGCTCGATCGCGGCGACCACCGCATCCGTCATGGAAGCCGGGCTGTGCACGACGATCTCGTCGTGCAGGAAGAATACGAGGTGCGGCGCCTCCGTCAGCCACGCGGTGCCCCCGAGCTCACGCAGTGAGCCGCGCAGGCTCGCCATCCAGCACAGGGCCCACTCGGCCGCGCTGCCCTGCACCACGAAGTTGCGCGTGAAGCGGCCCCAGGAACGCGCCTGGCCGCGCGCGCGACTCGCGTCGGCCTCCGTGGAGCCCTC
>DATCXP010000177.1:0-6832 GCA_036565765.1 Terrimesophilobacter sp.
GAGCCCGCCGGTCGCTGCGGCGAACAGCAGACCGCTCAGGGGGGTTACCAGGCGGGGCAGAACGACCTGGGTCTCCGGATCGCCGAAGCGCGCGTTGAACTCGATGACCCGGAGTCCCGCGTCCGTCACGATGAGCCCGCAGTACAGGAGGCCGACGAACGGCGTCCCCTCTGCGGCGAGCTGCCGGATGACGGGAAGGGCGACACTCTCCGTCACCTCGGCCACGAACCCGGCCGGGAGCCACGGAAGCGGCGAGTACGCGCCCATGCCGCCCGTATTCGGACCCGCATCGCCGTCGTTCAGGCGCTTGTAGTCCTGGGCGGGGGAGAGCGGCAGCACATTCTGGCCGTCCGAGAGCAGGAACAGCGAGATCTCCTGGCCGTCGAGGAACTCCTCGATCAGCACACTCCCGTGCTGCAGCCAGTGCTCTGCATGCGCGAGCGCAGCCTCACGATCGGCCGTCACCAGAACACCCTTGCCGGCCGCAAGCCCGTCGGCCTTCACGACGTGGGGCGCACCGAACCCGTCGAGAGCGGCGACCACCTCGGCGACCGTGCCCGCACGCGCGGCCCGACCGGTCGGAACGCCCGCGGCATCCATGACCCGCTTGGCGAACGCCTTGCTGCCCTCGAGCTGCGCGGCGGCCTTGTCGGGCCCGAATACCGGGATCCCGCGGCGGCGCACAGCGTCGGCGGCGCCCGCGACGAGCGGCGCTTCCGGGCCGATGATCACGAGTTCGATACCGTTGTCCGCGGCGAAGTCGGCGACCAGCTCGCCGTTGGTCGGGTCGAGGGAGATGACCCGCGCATCCGCGGCGATGCCGGCGTTACCGGGGGCGACCGTCACGTCGTGGCCGGCGCCCTCGCTCAACAGAGCGGTCAGGATGGAGTGCTCACGGGCGCCGGAGCCGAGGAGGAGGATTCGCACCACAACAGGCTACCGGTCCCGAATGAAGGCACTTCGCGACCGGTGGCCACGGCGGCCCGCAACACTATCGGCGCATACTGTCTCGGGGCTAGCGTTAAGGGGTGGCTAAGGCGAGGATCGTGGCGATCGTTGGGCAGGCGGCGATCCGGATGACCCTGGAGGATGGCGTGGACGCCGACAAGGATGCGACGGCCATGGCCGTTCGCTACCTGCTGCAGCTGCTCGCCGACCGGGCACCGGGGAACACCGTCGAGGTTCGAGTGCCGCCGTACGGCGCCGTCCAGTGCATCGACGGCCCGACACACACGCGAGGGACGCCGCCGAACGTGATCGAAACGGATGCCGCTACCTGGGTCGCGCTCGCGACGGGCACCGTGCCGGGGGCGGCGGTCGACGAGCAATCCGGCGCCGAACGGTGGGCCGCAGCGATTGCCGCTGGAAAGGTCTCGGCATCCGGCACCCGGGCGAGCCTCGCCGATCAGCTCCCGCTCGACTGGGCGGCACCCGTCGGCTAGCCGGATGCGGGAGAATAGCCTCATGAGCGAGGCACCGCAGGACGCAGAACCGGAGACCAGGACCGAGGTCTCGATCCGTCGGGCGCCGAGATTCTCGGCATTCCTCGTCGTCGGCGCCCTCGTCGGCCTGATCGTCACCCTCGGGCTCGTATCGCTGTTCCCGGTGGACCCCGCCGTCGGCTTCGGCGCGACGTTCGGCTACTTCGTGCTGTACGGCGTCCCGGCCGGTGCGCTCCTCGGGGCCATCGCCGCGATCGTTCTCGACCGCAGCGCCAGCCGTCGAGCCGCAACAGTCGTTGCGGGTAAACTGAGCGTGCACGCAGAGGGTGACGAACAAGCACCGGATGACGGCAAGCACAGCGGCAGTGAACCCGACGACAGCACTCAGGGATAAGGAGCCAACGGTTTGGCCGGTGGCGATGGTCGGCTCAGTCACGATCTCCTGCCTGGGGAGAAGGGGCCCCAGGATGCCTGCGGCGTGTTCGGCGTGTGGGCGCCCGGCGAGGAGGTAGCCAAGCTCAGCTACTTCGGCCTGTACGCTCTCCAGCACCGCGGCCAGGAGTCGGCGGGAATCGCGACGAGTGACGGTTCCAAGATCCTCGTCTACAAGGACATGGGCCTCGTCTCACAGGTCTTCAACGAGGCCGCTCTCAACACCCTGATCGGCCACATCGCGGTCGGCCACACCCGGTACTCGACGACCGGGTCGTCGAGTTGGCAGAACGCGCAGCCGACGCTCGGGCGCACCGCCGGCGGCACGGTCGCCCTTGGCCACAACGGGAATCTCACGAATACGGCGGAACTCCTGCAGCTGGTGCAGGAGCGGCATCCGGAGCTGAATGGCGAGCTCGCCCGCGGCAACACGACCGATACCGCGGTCATCACGGCGTTGTTCGCCGGCGACCTCGACCACACCTTGGAGGCCACCGCGCTCGAGGTGCTGCCGCGGCTGCGCGGCGCGTTCTGCCTCGTGTTCATGGACGAGTCGACGCTGTACGCTGCGCGCGACCCGCAGGGCGTTCGCCCGCTCGTGCTCGGACGGCTGGAGCGCGGATGGGTGGTCGCGAGCGAGACGGCCGCGCTCGACATCGTCGGGGCCTCGTTCGTGCGGGAGGTCGAGCCGGGCGAGCTCATCGCGATCGACGAGAACGGCCTGCGCTCGAAGCGCTTCGCCGCCGAGAAGCGTGCCGGATGCGTTTTCGAGTACGTGTACCTCGCCCGGCCAGACACGACGATCGCCGGCCGCGGCGTGCATGCTGCGCGGGTGGAGATGGGCCGCCGGCTCGCACAGGAGTTTCCGGTCGACGCGGATCTCGTCATCCCGACCCCGGAGTCCGGGACGCCGGCCGCGATCGGCTACGCGGAGGCATCCGGGATCCCGTACGGTCAGGGTCTCGTGAAGAACGCCTACGTTGGGCGCACATTCATCCAGCCGTCGCAGACCATCCGCCAGCGCGGCATCAAGCTCAAGCTCAACCCGCTCAAGGAGGTCATCAAGGGCAAGCGGCTCATCGTCGTCGACGACTCGATCGTGCGGGGGAATACGCAGCGCGCGCTCGTGGCGATGCTGCGCGAGGCAGGAGCGGCCGAGGTGCACGTGCGGATCTCGAGCCCCCCGATCACCTGGCCGTGCTTCTACGGGATCGACTTCGCGTCCCGCGCGGAACTGCTCGCAACCGGGCTGAGCGTCGACGAGGTGCGGCAGGCGATCGGTGCAGACAGCCTCGGTTACCTCTCGGAGGACGGCATGATCGCCGCGACGGAGCAGCCGCGGTCCAGCCTGTGCACGGCGTGCTTCACGGGCCAGTACCCGATCCCGCTGCCGGACGCGCACCTCATGGGCAAGAACCTGCTGGAGCGCGACTTCTCCGTAGCCGGCGACGGAGCCGACCCCGGCCCGGAGGCCGAGCTCGCCGGTGTCGTGTTCGACGCCGCGAGTCTGCGCAAGCAGGCGGAGGAGTTCGTCGGCGGCCTGACCTTCGGCGACCCCGGGAGGCAGGAATGATGGCGAGCGGGCAGCGCCCTCGCATGTGTGCTTGCCCTCCCAGCACGGGAGCCGCCGTTGCTGCACGCTCGCGAGGGGTCAGTAACTGTCCTTCACGGGCGCTGGGAAGAGCAGTTACTGACCCCTCGAGGGGGTCGAGATGACGGACGCGTACGCCAAGGCCGGTGTCGACACCCGGGCCGGCGACCTCGCGGTCGAGCTCATGAAGGCGGCCGTCGCGGCGACGCACGGCCCGCGGGTGCTCGGCGGGGTCGGCGGATTCGCCGGGCTGTTCGACGCATCTGCGCTCAAGGCGTTCCGGCATCCGCTGCTCGCCACCTCGACGGATGGCGTCGGCACGAAGGTCGCGATCGCCCAGGCCATCGACAAGCACGACACCATCGGCCAGGACCTCGTCGGCATGGTCGTCGACGACATCGTCGTGCTCGGTGCGACGCCGCTGTTCATGACCGACTACATCGCGTGCGGCCGCGTCGTCCCGGCGCGCATCGCCGAGATCGTCGCGGGCATCGCGAGAGCCTGCTCGGCCACCGGGACCGCGCTCGTCGGCGGCGAGACGGCTGAGCATCCGGGGCTCCTCGGCCCCGACGACTACGACGTCGCGGGGGCCGCGGTCGGCGCGGTCGAGGCGGATGCGGTGCTCGGCCCCGACCGAGTGCGCGCCGGCGACACCGTGATCGCCCTCGCATCCTCAGGTCTGCACAGCAATGGGTTCTCGCTCGTGCGGCACATCCTCGCCGAGCGCGGCGTCGGCTACACGGAGCGGTCGGACGACCTGGGCGGCGTGGTCGGCGAGGTGCTGCTGGAGCCGACCCGCCTCTACACTGCGGAGCTGCTCGCGGTGCTGGGGCAGCATCCTGGTGCGGTGCACGCCCTCAGCCACGTGACCGGCGGTGGCATCGCCGCGAACCTCGCTCGCGTGCTGCCGGTCGGCTCCTGGGTCGAACTCGACCGCGCGAGCTGGTCGCCGCAACCGGTGTTCCGCGTGCTGGCCGATTGGGGCGGGCTCGCGCTCGCCGAGACGGAGGGAACCTGGAACCTCGGTGTCGGCATGATCGCGATCGTGGATCAGGATGCCGCTGCGGCCGTCATCCGCTCGCTGGCGGCCGGCGGCATCCCGGCGTGGGTTGCCGGAGAGGTATCCACGACGAAGCGCGACCTCGCCGGGTTCGAGCAGGGCGCGAAGGGTGTCGACGGCGGCGCCGTGCGCCTCGTGGGTTCACACCGCGACTGATCGGCGTCCGCCGAGATCTTCCGTGAGGGGTCAGTAACTGCTCTTCGTGGGCGCTGGGAAGGACAGTTACTGACCCCTCGCGCACACAAGCTCAGCTGAGCTGCAGCAGGCCGGCCACCGAAATGTCCTCATCGATGGAACCGGCGCTCTACTCGCTCGCGCGCGGCGCCGAGCACGTCGAAGACCACATCGCCCGGATGTCGCCGGTGAAGGCCGATGCTCCGTATCTCGGGGCGGCCGAGTACTACGTGGAGTGGCTCAGGGCACTGGGCGTGCCAGACCCCGTGAAACCCGCCACCCCGGAGGAGTTGCGGATGGCAGAGCGCACTAGATTGCTTACCCCACCGTGGGAGATCACGACGCCGGCGTCTCCCATCGCGGAAGTCCCTACTCTCGTCATCACGGGCGGTTGGAACGAGGAATACGAAGAGATCGCCTCAGCCTTGGTGCAGGCCGGCGCAACACACCGGCAACTGACGGGATTCGGGCACCGTGTTCCCGATCATCCGGAGGCGAACTCGCTCATCCGGGAGTGGACCGAGCGGCACTGATCAGGCGAGCTTGTTGCTGCCCTGCTCGGTCTCGAGCCCCTCGCTGCCGTGGCTGTACTCCGGCCACTTCTCGAGGTCCTCCTGGTTATCGGCATGCGTCAACTCGCGTTCGAGCGCGTCGTAGTTGGTGTCCGGGCTGAAGTACTTCAACTCCCTGGCAACCTTGGTGTGCTTAGCCTTCTGGCGACCACGTCCCACGGGTTACCCCCTTACGATTTCAGCCTGAGCGCGCATGACAGCACTCAGAATTGACCTACAAGGATTCCAAAACTAACTTCCAACTTTAGCATGCAGGCACCCTGAGAGACCGCCCTACAGCTTGGCCGGGTAACGTACTCTTGTGACCTTCGTCCCGACCCATCCCTCTGTCACCGTCATCGGTGGCGGGCAGGCCGGGCTGTCGGTGTCGTTCTATCTGAAGCGCCTCGGGCTCGAGCCCGGCAGCGACTTCGTGGTGCTCGACCGGGGACCGGGGACCGGTGGCGCGTGGCAGCTGCGGTGGGAGGCGCTGCGAGTCGGATCCGCGCACCGCATCAACGACCTGCCGGGGATGGATGCCCTCGGCCTCAGCTTCGACGAGGCGGACCGGACGCTTCCGGCCAAGGAGGTCGTTGCCGACTACTACCGTCGCTACGAGGAGTTCTACGAGCTGCAGGTCATCCGCCCGGCCGACGTTCAGACGGTGTTCAACCGCGACCTCGACCTGGCAGTCGAGTACACGGATGCCGCGGGCGGCACCCACGGACTCACAACAGACCTCGTAGTCAACGCGACCGGTACGTGGGGGTCGCCCTTCATCCCTTGGTACCCGGGACTCGACACCTTCGCGGGCCGCCACTTGCACACGACCGACTACAAGTCTGCGGAGGAGTTCCGGGACAAGAACATAGTGGTCGTCGGCGGCGGGACGTCCGCGATCGGCTTCCTGATGGAGCTCGAGGGGGTCGCCGCGGAGCTGACCTGGGTGAGCCGGCGCCCGATCGAGTTCCTCGACGAGAGCGAGCTGAACCTCGAGGCCGGGGCGGCAGCGGTCGCGAAGCAGGACGAGGCTGCCAGGGCCGGGCGCGCGCTCCCCAGCATCGTGAGCGGCACGGGCGTTCCGCGCACCCGTCGCATCCAGGCCGCGATTGAGCGCGGGCTTCTCGACGCGAAGCCGATGTTCTCCGCGATCGAGCCGGATGGCGTGCGCTGGGCCGACGGAACATTCCAGCGGGCGGATGCGATCCTGTGGTCGACCGGGTTCCGTCCTGAGCTGCGCCACCTCGCCCCACTCAAGCTGCGCGAGAAGGAGGGCGGCGTGAGCGTCGGCGGCGGATCATCCTGGAAGGATGCGCGCGTGTTCTTTGCCGGCTACGGCCCGCAGGCGAGCACGATCGGGGCGAACCGCGCCGGGCGGCAGATTGCCCGGCAGGTTGTGGCGCAACTGAGCAACCTCTGATCCACGGCGCGAACGAAAACGACGGAGTGATGACTCCCTAGGGTCAAAACGTGCCCGATGCGGTCGGATCCGCGACTGTCTCCGTCGTTTTCGTTCAGGACGCGAGGAAGTCGGCTAGGCCGGCGAGCAGGCGGTCGACGTCCTCGGCGTTCGTGTACGGCG
>DATCXP010000181.1:0-3873 GCA_036565765.1 Terrimesophilobacter sp.
GGCGAGCCGCTGCGGTTCGCCCCCTACGTCGAGTTGTACCGGAACGCGCTCGAACAGTTCGGCCGGCCACTGCTCCCCGTTGGAGCGCACTCGCCCGGCCACATCGCCGCGACGGACGATCAGGCGATCGAGGAGCTGTACCCCCATTTCAAGGCGAACCGCGACCGGATCGGCGCCGAGCGCGGCTGGCCGCCGGTCACCCGCGCGGAGTACGAGCGCGAGGCGGCGGATGGCGCGCTCTTCGTCGGCTCGCCGGAGACGGTCGCCGCGAAGATCGTGAGGACCGCCAAGGGCCTCGGCCTCTCGCGCTTCGACCTCAAGTACTCGAACGGGACGATGCCGCACGAGCTCCTTATGACGAGCATCGGTTTCTACGGCCGCGAGGTCATCCCCCGAGTGCGAGAGCAGCTCGCCGACTGACCGTCCGAAACCTCCCGCGAGACCGCAGTTTCCGCGCTATGCGGCGGATTTTGGCGCGGAAACTGCGGTCTCGCGGAAGGAAGCGACTTGTGGACACTGTAAACATCCGCTGTTATGGTAGCCGGATGACAACGCAAATCTTCGTCAACGTGCCCGTCAAGGATCTCGATCGTTCCGTCGAGTTCTTCACGAAACTGGGCTACACCTTCAACCCCCAGTTCACCGACGAGAACGCGACCTGCATGGTCGTGAGCGACACTATCTTCTTCATGCTGCTCGTCGAACCGTTCTTCCAGACCTTCACCGACAAGAAGATCGCGGATGCCTCCACCCATGTCGAGGCCATCCTCGGGCTCTCCGCGGAGAGCAAGGATGCCGTTGATGAGCACGTCGACAAGGCCATCGCGGCCGGGGCGATCGAGCCGAGGCCCGCGCAGGAACTGGGCTTCATGTACAGCCGCAGCTACCAGGACCTCGATGGCCACCTCTGGGAGATCATCTGGATGGATCCCGCGACGCTCGAGGGCTAGCCTCCGAAGAACTCCGCCAGGACGGGAGCGAGCGCACCTGCGGCAACCTCGTGCGTCTGCCCGTCGAGGATGCGATGCTGCGAGCCGGGAATGGCATCCGCGATCCTCCTCTGGGCCGCCAGCATGTTCGCCGGGCTCTTGCCCCCGCCCATGACGAGCGTCGGGACGGTGATCCTCGCGAGTTCCTCCACGGGAACGGCGAACTGCGCGCCCATCACCTCGGCGTCGTAGGGGAGCGTGTGCGCAACGGCGCGGAGCTGTTTCCACGGCTTGCGCATGAGCCGGAACATGATCGGCAGGAACCACGGCCCGCCGACCATCTTCGTCATGAAGTAGTCGACGGCTTTTCCCCTCTCGCCGGCCAGGACGAACGCCTTCAGCTCTCCGATGTAGTCGCGGGGAGTGCCGTCCTGGTTCGGGCGGAGTCCGACCCAGGGTGATTCGTAGCCGGCGAGCGCCCGCATCGGAACACCCGCGGCCGCAGCGCGGTAGGCGAGCCCGGCACCGGATGACTGTCCCGCCACGAACGCGGAACCACCGGCCGTGTCGATGACGGCCTTCAGATCCTCGATCTCCCGATCGACTCCGTACGGCAGGGTGTTCCCGCTCTCGCCGCGGCCGCGACGGTCGTAGCAGTACACCGTGTACCGGTCGGCCAGCGCACTGGCCAGCCCCCTGGCCGGCCCGAACTCGCGGTGGCACAGGGCGCCGTCGACGAGCACGAGAGCGGGGCCGGCGCCTGCACTCTCGTAGGCGATGGGCGTTCCGTCTTCGGAGGTCGTGATGTCAGTCATGCGCTGCTCGATTCGCGATATGGCGAAATATTCTCCACCGTCACGGGAAAGACTTCAAGCCTCGGCTCAGAGACCCCGCTCGACCATGTCGAGCAGCCGTTCTGTCGCCTCGGAGATCATGCTGTCGTTGAGACCGCGCAACGGGCCGTCGATCACGAGCATCCCCAGGCCGTGGACGGCGGACCAGGCGAGGAACTCGGCGTTCTTCCGGCGTTCGGTTGGCAGCACTCCCGCGGAGACCAGCCGGTCGAGTGCGGCTCCGAGGATCTGGAACGGCGTGCGCCCGGCCTCGCCGGCCTTGGCCGGGCTCCCCGAATTCTTCAGATCATCCGGAACGCCGAACGCGACGCGGAACAGCCCGGGGTGCTCGCGCGCGAATCCGATGTAGGCGGAGCCGACCGCACGGAGCCCGGCGCGGGCGGCGGATGCCGAAGACCCAGTGCCGGACGCCACGACCGATTGCTCCATCGCGTCCGCAACGAGCCCCTGCGCGGCGGCGGAAACCGCCTGGAGCAGCTCCCTCCGATCGGAGAAATGGCGGTAAGCCGCGTTGGGGGAGACTCCGGCACGCCGCGTCGCCTCGCGCAGGACCACGGCATCCGGCCCGCCCTCCGCGGCCATCGCCAGAGCGGCGTCGATCAGCGCCTGGTGAAGGTCGCCATGGCGATAGCTGGAACGGACGGTTCGGGTGAGTGCTGTGTTCAATTTGTGGTGCCTTCTTCTGACAACGCGAACAGATAGGCGAGAGTCGCTTTGTGGACAGTGTATACATGATCGAGCTCGCGTAGGGTGGAAAGCGAGAAAAAGGAGCTTTTGATGAGTGAGTCCGTCTACCACCCGATGACGCCCGAGATGGCGAAGCGTCGCCGGGAGCTGGCGCCCGATATCCACGCCGCGTGGGACCAGTTCAGCAACACGGTGTTCGCCGACGGTGCGCTACCCGAGAAGACCAAGCAACTCATCGCGGTCGCGGTCGCCCATGTCACGCAATGCCCCTACTGCATCAAGGGCCACACGAAGCTGGCGAAGCGCAAGGGGGCTACGCCTGAGGAGATCATGGAGGCGATCTGGGTCGCCGCAGAAATGCGCGCCGGTGGCGCCTACGCACACTCCGCAGTCGCGCTGCACGCGATCGGCGAGGGTGTCACCGAAGAGAAGCAGCTTGCAGATCGCTCGAATTAATGTTCGAATGAATGGGTGCGGTGGAGTGACCAGGAGATCAGCGTCGAGCGGGTGGACGCCCTGCCCGGCCTCGCCCGCCTGAACAACCTGGTCCGCACGGTGCGGACGCCCCAGTTCGACGGCGTCACGTTCTACGAGGTGCTCGCCAAATCCGCACTGAACCGTGTCCCGGGCCAGAGCTCGATGCCGTTCGGATGGACCATCAACCCGATGCGAGGCTGCCTTCATCGCTGCGTCTACTGCTTCGCCCGTCCGACTCACCGCTATCTCGACTTCGATGCCGGCCGTGACTTCGACACCCAGATCATCGTCAAGGTGAATGTGGCGGAGGTGCTCGCGAAAGAGGTGTCGAAGCCGAGCTGGGGAAGGCATCCGGTCGCCCTCGGAACGAACACCGACCCGTACCAGCGTGCGGAGGGCCGCTACCGGCTCATGCCCGGCATCATTGCGGCGCTCGCGGGATCGGGAACCCCGCTCTCGATCCTCACGAAGGGCACTCTGCTCCGGCGGGATATCCCGCTGCTCAAGGAGGCGAGCGAGCATGTGCCGGTCGACCTCGCGATGTCGATCGCGGTGTACGACGACGAACTGCAGCAGTCGGTCGAGCCGGGCACCCCGACCGCGAAGGCGAGGCTCGCGACCGTCACCGCCGTGCGTGAGGCCGGGCTCGCTTGCTCGGTGTTCCTCATGCCGATCCTCCCGTACCTCACCGACAGCAGGGCGCACCTCGATACCGCGCTGCGACAGGCCAAGGAGGCCGGCGCGAGCTCCGTCATGTACACGGCACTGCATCTGCGTCCCTTCGTGAAGGAATGGTTCATGCTGTGGCTCGAGCGGGAGCGTCCAGAACTCGTCGGACGGTATGTGCAGCTGTACGGGGGCAACGCATACGCGCCGACGGGGTACCGCAAGTGGCTCGCGGCGCGGATCAAGCCGCTCATCCGCCG
>DATCXP010000183.1:0-2296 GCA_036565765.1 Terrimesophilobacter sp.
TCCCAGGCAGACGGTCGCGTACGAGCCGTTTGAGCTCGCTTCGGTCGAGGCCGTGCTCGGCCGCGCGCGCCTTCCACTCCTCGCGCAGGCGCGGCAGGTCGACCTGTTCCTTCTGTTCGCGGGTCGCGAGCGCCGCCATACGGGAGGCGGCGAACCCGTCGGTGCCCATCGCCTCCATGTGCTCGACGAGCGACTGCCGGCGCCTGGAGAAGGCACGGATCGCCTCCTCGGGCACCCGCTCGAACTCGGCCATCCCCTTGACAGGTTCCGTCCAGGACACCCCGAGCCGTCGGGTCAGCTCGTGCCTGAGGTTCGCTTCATACAGGTAGCCGGCGGCGAGCCGGTACGTCTTCAGGATCGCCTCGCCGTCGAGCGCGAGCCAGGTCCCGTCCTCCGCTTGGGTCATGTTCGCGACCACCACGTGCGTGTGCAGGTGCGGATCCTGCGCCCGGCTCGTCCGATGCCGAAACGCCGCCGCCACGAACCCCTGGCCGTGCACGCGGAGCTTGCCGCCCTTGCCGCGCCGCACCACGCATGCCTCCCGCTCCAAGTAGGCGAGCGATGCCTGCCAGGAGGTCTCGTGCGCTTCCGAGATCTCCCGCCTGACCCGCTCGTCGTCGGTCAGCGCGTGTAGCAGGCTCACGCTCTTGGGGCAGGAGAAGACGAGGTCGTAGCCGGAGAGAGGCTTCAGCGGCTTCCAGTCCTCCACCCACTTGCCGGTCTCGTCGAGCGCGCGCACCCGGATCGTCCGCTCCCTGACCGGCTTCCGCAGCTGCTTCCCGGTCGCCGGGTCGATCCCGCGGAGCAGCGTCCCGAGATCGCCGTCCCCGACGACGCCTGAGAGCTCGAGCTCCGCTGCGCCGCGCCCCGCCCAGACCCCCGGCGACTCACCCCGACCCGCGTAGTAGTCGTCCAGCCCGCGCACGACCTGCTGCTCGTAATAGGCCTCCTGGCCAAGCGTCAGCTTCGCCACGCTCAGCACGCGAGATCTCCCCGGAACCCCCACGACCGCGAGACGCAGATGCACCCAGGTGCGAAGAAGCGTTGACTGTTTGCAAAACGAGCGACAGCCCCATCCCACATATATCCCACACCATGCGCGCAGAATCGAGCATCAGGCCGTAGTTCGATAGCTCGGACGACGTCGAGAAATCCCTGCTCAGACCTGTAATTCGCAGAGAATCCATCGCAACCGCAGAACCGCCCGGGCTGCCTTACACGCAGGTGGCCGCAGGTTCGAGTCCTGCACCGCCCATTTGCACGCCAGTCGACCTGCGGAAACCGCATGGAGGCTGAGGCCAGCTGTGCGTCGTTGGGCCACCATCGCGCCGACTTGCCCTTCCGGGTTCCAGGTCGGCCGGCACGCCGGAACTCACCGCCGCGGGTGCGTCGTTGGCGTGACGCCGCTATCTATCGCAGGTACGAGTCCGTCCCGTCGAGCCAGTCCTGACGCGGCGGGCAGAAGATGTCCATGTCGACCGTCCGCTCGAGCGCCTCGGCCTTGTGCGGCACGCCGGAGGGAATGTGGAGGACCTCGCCGGCATGGACGTCGATCACCTCCGACTGATCCTCACCGAGCCAGAAGCGCAACGTCCCCTCGAGGATGCAGGTGATCTGCTCGTTCTCGTGGTCGTGCAGCGGCACGATGCTGCCCTCGTCGAGGTAGAGATGCGTGACCATCATCCGCTCGGTGCTGATGAACCGCCGGTTCAGGCCCGGCTTCATCTCCGTCTTCGGCATGTCTTCCCAGCGATAGAGCGTCGCGCCAACCTCGTTCACGCGCTGTCTCCTCTCGAGCCGGACCGCCCGCTCGGGTGAGCGCCGGTGGCTGCGTCTGTCGAATCGATCGGATCGGCCATCGCGTTGTCGGGGAGGTCGTCGTGCGCCCGCTCCCCGTCGGTGTAGTGCTCGGGCGCCGGCCAGGGCGCCAGGATCAGCAAGAGCCGCGCCTCCTCGTGCGCGTGCACCGAATGGCTTTCGTTCGGCTCGAAGATGATCAGCGTGCCGGCGTCGCACGCCACTGCTTCTCCCGAGGCCTCGACCGTCACCCGGCCGGTCACGATCTGCACGACCGCACGCTCACGGACCCGGTGGTCGCCCATCGTCTCGCCTGCCTGGAGATCGACGGCGATCGCGCGACACTCCGGCGAGCTGAACAGGACGAGGGGCATCTGTGTCTCGCTCCTCACCCGGGGAGCGTCCGGTCCCGGCTCGCGCGAGCGCCGCTTCTCGGACGAGGGCGGAAGCGACATCAGATCCCAGCGCTTCATCGTCCACAGGCTAGGCGATCGGGCTG
>DATCXP010000262.1:0-3889 GCA_036565765.1 Terrimesophilobacter sp.
ACTCGCGTCGGCCTCCGTCGAGCCCTCGCCGTACGCGGCCGCCTGCAGCTCGCGCCAGCTGCCGCCCGGCCTCGGCGAACTGCGGCCGAGCCGTGTCGTCACGATCTCGCCGCGCTCCCCGGCCCGCGCCGCACTCTCCACGAGGCCGATCGCCCGCGGATAGGCGCGCGTGAGCGCGGGCATGAGCCTCCCGCTCTCCCCCGTCGTTGCGCCGTACATCGCGCCGAGCATCGCGACCTTCGCCTTGTCGCGCGTGGCGACCGCACCGCTCGCCACGATCGCGGCGTACATGTCCTTCGCCTGCCCGGCCTCCGCCATGGCGCGGTCGCCGGACAGCGCGGCGAGGATGCGCGGCTCCAGCTGGGAGGCATCCGCAACCACGAGCTTCCAGCCGGGGTCCGCGACGACCGCGCCACGCACCTGCTTCGGCAGCTGCAGCGCACCGCCGCCGCCCTTGCTCGCCCAGCGTCCGGTCACGACGCCGCCGACGACGTAGTCCGGCCGGAAGCGCCCGTCGTGCACGTTCTCATCGAGCCAGTGCCAGCCGTTCGCGCTCAGCAGGCGGGCGAGCTTCTTGTACTCGAGAAGAGGTTCGACCACCGGATGCTTCAGCTTCTTGATGTCCCAGGACCGGGTCGAGCTGATCATGAGCCCGGCGCGCTGAAGGGCCTTGACGAGGTCGGCGGGCGAGTCCGGGTTGAGCTCCGGCGCCTCGAGCGCGTCCCGTACCTGCTGCAGTACGGCGGCGAGCTTCGTCGGGCGCTCCCCCGGCTTCGGGCGCGGGCCGAGCAGGCCCGTGAGCAACTCGTCGTGGAGATTCTCCCGCCACGGCAGGCCCGCGAACTGCATCTCTGCCGCGACGAGCGCGCCTGCGGACTCCGCGGCCAGCAGCAGGCCGATGCGCGCAGGCTCTGCGCATGCGGCAATCGCCTCGCGCTGCAGCCGGAACTCGGCGGTTGGATCAGCCGGCTCACGTGGCGACTCCAGGTCGAAGAGACCCGTGCTCTCGCGCTCCTCGGGCGCCGACTCATCCCAGGCGCCGGGTTCTGCGCGAGCGAGCGCCGAATGCGCCGTCAACTCTGAGTTGCGCAGGATCGCGTGCGACAAGCGCAGATCGACGCAGCGCTCAACGCGCACTCCGGCAGCGAGCAGCGGCGGGTACCAGCGGGTCGTGTCATCCCAGACCCAGGTGGTCCGGCCGGAGGCGGGCCGCTGAGCTTCGAGCCGTGCGACCTCGGCGGGCAACTCGGCGCGGCTCAGTGCTCTCGGTTCCTCGCCCGGCTCGCCGTCATCACCGAGCGGCGTGATGACGACACTGTCGCGATGCGGGGTCAGGACGAGGAACACCTGACCAGTCTGCCGTGCGCCCGGGACATCCGGATGCCTAGGGCGAGGCGATGGGCCGCCCGACGGTGAGCGCATCCCGCAGCGCCGGATCGAGCGAGGCGTATTCCGCGTCCGGCTCCGTGCCGGACGCCTCCAGAACCGAGCTGAAGAAGCAGCGGGCGGACGCCGCCAGGATGACGTCGAAGATCTCCTCATCGGTGAGTCCGAGCTCGCGCAGCGGCTGCAGATCGGATTCGGAGATTTCGGACGAGCCGCCGGCCACGCGTTCGGCGAGCGCCATGATCTCGCGGTCGAGCGGCGGCACCTCCGCCCCGGACGGGTCCCGCATGATCGTCTCGACCGCAGGGGCGCCGATCAACTCGTCGGCGAGAATCTCCCCGTGCGCGAGCGCGCAGTAGCTGGATCGCAACCGCCTCGCCGCGGCGAGCGTCGCGAGCTCGTACGTCCGTTGCGGCATATTCGCCTTGATGGCCCCGTTAAGCCCCCGCCAGGCGGTGTAGACGTCGGGGCGCCCGGCGAACGCCTTCGTGTAGTTCGGAACGTAGCCGACGCGTGCCCGATCGATCTCGTACAGTCGCGCCGTCTCATCCCTCACCGGTTCAGGAATCGAGAGGTAGCCCATGGATCCAGTGTGACCCAGCGAGGCGTGCCCCACCAGTGGAAATCAGTGCAGCAGAGAGCCGTCCTTGGCGAGCACGTTCTTCTCCCCGGCCTCGATGGCGACGGCGAAGCGGTTCTGCTTCGGCGGCATCGGGCAGTTGAACGCGTAGGAGAAGCCACAGGGCGGCAGCACCGCGCGGTTGAAGTCGAGCGTGACGTTGCCGGCCGCATCCGGGGCCACGAACAGGAATCGCCCGACGCTGTAGCTGTCGACGCCGCTCGTCGCGTCGGAGAACACGATCTGCAGCGCGCGGCCGGACTTGATCGCCGCAAGCGAGTAGTCGACGCCGTCCTTACTGAACGAGATCTCGCCGGGCACCTCGAGCTCCCGCGTCTCGCCCTCATCCTTGCTGTGCTCGAACGGGATCGTCATGCCGGGAAGCTCGGTGAATCTCGCCTGCACCACCCACTCCGGGTTGTACGGGTAGGCGTCGATGCCGCCGAAGTTCTGGATGCCTTCGGAGTTCGCGTCCCACACGCGCAGCGCGTAGTTGCCCTGGGGGCCGGCAATCACGAATCCGGTCACGGTATCGCTGAAGGTGATCTCGGCGGGCACGTCCGCATCCTTGCCCGCCACGACGACCTCGCCGTCCACGAGTTCGCCATCCACCCGGATGCCGTCGGCCGCCCCTGCCGTGAGCGTCAGCCCCGACTGCCCGGCCGGCAACGGCGCCCAGGTCCCCGGAACCCCCCAGACCGCCTGCGCGGAGTCGATCCACTGCGTGTTCACGAGAGCCAGGTTGCCCTTCGGCTGCACAACCGCCAGGTTGCGGCGCTCACGGAACGTGGCGAGTTCGGCTTCTGGTGCGGTCATCGTTGGGGCGTCGGTCATGGGTACCATCCTTGTCGAGGTCACTGAGAGTAACAGCAGGAGACACGCAGGACTTCCCGGTCTCCCAGAATCCGGCAACGAAAAAGCCGGCCCCGCGGCGCAAGTGCGCTACGCGAGGCCGGCCTCATTCAGAGACTACAGCGGGCGGATGTTCTCCGCCTGCGGGCCCTTCGGGCCCTGAGCCAGGTCGAATTCGACCTTCTGGTTCTCGTCGAGCGACTTGTAGCCGCTTCCGGTGATTGCTGAGTAGTGTGCGAACACGTCGGGACTTCCGTCCTCAGGGGCGATGAATCCAAAGCCCTTTTCCGCGTTGAACCACTTAACGGTGCCTACTGCCATTTTTCCTTCTCCTTCAGGAGTGCTGCTCGCGTGGCCCCGACTTTCGAGGCCACTCGTCGCGGTGTTCATCGTCCGCTCCCGAAAGGTTCAGATCGCCGTTTCCGGCTCACTGGCATTCAAGATCTGCGAGGTACTGCAACTGCGCTTTAGACAGTAGTGCACTTCTCTGCGCATTTACAGTCTTTTCCCAAGCCCGTAGCGAATTGTTACCCGGGCCGTCATGCGGACGAATCCGGTTTCCTCCGCCATGTCGAACGATGTGGCCCCAGTCGTCGGGGAACCGGCCCTCCCACCTCACGCACAGGCGTCTGCCAGAAAGGGGTAGGCGAAGGGCGTAGAATCGGCAGGTCGTCGTGGACTGCGTGTGTTGACACACGGGAATCAGGGCCAGTGCAGGCCGGGACGATGCTGATATGGGCACCCGCTTCGCGCGGGGGCCACAGGAAGGCTGGTGACATGACCACGCTCACCGACAAGGCGGTCGTGCCTTATGAGGACCCCCGATGGGTCCCGATTCTCCCCGCCCGCTGGGTGGCGGAGTACGACGGAGAGGTCGCGGGAAGCATAGACCGGACCCACCGCGGCCGGTATCTGACGACGAACCGTCACGGCAGGAAGATCGGAACCTTCCGCACGCTGGACCAGGCCAGGCAGCGGCTCGTGCAGAGCAACAGTGCGACGACGTTCCAACGACTCGATCAGTCTCGGCTA
>DATCXP010000198.1:0-3670 GCA_036565765.1 Terrimesophilobacter sp.
CACGCCGGCGGCCTCCACCTGCTTCATCGAGATCCGGACGAGCGGCGCCCCGCGCAAGTGGAACCCCTTCGCGACCCTCCGTCCGCTCGGCGTCGAGCGCGTGAGCACGCCGTTGATGATCGCCCAGTACAGGCCGCCCGCGACCCGGAACACGAGCATCCGGGATCTGCGCGGTCGGCCGCCCGGCACGGAATACCGGATGCGTCACCGGCAGCTCAGGCGCGATTGGTGTATCCGAGGGAGCGGGTCACGGGCTGCCCAGCAGGAATCTGCCCGGACTGGCTCCACTTCTCCACAAGATGGGGCAACACGGAGTTCTCCACAGTTCGGGGCTCGTACTAATTTCGGACGACAGGGTCGCGCGATACTCGTGCGCATGACGACGACGATCAGAGCAAAGAGCCCAGCCGACCTCCTTGCGACGATTCCGGTGCTCGTCGGATTCGTCCCCACGCAGAGTGTCGTCTTCCTGGCGCTACGTGGGCCGCTCCAGAACGCCGTTCTGCGCGTCGACCTGCCGGACGCTGCGTCACCGGCAATCCTCAAGCGCTTCGCCACCCAGGCCATCGGAATGCTCTGCAGGATCACGGATGTCGAGGCGATCGTGCTTGCCGTCCACACCGAAGAGCACATCGCACCGGGCCTTCCGCACGCCGAGTTCGTCGACATCCTCCTGCGTCGACTTCGGCAGGCCGGATTCAGAGTTCACGACGCCTTATGTTGGGCGGGCAATGGATGGGGCTCCTACCTGGACTCCGAGGTGCCATCCGGCGGACACCCGCTCTCGGATCTTGACGAGTCCGCATCCAGACTCCCGCACGCGCTTCGCCCCACGCCGTCGGAGGCGTTGATCCCGGATGCGACCTCCGCCGCGAGAGAGCGCATGCAGCGCGATCTCGCCCACTACCGAGCACTTGTCGCGGACCTCGACGACTCAGACGACGACCCTCCGGAGCTTGAGCCGCTGTGTGATCTGCCCATGTTCGTCGAAGAGGCGCTCACCTGGAATATCGCGGAGCGCGACGCCAAGGGTGCACTCCTGCTTTTCGCTCTTCAGGGTCCGCCCGTTCGCGACGCGACAATGCTCCAGTGGGCGTTCGGGTTCGAGCTGGGGGATCCTCTCTACGACGAGGCGGAACGGTTCGCCCGGGATGGCCTCGACCTCGACAATGAGCGATCCAACATGCTCGGCAACCTTTGGATGGGGATCGGGCCACGACCGGACCAAACCCGAATCGAGCGCGGAATCGGGTTACTGCTGACACTGGTCTCACGCGCCGAGCCTCAGGAACGTCGTGCTCCCCTTTGCATGCTCGCCTGGCTCAGCTGGGCGCTCGGGAGCGGAACCCGGGCGGGGAAGTTCATCGACGAGGCAAGGGCGATTGACGCGAAGTACGGGATGGCGGAGCTCCTGGACACCATGCTGTCCAACGGACTTCTCCCCGAATGGGTCTTCACTGATCCCGACGAAGGAGGCCACGCGTTATGATTGCACATGCGTTGCATACGCAGAGCAAAGGGGACACGATGGCGGCCAGGACGGTGGGATTCGCGATCGCCGACGAGGATCGTGAGCAGCTTGACGTGCTCGTCGAGCACTACGGCAAGGGCAATCGCTCAGAGTTTCTGAGGGTTGCCATGAAGCGACTGCATCGCGACATGATGGCGGAGCGGATGGTTGGGTTTCAAACCCGAGCCCGCGAGGAGCTTGCCGGCCGCGTCGTGACGCGCGAAGAGGTCAGCACGCTCGTCAAGCAGACCCTCCGTGACGCCCAATAGCCCATCGACATCCGTCGTCTTCGACGTACAGGTCCTCGTCAATGCCCTGGTGGGTCCCGAATCCACCTTTCCGCTCATTACCGGTGTGCCCCCGTCGACGGATAACGCCGCGGCAGATTGCCTGTCGATCGCATTCGATGCTGAAGAGTTTCGTCTCCACTCCTCGCCGCACATCCTGACCAACGCTGCACGGGTGCTGAAGCTCCTCGGGATCAGTGCCGACCTGGCTCAGGACTACCTCGACACGGTGCTGGACATTATCGCGGAATCCGGAGGGCAGATCATCGAGCCGCCGAGGACGGTTTTCGAGATATCGGACTACGAAGACAACCTCATACTTGACCTCGTCGTGGCAACGGATTCACTCATCCTGATCAGCGACGACACGGACCTCACACAGCTGAACCCCTGGAACGGACGACTGATCCTGCGCCCACGCGAGTTCGTAAGCCGGGTGGTCCAGTCGCGTCGAGGGCGGTGACGCCCCGACCCTTCGACAAGCTCAGGGGTGTACAGGCTCGACGCGAGAGTCACGGCGTCACACCCGGTGCACCTTGTACACCACGACCGGGATGAGCACGAGCGACCTCAGGTCGAAGAGCGCGTGCGCGACGATCGGCCACAGGATGCTCCCGGTCGCCAGGAACAGCAGCATGAAGACGGCGCCGAGCAGCAGGCTCGCCGCGACTCCCCACACACCCTGGTAAGCGTGCAGCGCTCCGAACACCAGCACGCTCAGGACGACCGCGATCAGCGCGTTGCCGATCACCCCGAAGATCAAAGTCGGCAGAGCCAGGCGAAAGAGCAGCTCCTCGACCACGCCGGCATTGATCGAGAGGCCCCATCCGTACTTGAGCTCGGCACGGTTGCGGGGGAGCAGCGCGTGGATGTCGCCGAGTGTCGGCACCTCCTCGGCGTCGCGCGCGAGGAACACCGAGAGCGCGGTCACCACGACGAAAGCGATCGCGGCGCCGACGATCAGGCCGGAGAGGAGGCCTCCGCCCTCAGCGAGGAAGCCGCGGAAGGCGCGTGTTGGGGGCCAGGTTTCGACCTGGTCCAGCATCCGGGGGATGAACTGCCACACGAGCACAAGGATGACGACGGCCGCGCCACCGAACCAGGTGAACGATTCCCGCAGCCACTTGCGGAACATCTCCTGCCGCCGGTCGGTGCTGTGATAACGCTTGAAGCGCTGGTACTCGCGACGGTCCTTGCGGGCGGCCCGGTAGGCGAGCACCGCGACCAGCCCGACGAGTGCCGCCCCGAGCACCCACGGCGTGAAGGGGGCGTCGACGGGCAGCACCACTCAATCCTCTCAGGGCTTTCATCATTCAGGAGTTGATGGTGCGGCCGTGACCCGTGGGGATGGTGGTGATCACACGGGCACCCTGAGCCACTCCGGTCACATCAACTCCTGAATGATGAAAGCCGAGCTCAGGCCTTGACCGCGCGGCCCGCCGCGAAAGGGATCGTGAAGCCGAGCCCCGACGGCATCCGGTACTCGTGCAGTTCATCAATGCGCAGCCCAGACCGGCGGATGCCGTCGACCGTCTCGCGGGCCAGGTGGCATCCGCGATCCAGGCGCGTCGTGAGCGGGGTGGCCAGGCGCTGCACCCCGCGCAGGAGGGTGCGCGGCGGCGCGGCGACGTGCTCGACGAAGACGAGCGCGCCGCGCGGGCGCAGCACTCGGATGATCTCCTCGAGCGACTTCTGCTGATCGTCGACCGAGCACAGCACGAGGGTGCTGAGCACCGCATCCGCGCTCTCGTCGGGCAGCGGGATCGCCTCGCAGGAGGCGACGAGCGGCTCGCGGCGGCGCCCCCACCGAGCGGCGTTCGCGCGCAGCGTCTCGGTGTCGCGCGGGTTCGGCTCGAGCCCGATCCAGTCGACC
>DATCXP010000207.1:0-7693 GCA_036565765.1 Terrimesophilobacter sp.
GCCGCACCGCCGGCGCCGGCCGACTCGCCGTCAGCTTCGCCCTCCGCGTGTGCGATCGCCCGGCGCGCGGCACGGGACCCGGCCTTCGGACGGAGCCGCTCCCCCGCGAGCCCGAGCATGGCCGGGAGCAGTGTCGTTGCAACACCGATCGCGATCAGCACGGCGAACGCCGCGCCGACTCCCATGACGCTCAGGAACGGGATGCCGACGACGAGCAGTCCGAGCAGAGCGATGATGACGGTCACCCCGGCGAACACGACCGCGCTTCCCGCGGTGCCCACTGCTGTCGCCGCAGAGCTCTCCACTTCCTCGCCCGCGGCGAGCTGGTTGCGATGCCGGGACAGGATGAAGAGCGTGTAGTCGATCCCGACCGCGAGCCCGATCATGAGCGCGAGCAGTGGCGCCGAGCTCGAGATGGTCGTGAACGCGGATGCCGTGGTGATGCCGCCGATCACGATGCCCACCCCGAGAAGGGCGGTCAGAAGCGGCATGCCCGCCGCGAGAAGCGATCCGAACGTCACAAGCAGGACCAGTCCGGCGAACACGAGCCCGAACACCTCGGTGACGGTGATCCCGAAGCTGGTGTCCTGGAGAACCTGGCCGCCGAACTCGACGCGCAGGCCGGCGCTCTCGGCGATCGAGGCCGTCTGCTTGAGTGCGTCGAGGGTGGCATCGGTCACCGATGACGACACCTTGTCGAACTGCACGCGGGTGATCGCCATCATGCCGTCATCGCTGAGCTGCTTGCCGGCGTACTGGTCGAACGGGGTCGTGACCGAGTTGATGCCATCGACCTTCTTCATCGCTCTCGCCATGTTCTCGATGGCGGCCCGGTAGGCCGGGGCGCTGACCGACGCGCCATCCGGTGCGAGGTACACCGCCTCGGCGCTCGCGCCCGCGACCTCGGGGAAGACTGCCTGCAGCCGGTCGAGCGCGTTCTGCGACTCCGTGCCGGGGATGACGAACGACTCCTGCGACTGGCCGCCGAGCGCGACGCCACCGCCGAGGATGGCGACGAGCAGCAGGAACCACACGCCGATGACGCGCCATGGGCGCCGGAACGAGAACCGGCCGAGCCGGTAGAGCAGGGTTGCCATGGGGTTACTCCAGGTTCGCCGAGACGGGGACGGGCGCGAGAAGCTCGCCCAGGATTGTCAGGAGAGCCGCTCTCGTCTCGTCTCTCGGGGCGGAGTCCAGCCCCATGGCCTGTTCGGCGACGAGCATGTATGCCGCGCCACCGAGGGCGACGCCGAACCGCATCCGGTCCTCGGTGGTCAGTGCGGTCGACGCGAAGAACTCGGCGAGGCGACGCACGAGATCGTTGGCCCGGTCGATGACGGGGACATCGACGAGCGAGGGCCCCTGGTTGATGAAGAGGTGGACTTCGAGGCGGTGGTCGAGGAGGAAGTCGACGAACTCGGCAATGAACTCGTGGCGGCTCGCCCTCGTGACGGGTCGAGCCGACATGGTCTCGAGAATCCGGCTCATCTGGTCGATGGCCGGCTGCACCGCCGCCTCGAGCAGGGCGTCTTTCGACGCGAAGTGGTAGAGCACGCTCGATTTGGAGAGTCCCGCGAGGTCGGCGATGCGGTGCAGGGAGGTGCCTGCGTAGCCCGCAGTCGCGAACTCATTGAGCGCGATGGATCGCAGGTCTTCTGCACTGGTGGACATGGCTCCCACGGTATCTGACCGATCGGTCAGCAACTGTCCGATCGGTCAGTTTGGCGGCGAATTCTCAGGCGGCGATCAGCCGAGCGTCGTGACCAGCGCAACGGTTGCGGCCGCGACTGTGACCGGAGCGACGAGCAGTCCGAGAGCGCAATACCGACGCCACGACAGCTGCACATTCAGCGAGACGAGGCGACGATGCCACAGGAGCGTAGCGAGCGACGCCCAGGGTGTGATGAGCGGACCGACGTTCACGCCGATGAGAAGTGCGGCGATGCGCACCGGGTCCCCCGCCGTTGGCTCGAGCGCGAGGTAGGCGGGGAGATTGTTGATCGCGTTGGCGCCGAACGCTCCAACCCCGGCCAGCCGGAGCAGGCTGAGCGGGTCGTGGCCGGTGCCGGATGCGGCGGCCAGGAACTCGCCGAGCCCGAGGGCGTGCGCCGTCTCCACGACGAGGAAGAGCCCACCGGCGAAGAGCACGAGCGACCACGGGACGAGTCGCCCGGTGAGCACCCCGGGTCGGCGAACAGCGAAGAACCCGACCAGGACGCAGGCGCACGCGAGCGCCGGAATCCACACCGGAAGCCCCGAGACGAGCAGTGGCAGCAGGACCGCGATGGTGATGGCAGCGGCGATGAACAGCACCCGATCCTGGATCGGAGCGGGTTCCGCCGGGATGAAGCGACGCGTCAGCTCGCGACGGTGGAGGTACGCGAGCACTGCTGCAGGGATCAGGATGGCGACGAGGGCCGGCGCCGCCATGAGCGCGGCGAAGGCGAGCGGGGTGTACCCGGGGAGCACCTGCTCGGCGAGGAGGTTGGTGAGGTTGGACACGGGAAGCAGGAGTGATGCGGTGTTCGCCATCCAGACGGTGAGGAGGGCGAACGGCAATGGCGGGAGGCCTGCGTGCCGCGCGAGGAGCACGATCACCGGGGTGAGCAGCACCGCGGTCGTGTCGAGGGAAAGGAAGACCGTACTGAGTACCGAGAGGATGAGCGTGAGCAGCCAGAGCACCCAGGCGCGGCCTCCTGCCCACCGTGCGGCTCGCTCCGCGAGGTAACCGAACAGGTCGGCTTCGGCGGCGAGTTCCGTGACCAGGGTCATGGCGACGACGAAGACCAGGATGGGCGCGACGCGGGCCGCGAGCGTCGCGGCGTCCGATGCCGGGAGGACGCCGAACAGCACCGCCACCAGCCCGGCTGCGAGCAGGACCCCGCCGACGATCCCAGTTCGCATGGCATCCTTCCACGCGGCCAGCGGATCTACTGTATGGCCCCGGCTCGTCGGCGGAGTGCACTGCGCTCCAGGTGTTGCATCACAAGGCTCTTGCTGTCCAGCCGGATCGGCGTCCGGTCCGGGTCGACAGCCTGCGGTGGGATGAGCCAGAATCGACTCCTCGCTGCTGCGTCCCGACGCCGTTCGATCTCCCAGCCGTTGTTGTGCAGCTGCATGTGATGGAAGCGGCAGAGCAGACAGCCATCGTCGACGTCGGTCTTGCCTCGGTCACGCTTCCAGTGCCGCGTGTGATGAGCCTCCGTGAAAGCCGGAGGCCGGTCGCATCCTGGCCAGAGGCATCCGCCGTCGCGCGCCGCGAGAACCTCGCGCTGCCGCTGGGTGTAGAGGCGGGTCGTCCTGCCGAGATTCAGGGGAGCGCCGTCCGGCGCCATCAGGATCTCGATGCTGTCGCCCTCGCACAGGGAGTGCTCGACGGTCGCAGCAGGAACCGGCTCGCCATTCGCCTCGAGAATTCCGAATCCCGCTCCGCCTCCGGCACGGCCTTCCACCGGCTCGCCGGCCGGCACGATGGTGATGAGCTTGACGAGAGTGCGCAGCTTCGGATGCATCTTCTGCGGATCCAGCCCGGCTCCGAGCTTCACAAGCTCGAGCAGTCCGTCCAGTGCCAATCGCTCCGTGGTGCGCGGGTCGTCGATGATGGCCTGGGCGCGGGCGATCTCCGCAGGGTCGGTGAAGCGGGGTCCGCCGCGTCGGGGACTCGTGTACGGGTCGAGTGCGGTAGACAGGACCGCCGCAGACTCCGGGTCGACCTGCCCGGTGAGCTGCCACATGCCGTCGGGTTTCGGGAAGAACCTGATACCGCCCCGGTTGTAGAGATCCTGCTGGCGCGCCCGGATGCCGTCGAAATCCACCAGATCCCGCTCGAGTCTGGCCGCCTTGAGCAGCCTGTCCGCGCTCAGGTCCGCCTTCTCGTCGATGAGAAGCTGGGCCAGCCCGCGCAACACCTCGGGCGCGATGAGCTCGGTGGGGGACCCGAGACCGCGTCGCAGGGCATCGCCGCACTCCACGGAGAGCACGCCCTCGGCGACCGCTGCGGCGATCGGCGCCTGCCACGGAACGACGATCAACTCCCCGCCGAGGTCGGTCACACCATCGTCGATGAGCTTCGTGGCGGCATCCGTCTCATCCAGGAGCCGGCCCAAGGTGACCAGCTGTGCGGCCTCCCGACCGGACGACTTCGTCACCTCCTGCAGCATCTTCTCCGGTGAGGAGAACCCGTTCCGTGCGGCGAGGCCCGAGTGTCCGAGGTCCCGGCGCGAACGACGCGCCAGCTGCCCCGCCGCGTGCGTCTTGTAGGAGCCGAGCCGCCGCTCGCATTCGGCGATCGCCTGGTTGAATGCGACCACCTGCTCGTCGCTGAGCCGGTCGAAATCCTCCGCGCACGCGCCGAAACCGGTCACGACGCTGGCCGTGTCCAGGAGGGCTGTGGCGAGGTTGTTCATACCATCTATTTTCCCATATTAGAAACTATGTCCCTAGGGAAAATCGCAATCTGTGGAGAAGTTCTTACTCACAGGCCAGCCAAGGGGAGGAGTCATTTCGCAATAATGACGTATGATCACTTCGAATCCGATCGATAGCGAGATCCCGCGTGAACTGCAAGAAGCCTGGCCGGGACTCGACTGGCCGGGCGCGGATGTCGTTCACGGAGCGTTCCACCGGGTCATCCGGTTCGCTACCTCTTCCGTCATTCGGCTGGCATCCGGAACCGCCCACGCGTCTCGCGCGGAAAGCGAATTTCACAACCTCGAGACGTTGAGCTCCCTCGGCCTGCCACTGCGCATTCCGATCCCGCTGAGCGGCGTGCACGTCTTCGGCCTCGGGTCGGCCTATCGCACGAGCTTCGTCCACGGAGAACCCCTCGACGACCCTGAATGGGAGGCCGTGCGAGAGCCGATGGCCACGGTTCTGGCCGCCCTGCATTCCGCAGCTCTACCAGACGGTGCGAGGCTGCGACCGTTACGTGACTGGTGCGGCGGTGCAGCCTGGCCCGCACTTGTCGACCGCATCGCCCGGCAACTGGACGACGGGCTTCGCCGCCGAGCAACAGCAGTCGTCGAGCAGGTACTCGAGGTCGAGCAGTCGATCCCTCATGTCGTCGTCCATGGCGATCTCGGGCCGCACAATCTCCTGTTCTCCGACGATGATGCCTTCGGGCTCATCGACTTCGACAACGCCTGCCTCGGCGACCCCGCGATCGACATCGCTCCACTCATCGGGATCTTCGGGTCCGCTGCCGTCGCGGATGTCGCCGACGCCGAAACGATCCGACGCGGCAGGGTGCATCGCGCTTCGCTCTCGCTGCAGGTTGCTGCGGCGGCGCACCTCGTTGGAGATGAGGGACTTCGCGATCACGCACTTCACAACTTCGCCAACCGTGTCGGGGCCGGCACGCTGTACGAGCCGTTCCCGCGAGCCGACTAGACCCCCAACAGCGCCCGCACCTCATCGTCGCTGGTCTGCGAGAAGTCGATGTAGGCCTGCCCCACCGCCCAGAACGAATCGGGCATCGACACGCACACGACTCGGTCGACGAGCGTCGCGAACTCCGCACAGACCTCGGCGTCGGCGACCGGAACCGCCACAACGATCCGCTCGGCACCGGCCGGCCGCAGTGCCATGACCGCCGCCCGCATGGTCGCCCCGGTCGCCATGCCGTCGTCCACCAGGATGACCGTCTTGCCCGAGACGTCCAGGGGCGGCCGCCCGGCGCGGTACTCCCGCTGCCGCCGCTCGAGCTCTTCCCGCTCGCGCGCAGCACGTTCATCGAAGGCCGGCTGGAAGCGCGCACCTCCGAGCTGCCGCAGCACTGACGGATTCTGCACGGTCACGATCGATCCCGCGATCGACGCGATCGCCCCCATCGCCACCTCCGGCTGACCGGGAACGCCGATCTTGCGAACGACGATCACGTCGAGCGGCGCACCCAGCGACCGCGCGACGATGCTCGCGACGGGCACCCCACCGCGGGGCAGCCCGAGCACGATCAGCCCGGCCTGGCCGCGAAACTCTCGCAATTCCTCGGCCAGCGCGAGCCCGGCATCCTCACGGTCGGCGAATCGCTCAGCCACGGTTACAGCCTAGACATTCGGGATCGGATGCGGGCCGGGGTCTTTAGGCTGGAATCATGAGTCAACCCACCACCGTGACCGTCACCGGGGCGGGCGGTCAGATCGGCTACGCGCTGCTCTTCCGCATCGCCGCGGGGAACCTGCTCGGGCCCGGCAGACCGGTGAGCCTCCGGCTCCTCGAGATCCCTCAGGGCATCGCTGCGGCAGAGGGCACGGCGCTCGAGCTGCAGGACGGCGCGTTCCCGCTCCTGCGCGGGCTCGAGGTCACGGATGACGCGAAGCGCGCCTTCGACGGCGCCAATATCGCCCTTCTCGTCGGGGCGCGCCCTCGCGGCCCCGGCATGGAGCGTTCAGACCTCCTGGAGGCCAACGGCGGCATCTTCGGGCCGCAGGGATCGGCCATCAACGCGGGCGCCGCGGACGACGTGCGTGTGCTCGTCGTCGGCAACCCGGCGAACACGAACGCCCTGGTGGCGAGCGCTCACGCACCGGACATCCCGGCCGAGCGGTTCACGGCGATGACCCGGCTCGACCACAACCGAGCCGTCGCCCAGCTCTCGGCGAAGCTGGCGGTACCGGTGGACAGCATCCGCGGCCTCACGATCTGGGGCAATCACTCGGCAACCCAGTATCCGGATGTCCAGAACGCGACGGTCGACGGACGCCCGGTGACGGAGCTGGTCGATACGGCCTGGCTCGAGAACGAGTTCATACCGCGCGTTGCGAACCGCGGAGCGGAGATCATCTCGGTGCGTGGCGCATCCTCGGCGGCGTCGGCGGCGAGTGCCGCGATCGACCACGTGTTCGATTGGGTCAACGGAACCGGCGACGGCTGGACTTCGGCCGGCGTCGTCTCCGACGGCTCGTACGGCGTGCCGGAGGGGCTCGTCTCCTCGTTCCCGGTGCGCTCGGTCGGCGGGCGCTGGAACATCGTCGAGGGCCTGGAGATCGACGAGCGCTCCCGGCAGCGCATCGACGCCTCGGTCGCAGAACTGGTCGCCGAGCGCGACGCGGTGCGCTCGCTCGGGCTGCTGCCGCGCTGAGACTCGGACATCCGTTCCTCCGAGAACGCATCGAGAGTCGAGGCGGGGTACCTGCCCAACGGCCGACACGGTAGCGTTGACCCGTGCGAAAGTTCATCTTCAGCGGCACCATGCTCAGCGCCCTGTTCGGCGGATGGAGCACCGTGCAGGCGACGAGAAGGGGGCCGCGCGACTGGCGCCTCGCCCTGATGTGGATCAGCTGGGCCCTCACGGTCGCGATCGCGGTCGGCACGGTACTGAAGGATCAAGACATCGACGAGTTGGAGGAATGAGCCAGTGTGGAATCCTGATTTCGGATGGGGCTTCGGCCACGGGCTGATCGGCATCTTCGCGAACATCGTGGCCGGACTCGCCTGGATACTCTGCCTGACCGTGACGATCGCGGTGCTGTTCCTGCTCGTGCGCTTCCTTCTGGTCGGCACCCGCGCCGCCCAGCTCTACATCGCCCGGCATGAGCCGCAGCACCCGGTCGCACCGGCGACCCCGGCCTCACCGGTGACCCCGGCCGCGCCCGCCGCCGCCAGGCCCGACGACAACCCCGCACCCACTGCCCCGATGGCGCCGTCCATGCCGGAGGCCTCCGCGGATCCCACCGTCGTGCTGAAGCCGTCGACT
>DATCXP010000208.1:0-5576 GCA_036565765.1 Terrimesophilobacter sp.
GCGGCGGCCACGACGAGCGCGAGCAGACACTCAACCAGCTGCTCGTGGAGATGGACGGATTCGACGTCAAGACGAACGTCATCCTGATCGCCGCGACGAACCGCCCTGACATCCTCGACCCGGCCCTGCTGCGCCCGGGCCGCTTCGACCGGCAGATCGGCGTCGACGCACCGGACCTGCTCGGCCGCAAGAAGATCCTCGAGGTGCACTCGAAGGGCAAGCCGATGGCAGCCGGAGTCGACCTCGAAGTGCTCGCGCGCAAGACGCCCGGCTTCACCGGCGCCGACCTCGCGAACGTGCTGAACGAGGCAGCGCTGCTCACCGCCCGCTCCAACGCCCAGCTGATCGACAACCGGGCGCTGGACGAGGCCGTCGACCGGGTCATGGCCGGGCCGCAGCGCCGCACCCGCGTGATGCGCGACGAGGAGAAGCTCATTACGGCCTACCACGAGGGCGGCCACGCGCTCGCGGCGGCATCCATGCGCCACACCGACCCCGTGACGAAGGTCACGATCCTTCCCCGCGGCAGGGCGCTCGGCTACACCATGGTGCTGCCACTCGAGGACCGGTACTCGGTCAGCCGCAACGAGCTGCTCGACCAGCTCGCCTACGCGATGGGCGGCCGGGTCGCCGAGGAGATCGTGTTCCACGACCCGACGACCGGCGCGAGCAACGACATCGAGAAGGCCACCGCGATCGCCCGCAAGATGGTGACCGAATACGGGATGAGCGCGAACGTCGGCGCCATCAAGCTCGGCCAGTCGAGCGGCGAGGTGTTCCTCGGCCGCGACATGGGCCACCAGCGCGACTACTCCGAGACGCTCGCCGAGAAGGTCGACGCCGAGGTGCGCAAGCTCATCGAGCAGGCGCACGACGAGGCCTGGAAGGTGCTCAACGACAACCGCGACATCCTCGACAACCTCGCCACGGAACTGCTCGAGAAGGAGACGCTCGACCACAACCAGCTCGCGGAGATCTTCGCGAAGGTGAAGCGGCTCCCGGAGCGCCCGCAGTGGCTGTCGAGCACCGACCGCCCGGTGTCCAAGCGCCCGCCGGTCGCCCTGCCGACAAAGGCCCCGATCGATGAGGGCATCGTGGATGGCGGCGTCGACTCGACGCCCAAGCCGAAGCGGGCACCCCGCCGCCAGGCACCCGGAATCGCGACAGCGTAGCGCCCCGTGGCCGGGAGCGACGCCGAAACCGGCAGCAACGCCGCCGGCCGCGGCGTCGATGACGCGCGCATCCGGGCCGCGGTCTCTGAACTGCTTCTCGCCATCGGAGAAGACCCGAGCCGTGCCGGCCTGCGCGACACCCCGGCGAGAGTCGCGGAGGCGTACGGCGAGTTCTTCTCCGGCATCGGGGTCGACCCGCGCATCCACCTGCGGGAGACGGCGGCGTTGACGGATGCCGGCAATCGGCCGGGCGAGCTCATCCTGTTGCGGGACATCGACTTCCGTTCCGTCTGCGAACACCACCTGCTTCCCTTCGTCGGGGTCGCCCACCTCGCGTATCTCCCTCGCGACCGGGTCGTCGGTCTCGGTAAACTTCCCCGCGTGGTCGAAACTCTCGCCTCCCGCCCTCAGCTCCAGGAGCGCCTCACCGAGCAGATCGCTGACGCGATCGAAACCGGCCTCGACGCGCTCGGTGTTCTCGTGGTCCTCGACGCGGTGCACGGCTGCGTCACGGCGCGCGGCGCCCGGCAGGCCAGAAGCTCGACCGTCACGGTCGCCACGCGCGGAGCGCTGGCGAACCCGGCGGAACGCGCCGAGGCGATGGCACTGATCGGGAAGGGGTAACGGAATGCGGATCAGAACCGGAAGAACCCGATCGGTGGCCGAGCGCCCGGCCATCATGGGCATCCTCAACGTCACGCCGGACTCCTTCAGCGACGGCGGACTGTTCCACAACTTCGACGACGCCGTCGGCCACGCCGTGCAGATGGTCGAGGCGGGGGCGAACGTCATCGACGTCGGCGGGGAATCGACCAGGCCCGGCGCCGAGCGCCTGCCCGTCGAGAAGGAGCAGGCCCGGGTGCTGCCGGTGATCCGCGAACTCGTCGACCGGGGCATCAACGTGAGTGTCGACACCATGAACGCCGCAACGGCCGCGGCAGCGGTCGAGATCGGCGCGGTGCTCGTGAACGACGTCTCCGGCGGGCTGGCCGACCGCGGAATGGCGCGTGTCATCGCCGAGACGGGCGTCGAATACGTCGCCATGCACTGGCGCGGCCACAGCGCCGACATGGATGCCGCAGCCGTGTACACGGATGTCGTGCGCGACGTCCGCAACGAGCTCAAGCACCGGGTCGCCGAACTGATCGTCGCCGGTGTGCGGCCGGAACGCGTCATCCTCGACCCCGGACTCGGCTTCGCGAAGACCGCGCAGCACAATTGGCAGTTGCTCGGTAGGCTGCGCGAGCTCGAGACGCTCGGCCACCGCATCCTGATCGGCGCCTCGCGCAAACGATTCCTGGGCGACCTGGTTCCGGAGGGCGCGCCCATGGGAGACCGCGACCCGGCGACCGCGACGATCAGCGCGCTCGCGGCGGAGTCCGGCGTGTGGGGCGTTCGCGTGCACGATGTCGCGGGCACACTCGCCGCTCTTCAGGTGTGGGAGGCCTGGAACGACGGGCGGGCGCCGGCCCCCCGCGCGCTCGGAGCGGGCAGACGATGAGCGGGCAGGCGATGAGCGGGGATCAGCTGACCCTGACCGGGCTGCGGGCCACCGGGCACCACGGCGTCTTCGAGCACGAGAGGCGCGACGGCCAGGAGTTCGTCGTCGACCTCACGGTGGTCGCCGACCTGTCGGCGGCGGCGGACACTGACGAACTGGACAAGACCCTGCACTACGGCATCCTCGCCGAGCAGGTCGTCGCGGCGATCGAACGGGACCCGGTCGACCTGATCGAGACTCTCGCCGAGCGGATCGCCACCCTCGTCCTCGACTTCCCGGCCGCGGACTCCGTCACCGTGACCGTGCACAAACCGCACGCGCCCATCACGGTGCCGTTCGACGACGTCTCGGTGACCATCACCAGGAGCCGCCGGTGATCCGCCAGCGCGTCGTACTCCCCGCGGTCATCGCTCTCGGCAGCAACCAAGGCGACCGCGAACAGCTGTTGCGGGACGCGGTGCTGGCGATCGACGCACTCGACAACGTGCGTGTAACGGGTGTCTCCGGCATCGTCGAGACACCCGCCCTCAAACCTCACGGCGTCGATGAGAGCGCGCCGAGTTACCTCAACGCGATCGTGCTCGCGAGAGTCGCGCTCGAGCCGGAGGAGCTTCTCGCCGCCCTGCACGGCATCGAGGCGCGCTTCGGCAGGGTGCGGAACGAGGTGTGGGGAGACCGCACCCTCGACCTCGATGTGATCGACTTCGGCGGACTCACCCGCGAGAACGAGACCATCACGCTCCCGCATCCGCGCGCCTGGGAGCGTGCCTTCGTGCTCGCGCCCTGGGCACAGGTCCAGCCGAACGCCGTGCTGCCCGGCCATGGCAGAATCGCCGAGCTTCTTGCCGCGAGCACCGACGCGGTCACCGACTTCCCCGCCGCTCCGCTGTTCGTGCGGGGGGAGCGATGAAGCACACGCGGGTCTCGTCGCTGCTGATCCTCGCCGTCATCGGCGGCGCGGTCGGCGCCCTGCTGGAGATCGCACTGGCGGCAAGCGGCAGGCCGATCGTGAACCTTCCGATTACTCTCGCGATCGCCCTCCCGGTGATCGGCGGCATCGTGGTGACCCTCGCCGTCCCGATCCGGAGGATGACGCGCGGGAACGGCAAGCCGCGCGTCGACCCGTTCTACGCGACCCGCATCGTGATGCTTGCGAAGGCCTGTGCGCTCACGGGCGCCCTCATCGCCGGCTTCGGGTTAGGCGTGCTCGCCTACCTGCTGACCCGCTCGATCATCGGGGTAGGCTCGGTGGCGCAGGTGATTGCGACGGTCGTCGGTGCGGGGGTGCTTCTCGCCGCCGGTCTCGTGGCGGAGCGGATGTGCACGGTCCCGCCGCATGACGACGACGACCCAGGCAAGGGGCCGGTCAAGGCGTGAGCCGGGACGGACTCGAGCCCCCAGGACCCGAGCCCCCAGGAGCCAGAGGAACCCCATGACAGATCGACTGGAACTGACCCCCGCGAGCTGGCAGCGGGTGTCGCCGAAACTCATCGTGGCCGAGTACGTCGGGGCGCTCATCGGCACCGCGGTGTTCGTCGGCGCAGCTCTGCTGCTCAACGTCACCGGCTGGCCGTTCGCCCCCTGGCTCGTCGCCGCGGTCGCGGCGATAGCGGTCGTCGTGCTCGTGCTGATCCCTCGGAGAGTGCGCGCGATCGGGTACCAGCTGCGCGACGACGACCTGCTGTTCCGCCGTGGCATCCTGTTCCAGCGCTTCGTCGCGGTCCCCTACGGGCGCATGCAGCTCGTCGACATCAACCGCGGGCCGCTGATCCGCGCGCTCGGCCTGAGCGAACTGAGGTTCGTGACGGCCGCCGCGTCGACCGGCGTGACGATCCCGGGGCTGCCCGAGGCGGATGCCGACGCGCTGCGCGACCAGCTCGTCGCACTCGCCGAGACCCGCAGGGCAGGCCTGTGACGGACGAACACGGCGGCGTCCCGCTCCCTGAGGAGCGCGGGGCACATAGCAGCGAAGGCCATTTCTGGCCTTCGCGTGCCCCCAGCGCCGACCGTCGTCTCGACGGTCGGGAGCCGGCGTCTCGAAGTGAACCAAGCGATGCGCTGCCGCCTTCGAGCCGGCCGCCTGCGGCGGCCGCGTCAGGGAGCAGAACGACGCTCACCGACGGCGAGTGGCACCGCCTGCATCCCGCCTCGCCGCTGCTGAAGGGCGGCATCGCGCTCATCGCCATCCTCGGTGTCGTGATCGCGAACCTGCGGGAGCGCATCCTCGACTTCCTGATCCCCTCCATCCCGCAGGAGCGCGACCCGGTCGACTACATCCTGAGCCACGGGCTCGTGGGGTGGGCGCTGCTCGCCGTCGCGGTCGTGCTCGTCGTGCTCATCGTCGGGTTCTACTTCTCCTGGCGCATGCACATGTTCCGGATCACGAACGAGGTCGTCGAGGTACGCAGCGGCATCCTGTTCCGCACGAATCGCAAGGCAAGGCTCGACCGCATCCAGGGCATCAACATCGTGCGGCCATTCTTCGCGCGCCTGTTTGGCGCCGCGAAGCTCGAGATCAACCAGGCCGGCCAGGACGCGAACGTGCAGCTCTCCTACCTCGGCTCGGCCGCGGCGGATGACCTGCGCCGGGAGATCCTGCGGCTCGCCTCCGGTACGCGGCAGTCATCCGCGCCGACCGCTGCCATTCCCGGCCAGAGCGTGCTGGACCGCCGGGTCAGCGAACTGCTCGCGCCGGAGCTCGACCCGGACGCCGCACCGCCGGAGTCCATCGTGAAGCTGAACCTGGGCCGGCTGATCGGCTCGCTCGTGCTCAGCGGCGGAACGGTCTTCATCCTCCTCCTGATCGCCGGCGGGGTGACCTGGATTGCGACAACGGGGGATGTGTTCGCCCTGTTCTTCGCCATCCCCGGTCTGATCGGGTTCGGGAGCTTCTACGTCCGCCG
>DATCXP010000231.1:0-7632 GCA_036565765.1 Terrimesophilobacter sp.
CCGACTCCGCTCCCTGAGGTGCGAGCGCAGCGAGCCTCGAAGGGGGCACCCGCGAACAAGCACCTGAGTGCCGGGCGCTACAGGAACGGCAGCGTGTACGCCGCGAGCAACCCCGGGGCGAGATAGTCCGTCAAGAAGTACCCGCCGACGAGCAGCGCGGCGAATACCAACCACACCCACAGCAGCACGGATGTGCGCCCGGTCTCGCGCTTCACCGCGAGAGTGCGCGCGATCAGGTAGACCGGCGCGGTCAGGAACGCCCAGGCCCCGTGCGCGGGGTAGGCGTGGCCGTCCTCGTCGAGCTTCCTCCGGTCGGCGGCCGCGAGCAGCAGCGTGACGAGGTAGAGCACGACGACAACGCCGCCCACGAGAGCCCACCATTCGAACGGGAGGTATCTCGGGTAGTTCTCCGCTCCCTTGACGGCGCCGACCGAGAGGATCCCAGCGAACAGCGGCATGAGGGCGATGAACCAGCCACTCGTCGTCGATGTTCGAGTCGGCGGCTTGCCGTACGGCTCCTCCTGGTCCAGTTCCGGCGCGCTGGGCTCGGCGGGCCAGGCCGCGGTGGGAGCTTCCACAGGAGTAGCGGGGGCCGGAGCTGCGGTCACCGGATCTGCGGAGGCTGGAGCCGCGGAGACTGGAGTCGCGGACGTTGGTGCCGCCGGCGCCGCCGTCACGGGCGCCGGGGTCGCGGCAGCGCTCGGGAGCCAGTCGAACGAGGTCGGGGTGGAGGTGTCGGGTACCGGCTCAGAGGTCACCGGTTCGCTCGCGGCGCTCGCGCCGCCACGCTCGCGAAGCTCGCGACGCGAGGGGAGGTTGTCGGAGTAGGCGGCCGTCGGCCCCGGCTCGGCCGCTGGGACGACGGGGTCTGGGACGACGGGGCCTGGGACGACGGGATCTGGGACGGCGGGATCTGGGATCGTGGGAGCGGCAACGGGTGCAGAGGGCTCGACGAGCGGTGCGACAGGCGCAGATTCCGCCACCCCGGGCGCCGAGTAGACGGCAGGCGCCGCCGCCGGTGCCGATGTCTCGGGAACCTGCGGTACCGGGACGGGCGCTTCGAACATGGGGGGAGCTGAAGTCGGCTCTGCCGCGACCGGCACCGCCGTAATCGGCTCCGAAATTACCGGCTCTGCGATTATCGGCTCCGCAATTACCGGCTTTGCGATTACCGGCTCCGCGATTTCCGGCTCGGCCTCGACAGGTGCGATGCGAACCGGGTCGGGCGAAATGTCATCGAGGTCGTAGACGCGCGGGGGGACCTTCATGGCCTCGTCATCGTCCGGTGGCCTCATAGGCGGCGGCGGAAAATCGAGCCCAAGATCCGGAACCTCGGCCGGCCCGGCGCCCGGCTCGGCGCTCAGCTCCACGGCAGGTTCGGGCGCAGTCGGCATGACCGGAGGTTCGACGAGGGGAGGGGTCACCGGAGGGTGAACGCTGTCGGTCCAGTCCCGACCGTCCCACCAGCGCAACTCAGCGACACCGCGCGGGTCGGGGTACCAACCTGCGGGTACGGATGTCGGCTGGTCAGGCACCATAACAGGAGTCCTCTCCACTGATTCGGGTCAGTCGGATTTCTCCGAGTCTAGGCAATCGACCCGGATCCGGCTTCCCCTCGAGCTGGGGTGTCGCTAATTCCGCGCCAGCGACATGGGGGCGGATGTGGGGGAGAACGGGGGACGCCGAGTAGGCGCCCCCCGCGTGCGATGTGAGCTAATTGACCTTCTCGGTTTGGTGGGCCTTCCTGGCCGCCGGCGCTCCACCGCGCAGCCGCTCCAGCGCGTTCATGAGGTGATAGATCACGACTGCGGCGACCGTGCCCATGATGATGCCACCGAACTCCGCCTTGCCGAAGGTGAGCGTGTACCCGGCGATGCCCATGACGAGCGCGACGCCGGCCGTCATCTGGTTCTTCGGGCGGGAGAAGTCGACCTTGCCCTCGACCCAGATCCGGACACCGATGATGCCGATCAGGCCGTACAGGGCGGTCGTGACGCCGCCGATGACCCCGGGCGGGATCGTGTTGATGATCTCGCCGACCTTCGGGGACAGGCCGAGCAGAATCGCGGTGATGCCGGCCACCCAGTAGGCGGCAGTCGAGAAGATCTTCGTCGCGGCCATCACGCCGATGTTCTCACCGTACGTCGTCGTCGCTGAACCGCCGCCGAATCCGGCGATCACGGTGGCGAATCCGTCGGCGAAAAGGGCGCGTCCGGTCAACGGGTCGAGGTCCCGTTCGATGAGCTGGCCGACGCCCTTGATGTGACCGACGTTCTCCGCGACGAGCGCCAGCACGACCGGCAGGAACATCAGGTACACCGGCAGGTACTGCGCATCGAACACGGGGGTCGTGAACTCCGGCAGGCCGACCCAGGCGGCGTCGCCGATCTTGCTGAAGTCGACCTGACCGGCGATGACCGCGGCGATGTAGCCGACGATGACACCGACGAGGATCGAGAGCCTTCCGATGAATCCCTTGAACAGCACGGCGCACAGGATGACGGCGAGCAGCGTCACGAATGCCACGATCGGCGACTTGTCGAAGTTCTGCTTGGCAACCGGTGCCAGTGCGAACCCGATGAGCGCGACGATCGAACCGCTCACGACGGCAGGCAGCAGGAGGTTGATCCATTTCGTGCCGGACAGGTGCACGATGATGCCGACGATCGCGAGCACCGCACCGGTCACGATCACGCCGCCGAGTGCGACGCCCTTGCCGCCCGATGCGGTCGCCGCGAGGATCGGGGCGATGAACGCGAACGACGATCCGACATAGCTCGGAAGCTTGTTCGCCGTGATGATCAGGAACAGCAGTGTTCCGATACCGGAGAAGAGCAGCGTCGTCGCGGGCGGGAAGTCGGTGATGATCGGGACGAGGAAGGTCGCGCCGAACATCGCGACGACGTGCTGCCCGCCGAACCCGATGGTTCTCAGCCAGGTCAGCCTCTCCTCGGGAAGGATGATGGCGTCAGCCGAGACATCCTTTCCGTCGCCATGCAGTTTCCAGGGAAGCGCCATTGTTTCTCCTATGGGTATGCGAAGAGTCGGCGAGGCCTACTCGGTTTGCTCCACCGTAGTGCTCAGCGGGGCTCCACGTCACTAGCCGGAGCTAGAGTTTCGCCATGCGAGTCGGATGGAGCGAGGTTCTCGCGCGACGTCTCGCCCGCCACGGGCTGATCCGTCCCTTCGTCGGAGGGACACTAACCGCGGTGGAGGAGGCGGTGTCGGCGATGGTCGGCGCGCACGCGCAGATCATGTCGGCCGCCGAGATGTCGATCGGCCTGAGAGTCGAGAAAGCGACCCGGACGTGGGTTCAGGAGGCGCTGTCGGCGGGCGGGAGCCTCGTGAAGACCGTCGGCCCGCGCGGAACGGTTCACCTCCTGCCGGCGAGCGAGCTCGGGATGTGGCTCGGAGCGCTCAGTGCCCTCCCCGAGCATTCGGGCCTTCCGGAGGGCGTTCGCCTGAGCCCGGAGCAGACGGATGAGGTGGTCGCCGCGATCGCCGACGCGCTGGAGCATTCCGAGGGCTCGCCCCCGGTCGCCCTCACCACTGACGAGCTCGGAGCCGAGGTCATGGCGCGTCTCGGCTCCTGGGCCGGCGAACTCACGGTGCCGGGGTTCAACGGCTTCTGGGCTCGCTGGCGGCAGGCCATCGCGCCTGCCGCATATCGTGGGGCGCTCTGTTTCGGCCAGAACCGTGGGACGAAGGTCAGCTACACCCGGCCCCCTGCCTTCGCCACGGTTCCGGACGCCGAGGCACTGTTGCTGCGCGCCTACCTCCACTCCTACGGTCCAGCGACCCAGGCCGACTACGCGCGGTGGCTCGCCACACCCCTGAGCCGGGTCGGGCCGGTGTTCGAGCGGGCGAAGCTCGAGCGGGTCGAGGTGGCGGACGCCGGGTCGGCCGACTCCGTAGCCTGGGTGAACGCGGGAGACACCGAGTTCCCCGCCGAGGCGGGGTCGGGTATCCGCCTTCTGCCCTACTTCGACCCCTACGTCGTCGGCAGCCAGCCGCGGGGAAAGCTGTTCCCCGGGCCGGCGTTCGACCGTGCCCTCGCGCGCGGCCAGGCCGGGAACTTCCCGGTGATGCTCCTGGACGGGGTGGTCGCCGGGGTATGGCATCAGAGGCGATCCGGGAGCCGCAGGGGGGTGCCGAGGATCGCGGTCACGGTCGAGCCGCTCGTGAAGCTCACGAAGCGTCACCGAGCGGCCCTGGAGAAGCAGGCGCAGCGCCTCGGCGAAATTCTGGAGGGCGATGCGGAGCTCTCGATCGGAATGGTGCCGGTCGGCCCTCACGCGTAACGCGGGGCTCCGCTCACCGTCGGATGTCGAAGTCGGTCTCGCCGCGCGCCTCGACGTCCCGCGTGTCGAGTGCGTCGACGCGGGCCCAGGCGGGGCCGGTACCCAGCCACTCCAGCATCCGGGCGACTGCCTCCTCGGAACCTTCGATCTCGACCTCGACGCTCCCATCAGGAAGGTTGCGCGCAAAACCGCCCAGGTGGAGACGGGTGGCCTCTGCCTGGGCGGCGTAGCGGAATCCTACGCCCTGCACCTGGCCGCTCACGACGACGTGTCTGCGCACAGTCATCGATTCTCCCGCGTGCCTGCGCCGACCGCCAGGCTCAGCGGTTGCTGAGTTTGCCAACAGTGGATGCCCAGGGATGGAACGATGGAGACATGATCTCTGTCGACCTCGCGAGAAGGCTGCGCGATGCCGGGCTCGTCTGGCATCCGGCGTCGGGCGACGCGTTCAGCATCGAGAGCGCCGAGCTCGGCGGCGAGGTGTTCACGGTGAGCGACATGACGATCGAGGCGCACGAGTTCGATACCGGGACGATCCTCGGCTTCAACGGGACGACCGAGTGGGCCCTCGACTCCGTTGCGCTCGAGAACGCGCTGTGGCTGCCCCGAGAGGCGCAGTTGCGCGAGCTGCTCGGGTCGGCGTTCCGTTCCCTCGCTCATATCGGTGGCGTTTACCGCTGCGAGATCCTTCTGCCGGGCGCATCGGCGCACGACTCCTCGCAGCGTGGCGAACTGGCGCATTTCGACGCTCCGAATGATGCGGCCGCGGCATACGCGCTCGCGCTGCTGGCACTCCTGGCGGCACGGTAAGCCTCTCAGCGGGTCAGCAGGTCCGCGCGTTCCGGGTGCTCGTCGAACCATTTCCCGACGTACCAGCACATCGGAACGACGCGATAGTCGGTCGTCGATTCGACGTCGTCGACGGCGAATTCGACGATGTCCGCGGCGAAGCCCTGGCCTCGCAGCTTGGGGTTCGTGAAGGTGTGGGTGAACGAGATCGAGTTCCCGGCCACGGAGTAGTCGACCGAGCTCGCCAGCTCGCCGTCGATACGGAGGGTGTAGCGGTGGGCATCCGGTTCCTTGACGAGTTTCTTGTCCATGCATCGAGCCTAACTTCGCCGCCAGAGATTCGCTCGGCCGCCGGTACCGCGTAGTCTCGGTGCATGGCCGCAGAACTGCCGGAGTTGCTGCTTCCGGATGCCGCCGCCTGGCGTTCCTGGCTGGAGGAGAATCACGACTCCTCGCCCGGCGTGCGCCTCGTCCTGTCCCGCAAGGGTGGCACGGTGACCGCGCTGTCCTACGATGCTGCGCTCGATGAGGCCCTGTGTTTCGGCTGGATCGATGGACAGGTCGGGCGGCGCGACGCCGAGAGCACCTTCCAGCGTTTCCTGCCGCGCGGGCCGCGCAGTATCTGGTCGCTGCGCAACGTCGGGCACGTGGAGCGGCTTGCCGACGAGGGCAGGATGCGTCCGGCGGGCTGGGCCGCGGTCGAGGCGGCGAAGGCGGACGGGCGCTGGGATCGGGCGTACGCCGGATCGGCGAATGCCCAGCTGCCGGCCGATCTTCTTGACGCGATCGCCGCGGTGCCCGAAGCGCAGGCCATGTACGACGTGCTCACCTCGCAGAACCGGTACGCGTTGTACTTCCGCCTCAGTCAGCTCACGAATCCTGCCGCGCGCGAGCGCCGGATCGCCGCCTTCGTCGAGCAGCTCTCCCGGCATGAGCCGCCGTACCCGCAGAAGAGGATGCCGCAGTAGCGCGTTGCGCTTTCCGCTCGCTCCCCGCGCACCCGACGCTTTCGCATCCACCCCAGAGGCCCTCATCCCAAATGAAGGCATTGAGGGAGTCTGCACAAGTGATTACGGGCGGGTGCGATGCCGGATGCACAGAATGCCTTCATGTGGGAGACGCCCGGACGGGGTCGGCTAGCATGGCCGCATCATGCCGTTCCTCTCCGATGAGTCCCGCCTGGCGCTCGAACGGCTGGGCACTGGCGATCGGGCGGATGTCAAGCCGGATCCACTCGATCGGTTGCGCGGCATCCGGGGTCTGGTCGTCGCTCTCGAGCGTGAGCCGGCGACGCTGAAGGCCGCCCGCGATGCCCTGGCCGCTGGCGCGTCGTGGGACGAGATCGCTGCCGCTGGCGGGTTGAAGCCCGCCGCGGCGAAGTGGCGGTGGCAGGGGAGCGATGAGGAGATCGCCGCGCGGCATGAGGCGGGTCGCAAACGTGCGGTGCGCCCGAGCAACGTTCCGACCGATTTGCCGGGGCTTTCGGTTGCGGAGGCCGCTCGAACGTTCGGCGTGAGCGCGCAGGCTGTCTACCTGCGGATCAGTCGGGGGACGCTTGAATCGCGTACCGTGCAGTTGTCGGATGGGCGCAGGTACAAACGGGTGTTCCCGAGTGACGCCGACTAGGTGACGCCGGTCAAGCAGCGGCTGAGGCGAGCGCGCCCTCGATCGCGTCGATGACCTCTGGCGACTCCGGCTCGACATCGCTGCGGAAGCGATGGATTTCGCCGTCGCCCGAAACGAGGAACTTCTCGAAGTTCCACTTGACCTTGCCGGCCTTGCCCTCGGCATCCGCGACCTTGGTGAGTTCTGCGTAGAGCGGGTGCTGGCTCTTTCCGTTGACGTGGATCTTGTCGAACAGGGGGAAAGTGACGTCGTAGTTCGTGGAGCAGAACTCCTTGATGTCCTCGTTGCTGCCCGGTTCCTGGAACATGAACTGGTTGCACGGGAACCCGAGGATGGTCAGACCGCGCTCGCCGTACTGCTCGTAGAGCTTCTCGAGACCCGCGTACTGGGGTGTGAAGCCGCACCTCGATGCAACATTCACCACGAGGACTGCCTTGCTCTCGTAGTCGCCGAAGGTCGCTGCTTCGCCGTCGATCGTGGTGAGGGCGATATCGCTGAGTTGCATCACTCAAGCGTACGTCGCGACCTCGGGAAATGCTGTGCACTCTGCGGCGTCCGCCTTGACCGGTGCCGGCCTTCGCGCGATCGGGCACGCGCGTCGTGTTGAGCCTGCCAGGTCGCTACGCCTGCGTGCCTCAGTTCGTGTGCTCTCACCGAGTGCTCTCAAGCCGAGCGAGCGCGTTCCCGTTCCTGTTGTCGTTCGTGCGCTTGTTCCTGTTGTCGTTCTTGTTGGAGGTCGTGGAGGGCGGCGCTCTTGGTGGGCAGGGGTCGTGGTCTCTGTCCGGGGTCGATGTCGGGGGGTGGGGTCAGCCAGTACTGGTGGTCGCGCCGGCTGATGTTCCAGTGGTTGTTGTGGAGGAGCATGTGGTGGTGGCGGCAGAGGAGTACTCCGTCGGCCAGGTCGGTGTTTCCGCCT
>DATCXP010000240.1:0-4201 GCA_036565765.1 Terrimesophilobacter sp.
GCCGGCTGGCGAGCGGGAAGCACGCTGGCGACGGCGCTCATGCTGCGCGCCTCACGCGTTCCGCCGCGCGGAGCCGCACCGGGGTGGCGCGCGGGTTCTCGGCCTTCTCCGTGTCGCTGGCCAGTTCGGCGCCGCGCACGAGGAGCCGCAGCTGCGGGCGGTGTTCCGGCAGCTCCACCGGCAGCCTCGCAGGGGCCGTGGATGCCGCGCCGGCCGCGAAGGCGTGCTTGACGATGCGGTCCTCCAGCGACTGGTAGGCGAGCACGACGATCCTTCCCCCGATCTCGAGCGCCTCGATGGCGGCAGGAATCGCACGTTCGAGCACGGCGAGCTCCTGGTTCACCTCGATGCGCAATGCCTGGAACACCCGCTTGGCGGGGTGCCCGGTCCTGCGCGCCGCCGCCGGTGTCGCAGCGGCGATGAGCTCGACGAGTTGAGCGGAACGGACGAGTCGCGTCTGCTCCCGGCGCTCGACGATCCGCTTGGCGTACCGGGGAGCGAGCTTCTCCTCGCCGTACTGGTAGAAGATGCGGCGCAGTTCGCTCTCGCTGTACTCGGCGAGGATCCGCTCGGCGGTGAGCGGCGACGTCTTGTCCATCCGCATGTCCAGCGGCGCATCCTTCGCATAGGAGAATCCGCGCTCCACCCGGTCCAGTTGCAGGGAGGAGACGCCGAGGTCGAACAGGATGCCGGAGGCCTCGGCGATGCCCAGATCGTTCAGCACCGATTCGAATTGGTCGTAGACGGCGTGGACGAGGTGGATGCGATCGGCGAACGGTGCGAGGCGCTCCGCGGCGATCGCGAGGGCATCCGGGTCGCGGTCGATCCCGACGAGGGTCAGCTCGGGGAAGCGCTGGAGGAACGCCTCGGCATGGCCCGCCATGCCGAGGGTCGCGTCGACGAGCACGGCTCCCGCCCGGCCCAGTGCCGGAGACAGCAGTTCGATGGTGCGCTCGATCATCACCGGAGTGTGGATCGGGGTGCCTGGGTTCTCGGGTTCTGTCATGGCGTTCCGGGTAGCCCCTGGCTCCTGATCCCCATCCGCACCGGACCTGGCACCGGGGAAGTGTGTCAGGGCCGGACTCGGCTGGGAGTCAGGGGCGAGGCGCTAGAAGAGTCCGGGGATCACCTCCTCCGTGATCTCGGAGAAGCTGCTTTCCTGCTCGGTGTAGTAGTTGTTCCAGGCTTCGGTGTCCCAGATCTCGGCGCGGTTGCCCGCACCGATCACGGTGAGCTCGCGGTCCAGGCCGGCGTAGCCGCGCAGGAGTGCGGGGATCGTGACCCGGTGCTGCTTGTCGGGAACCTCGGAATGCGCACCGGAGAGGAACAGCCTCAGGTAGTCGCGGGACTTCTTGCTCGTGACGGGGGCCTGGCGGATCTTCTCGTGCAGTTCCTCGAACTCGCGCGTGCTGTAGACGAACAGGCAGCGCTCCTGACCGCGGGTGATGACGATGCCGGCCTCGAGCTCGTCCCAGAACTTCGCCGGAAGGATGATGCGGCCCTTCTCGTCGAGCTTGGGGGCGTAGGTGCCAAGGAACACGCGATGCACCCCCTCGTTCTCCGGCCCGGATTCAGGTGTGCTCCACTTTACTCCACTTTCCACCACGAAACAACGATATTTGGGAATTTCCTCCCCAGGCCGAGAACTACTCCCCTGCTATGTCAGGGAAATAGCGAGTTCGTGACAGTGGAGGAGACTTTTCAGAATATGCCCGATTCTGGGCAAAAAAATAGGGCCGACCCTGTCGACCCTTCGCACGGCAGCGTCTAGTTGCCGTGCCCCTCCTGCCGCTTGTCCCAGCGCTCGTTCATCCGATCCATGAATCCAGCATGATTGCGGCCCGACGTTCGGCCTTCATCAACCGCAGGTCCGATGCCCTTCGATCGGGTGAGCGCGAGCAGAACCCCGACGAACATGATGACGAAACCGATCACACCGACGATGGGCAGCCTCGTCGCGACGCCGGTCACGATGCCGCCGATGCCGAGGACGCCGATGATGATACCGATCACGATCATCCGGTAGTTCGGGCGACTGCTGCGGCTGCTGACGGTCGCGACGAAATCAGCGTCGTTGTGATACAGACTGCGCTCCATCTCTTCGAGGAGTCGCTGCTCTTGCTCGGATAGCGGCATGGTCACTCCCCTCAGGTATGAGATCGACGCTGTTGTGACTTCTCATTGTATGCTCACGGGGCTGGCTAGGCTAGGAGCGTGGCTGAGAGTACGCGGTTAGTCGACCTGGTTCAAGAGGCCATCGATACCTTCCTCGACGAGCGCGAACCGCAACTCAGGTCGATCGCTGCAGACCTCTCCCCCTTCGTCGACTACTCCCGCGACCTGCTCAGGGGTGGAAAGCGCTTCCGCGCCCTGTTCTGCTACTGGGGCTGGCAGGCCGTGAGCGGGCGCCAGAGGGGCTTCGATGCGCTGCCGGATGCGCAGCAGAACGATCTTCATGCGGCCGTTCTCGCGGCAAGCGCCCTGGAGATCTTCCATGCTGCGGCGCTCGTCCACGACGACATCATCGACAACTCCGATACCCGGCGCGGCGGATCGGCGGTGCACAGACGGTTCGAGACCAGACATCGCGAGGAGGGCTGGACCGGGGAGGCCGCGGGCTTCGGCAAGTCGGCCGCCATGCTTCTCGGCGACCTGCTGCTGGCATGGAGCGAGGAGGCCTTCGACTCCGCGCTGCGCCTCCTGGCCTCTCCGGATGCCGGTGCCGCCGCGAGAGCCGAGTTCAACCGGATGCGCACCGAGGTCATGCTCGGCCAGTACCTCGACATCCTCGACGAGCAGTCCTGGCGCAGCCACCCGGAGTCGGAGCTGCTGCCTCGCGCCCATCGGGTCATCGTCTACAAGTCGGCGAAGTACAGCGTCGAGGCCCCGCTCGCGATCGGGGCGGCCTTGGGCGGTGGCACGGTGGAGGAGCTCGCGGCGCTGCGCGCGTTCGGTCTCCCGCTCGGGATCGCCTACCAGTTGCGCGACGACCTCCTCGGGGTCTTCGGCGATCCCGGGGTCACCGGGAAGCCCTCCGGCGACGACCTCCGTGAGGGAAAGCGAACCGTCCTGATCGCTCTCGCAAGGACGAAGCTCCCGCCGCACGCCGCGCGCTTCCTCGACGAGTTGCTCGGCGATCGCACCCTGAGCAACGAGCAGGTGCTCATGCTGCAGGCCGCGATTCGGGAAAGCGGGGCGGTGGAACACGTCGAACGCATCATCCAGCACAATGTTGGTCTGGCCACCGCCGCGCTCCAGTCGGCCCCGATCACGGCGAGTGCGCGCGAGCAGTTGATCCAGCTCGCGGACACCGTGATCAAGCGCTCGGCCTGAGCGAGGCGGCACGCGCCTCTCAGAACCGGGTCAGAACCCGAGAGCCTGAGCGATCCTGCGCACTTCGGCCTTGCGGCCCGCCCTCAGCGCCTCGATCGGGCTCGTGCCGAGGCTCTCCTCGGCGCTGAGAAGCCAGTTCATCGCCTCCTCGTCGGAGAATCCGCTGTCGGACAGCACGATGAGCGTGCCGCGCAGCTCCGGGAGCGGCTCCCCATTCCGGAGGAACAATTCCGGAACCTGCCACACGCCATCGATCCTGGAGGCGAGCAGTGCGCGGTCTTCAATGAGTCTGCGTACCTTGCTGACGCCCAACCCGAGGGTCTCGACGAGATCGGGAATGGTCAGCCAGCGTGTTTCGGGTGCATTTGCCACTCTCCAAGAGTGCCAGAACTCACCGGGCGAGCCAACGCGACACGGATTGTTTCGTGAATATTAACTCAAATCACTTTAGTCACGGTAATTGACATGAGTATGTATCTATGCCAGTTTTGAATGTGGTATCCCCTCGCGCGAAGCGGGATGGGAGCCTCGCGAACGAGGCGCGACAACAGGGTGTGGACGGGGAAATGCAATGACCGAACAAACGGGGCATAAAGGCATGGTTCAGCGCGCCGCCCGGCACGTCGCCCCACGGCAGGCGGGCAAGCTCGCGAAGGGCATGTTCAACACGCTTCCCATCCTCCTGGTCGGCTCGATGGCCATGAGTCTCAACCTCACCGGCCCGGTCGAACCGGGAACGCCGAAACGCACCGACAAGGCGAAGGATTCGACCTCGCAGCTTCGCAAGTCGATCAAGCAGGCCATGGCTCAACAGGCCGAGGCGCAGCAGGCGGCTTCGCTGCGCACGGATGCCGGACAGGCGGCGGCA
>DATCXP010000247.1:0-14540 GCA_036565765.1 Terrimesophilobacter sp.
GGCGGCATCGGCTACCTCGAGGGGCCGATCATCGGCACGATCATCTTCATCGTGCTGCAGGAGACGCTCGCGGACTACGGAACCTGGTACCTCATCCTGCTCGGCGTCATCGCGATGGTCGGGGCGATCTGGCTGCCGCGCGGCCTGTGGGGCGCGCTGAGCGACAAGACCGGCTTCCGGTTGTTCCCGGTTGGCTACTACGTGCAGAACAAGGCGCTTCTGGATGCCGCGACGAGCCCGAAGAAGTCGGCCGGGAAGTAGGAGTCATGCAGATCACCGCGGCGCTTGCGCGCGAAGCCGGGAAGCCACTCGAGATCGTCGGGCTCGAACTGGATGAGCTGCGGCCCGACGAGGTGCGCGTTCGAATGGTCGCGACGGGCGTCTGCCACACGGATGCCCTCGTGCGCGACCAGGCACTGCCGACCCCGCTGCCGGTTGTGCTCGGCCACGAGGGGGCGGGCATCGTCGACGCGGTGGGTTCGGCCGTGACGACGGTCGTGCCGGGCGACCACGTCGTGCTCGGCTTCAACTCCTGTGGGAGCTGTGCGGCCTGCCGCTCGGGGCACCCGGCCTACTGCGAGACGTTCCCCTCCCACAATTTCGGCGGTGCGCGCCCGGACGGGACGACATCGCTGCGAGACGGCGACACGGCAGTCTCCAGCCACTTCTTCGGCCAGTCCAGTTTCGCCAGCCACGCGAACGTGTCTGAGCGTTCTGTTGTGAGGGTTTCCCGGGACGCCCCGCTCGACGTCCTCGGCCCGCTCGGCTGCGGCCTGATGACCGGCGCCGGCGCCGTGCTGAATGTTCTGCAGCCTCTGGCCGGATCCTCGATCGCGATCTTCGGAACCGGCGCGGTCGGCTGCTCTGCGCTGCTCGCCGCGATCGTGGCGAATTGTTCGACGATCATCATGGTCGACATCGTTCCTGGCAGGCTGGAACTCGCGCTCGAACTCGGGGCGACACATGTCGTCAACGGAATGGACGAGCCGGTCGTTGACACCATTCGGAGGATCACCGGGGGCGGAGCCCGGTTCGCGCTCGACACGACCGGGAACAAGGCGGTATTCCGTCAGATGGTCGACTCGCTCGCGGTGCGCGGGCACGGAGCGCTCGTCGGGGCGGCCCCGGCCGGGACCGACGCGCTGCTCGACATCGGAACGTTTCTCACACAGTCGCCGACGATCTCCGGAGTCATCGAGGGCGACGCGGTGCCGCAGACTTTCATCCCACTGCTCATCGAGCTTTACCAGTCGGGAAGGTTCCCGTTCGACAAGCTCGTGCGCAAGTATCCGTTCGCCGGGATCAACGAGGCGTTCGCCGACTCCGAGCGCGGCGTCACGATCAAGCCGATCGTCGTCTTCTAGCCCCTCCTCTCTGATCCGCGACTGGGCACTTGTTGCCCTTCCCACGCGGATCTTGGGGCAACAAGTGCCCAGTCGCGGGAGCTGTGGACAAGCGGCGACGGGCGGCATCCGGATCGGGCACTCTGGGCGGATGCCGCGACGAGTCGCATTGCCGCCGGAACTCTCCGGGTCCGCATTCCTGACCACCGATCCGCGGGTCGCCGGTCTCAGTCAGCGAAGGCTCCTGGGACCCGATCTGGAGCGTCCCTACCGTGCGGTGCGCTCGGCGGGTGTCGATCGCGGCGATGTCGAGGGACGCTGCGAGGTCTACGCAGCGCGCATACCCACATCCGAATTCTTCAGCCACGTGACTGCCGCGCAACTGTACCGGATGCCTCTTCCGTGGCGTCTCGAGTGCGACGAGACCGTGCACATCTCTACGTTTCGATCGGTGTGCCGCCCGCGCGTCGTTGGAGTGGTCGGGCATCGACTCTCCGCGGCGTCGGTGTCAGTTCGGATGTTCCGTGGATTCCCCTTGGCCGACCCGGTGTCGGTGTGGTGTCGGCTCGCGCCCCTGCTCTCGATCGACGACCTCATCGCAGTGGGCGACTTCATCGTCTCCGGGCGGGTCACGGACGATGGCCGCGAGCCGCCGCTGGCATCCCTCGAGGAGCTCTGGGAGGGTGCCCGACGATATTCGGGCGGTCGCGGTGCCCGCCGTGTGGCGGTCGCGATCCCCTATGTGCGAACGAAGGTTGATTCCCGTCCGGAATCACGGCTGCGGATGCTGTTCATCCGCTCGGGGCTACCGGAGCCGCTCATCAACGACGAGACTTTCGACGCTCGGGGCGTGAGCCTCGGACATCCCGATCTGAAGTACGACTGGGCGCGCACCGTTTTCGAGTACGAGGGCGACGGCCACCGCGACCAGCAGCGATTCCGACGCGACATCGCCCGGAGGGAGCGGTTCGAGGCGGCCGAGTGGCGCGTCATCCGCGTCGTGAAGGAGGATGTCTTCGACTTCCCCGCTGCCTTCATCGCCCGGACCAGGGAGGTTCTCGATCGACGTGCCACAGCTCTCGCGAGTGGGCAGTTGCTGCCCTAAAACACGTCGGGGAAGGGCAACGAGTGCCCACTCGCGGAACTAGTCGGGGGTCGCCACGGCGACGGGGGCGAGGCCTGCTTCGACAGCCAGGGCGGCGGCGAAGATCTGGTCCTCGCGGAATCGGCGGCCGACGAGCTGGATGCCGTTCGGCAGGGCGAGGGACGGCAGCCCGTAGAGGTTCACCCAGGGCACGCTCCGCATGGAATCGAACAACGAAGTCGTCGCGTCTGCATCCAGCATGTGGTCGAAGTCGAGCAGAGGAGTCGGCATGCCCGCGACCGGCGCGACGATGAGCGGATACTGCTCCGAGAACGCCGCCCACGCCACGAGCAGCCCGTGGCGCTCGATCCAGGCGTCGTTGTAACTGGACACGGAGCCGTCGAGCGCGACCGCGCCGAACATCTGCTCGACGTGCTGACGCCCGGATTCGATCATGAGATGGCCGGCGCGCTCGAGCATGGTGTGTACGAGGTCGGTCCCGGTGATCTCGGCCCACAGCTCGGGGGCGCGCCGCAGATCGACGGGGACTCCGTCGACGACGTCGTACCCCGCGCCGCGTAGCAGCGAGACGGTTTCGTCGAGCCTGCGGGAGATCTCCGGATCGAGCACGGCGCCGGTCTCCTCTCGCACGACGGCGATGCGCGGCAGTGGCTCGTCATGTGCCCATCCGGCCGGAGCGATCGGAAGGCTGAGGGGGTCGAGCGGGTCGCGAGCCGCGATCACCCCGAACACGCGCTGAAGGTCGTCGACGTTCCTGGCGAAGGGGCCGATCGTACCCATCGCCTGCGCGGCCGGCGTTTCCGGGAATGCCGGCCAGGCCCCGCGGTTCGGCACGGAACCGGGCGTCGAACGGATGCCGTACACGCCGCAGAAGCTCGCGGGTACTCGGATCGACCCGCCGAGATCCTGTCCGATGGCCGCGGTCGCGAGTCCCGCGGCGACGTTGCCGGCATCCCCGCCGGAGCTCCCGCCGACCGATCGGGACAGGTCGCGCGGATTCCTCGAGGTGCCGTAAAGGCCGCTGATCGTGTTCCAGCGCACGCACATGTCGGGGACGTTGCCGTGCCCGAGCAGCAGCGCACCCGCCTCCCGCAGCCGGGTGACGACGGAGTCGTCCCGGTCGGCGTAGCGTTCCGCGTTCGCCTTCAGTCCATCGCTGCGGCGGAGTCCCCGGATGCCGTAGCTGTCCTTCACCGAGAGGGGAACGCCGTCGAGGGGGCCGGCGATCGAGCGGCCGTGTGCGGAGTCTGCGGCATCCGCCTCGGCGAGCACGTCGTCACGGCGCACCTCTGCGAACGTGTTGGTGTGCGGGTTGACCTGCTCGATGCGGCGCAGGTGCGCCTCGACGATGTCCCGGCGCGTGAGGCTGCCGTCTGTCAGGAGCCCCTGAAGCCCGGCAATCGTCGCAGAACTCGGGGCGTCGGACAACGGACTCTCCTTATGGCAGGGGGTGGCTGGTCTGGTTCAGACCATGGTTTCCGGGCTTGGAGAACGGGCGTGACGCGGTCAGGTCGTGGCTGATGCGCTCGGCAGCGAGCTTGAGCGGGGGCAGCAGGTTCTCGTGGATCGACTCCACGGTGTGGCTGTTCGCCGTCGTCGAGACGTTGATCGCGGCGATCACCGAGGACGCGTGGCGGATCGGCGCGGCGATCGAGCGAAGCCCATTCTCCAGCTCCTGGTCGACCATCGCCCAGCCCTGCTTGCGCACTCGGTCGAGTTCCTTGACGAGAGCCTCCCGCGAGGTGATGGTGTGAGAGGTGAGCCCCGCGAAGTCGATCGCGTCAAGGTGCCGCTCAAGCTCCGCCGGACTGAACGAGGCGAGCAGCACGCGGCCCATCGACGTCGCGTACGCCGGGAAACGGGTCCCGATGTTGATACGGACCGACATGATGCGCCGGGTGGGCACGCGTGCGACGTAGACGATGTCCGTCCCGTCGAGCACGGAGGCGGAGGTCGACTCATGGATGCTCGCGGCGAGCTGTTCGAGGTGCGGCTGGGCGATCTCGGGAAGCGACAGCGCCGAAAGGTAGCTGAAGCCGAGCTCGAGGACGCGGGCGGTGAGGGAGAACAGGCGGTCATCCGTCTTCACATAGCCGAGCTCGACGAGGGTCAGGAGGAACCGGCGGCTCGTCGCCCGGGTCAACCCGGTCCTGCGCGAGATGTCGCTCAGGGTCATCTCCGGGTGCTCGGCGTCGAAGCTCCTGATGACGCTCAGTCCGCGCGCGAGGGACTGGACGTACTGGCCGCTCGGGTCACGGGATTCTTCTACGGGATGTGGCATTCCACTATCATCCATGCTCATGAAGGTCGGGGTCTCACGGCTCGCGCTCACCGTTCGAGCACAATCGCGAGTCCCTGTCCGACGCCGATGCAGATCGCGGCCACGCCGACCCCGCCCCCGCGGCGAGCGAGCTCCTGGGCGAGATGGCCGACGATCCTCGCCCCGGAGGCGCCGAGCGGATGCCCGATCGCGATTGCGCCGCCGTGGATGTTGACCTTGGCCGGGTCGAGGTCTGGCCAGAGCTTGAGGCAGGCCAGGCTCTGCGAGGCGAATGCCTCGTTCAGCTCGACGATGTCGACATCCGCCCAGGTCTTGCCGGCCCGGGCCAGAGCCTTGTTCGCAGCCTCGACCGGGGCGATGCCGAACACGTCGGGATCGACCGCGTGGACCCCGCGCGACACGATGCGCGCGAGGGGCTCGGCGTCGATCGGAGCGTTTTCCGATCCGATGACGAGCGCTCCGGCACCGTCGTTCAAGGGGGAGGAGTTCCCCGCCGTGACGCTCCCATTCTCACGGAACGCCGGCTTCAGCCCGGCGAGCACCTCGAGGGTTGTGTCGGTGCGGATGCCTTCGTCTCGCTCGAGGTCGACACCGGGGACCAGAACGATCTCCTTGTCGTAGGCGCCGGCGCCCCATCCGGCCGCAGCCTTTCTGTGACTCGCGAGCGCGAACTCGTCCTGCTCCTCGCGGCTGATGTCGTAGCGGTCGGCGAGGATCTCTGCGGTCTCGCCGAGCGGCACGGTCCACTGGCCGGCCATCCGCTTGTTCACCATGCGCCAGCCGAGGGTCGTCGAGTGCATGGTCTCGTGGCCAGAGGGGAAACTCTTCTGCGGCTTGAGGATGACCCAGGGAGCCCGGCTCATCGACTCGACGCCACCCGCGATCATGAGCTGCGCGTCACCGGTCTCGATGGCGCGGCTGGCCTGGATGACCGCTTCGACCCCCGAGCCGCACAGCCGGTTCACGGTCGAACCGGGAATGGAGGTCGGGAAGCCGGCGAGGAGCGCGGCCATTCTGGCGACATTGCGGTTGTCTTCGCCCGCCGCATTCGCGTCACCCAGAATGACGTCATCGATCGTCGCGGGATCGAGGGAAGGATTCCGCGCCGCGATCTGCGAGAGGACGAGGGCGGCGAGGTCATCCGGCCGGATGCCGCTCAGCGCTTTGCCGTAACGGCCGAACGGCGTGCGGATGGCGTCGTACACGAAGCTTGCAGACATCCGGACCTCGCATTGTTGTACGCGCAGTGAACTATTGTTCTCATTCCGAGCGTATCATTGGAGACACGACCCGGCAATGATGCAGCGCGCACGCGAGAGGACGGCAATGTGGCCAATCGAACAGTGATGACAACCCAGGTGGCGATCGTCGGCGGCGGTCCCGCCGGCCAGTTGCTCTCCCATCTGCTGCGCCTCTCCGGCATCGACAGCGTCGTGCTCGAACTCCGGGATCGCGACTACACGATCCAGCGCGTGCGAGCGGGAGTGCTGGAGCACGGGGCCGTCGAGCTGCTGAGAGAAGCCGGGCTCGGCGAACGGCTCGACCGCGAGGGCCAGGAGCACCACGGGATCAACCTTCAGTTCGACGGGGAACGCCACAACGTGTCGTTCCACAACCTGATCGGCCGCTCGGTGTGGGTCTACGGGCAGCAGGAGGTCGTGAAGGATCTCATCAAGGCCCACGACGGCGCCGGAACGCCCGCGCTCTACAGCGTCGCGGATGTCCGGGTCGATGACATCCTGAGCGACAAGCCGACCGTGTACTTCCGCCAGGGTGGCCAGGGGCACGAACTGCACGCCGACTTCGTCGTCGGATCGGACGGAGCCCACGGCGTGTGCCGGCCGAGCATCCCGGCAGAGCACAAGAAGACCTACCGGCGCGACTACCCCTTCGGCTGGCTCGGCATCCTCGCCAACGTCCACCCGTCGACGGAGGAACTCATATACTCGCTCCACGAGCGCGGGTTCGCGATGCACAGCATGCGTTCGGAGAAGGTTTCCCGGCTCTATCTGCAGGTTGATCCGCACGACGACGTGGCGAACTGGTCGGACGAGCGCATCTGGGACGAACTCGACATCCGCTTGGGGCTCCCCGGCTGGACGCTGCACCGCGGCGAGATCTTCGACAAGGGCATCACCCCGATGCACAGTTTTGTGAGCGACCCGATGCGCTATGGCAGGCTGTTCCTCGCCGGCGACTCCGCCCACATCGTGCCGCCGACCGGTGCGAAGGGACTCAACCTCGCGATCGCGGATGCCGCCTACCTGCACGAGGCGCTCGTCGACTGGTTCCGCGACGGCAGCGAGACGGGACTGGACGAGTACTCGTCGCGGTCGCTGCGGCGCGTGTGGCAGATCCAGTACTTCTCGTCCTGGATGACGAGGATGCTGCACCGCTTCAACGAGTCCGACGCAGGCGGCGATCCGGAGAACGTCGACTACGACTACCACGTGCAACTCGGCGAGCTGCGGCTGCTCACGAGCTCGGAGCGCGCCATGTCCCACCTCGCCGAGGTCTACACCGGCCTGCCGATGCTCATGCGCCGCGGCTAGTCACGGCGGTGATCTTGTCCGTTCCCTGAGGTGCGAGCTTGCGAGCCTCGAAGGGAGCCGTGCGGGGGGTCTCTCTTCGAGATGGTCGCTGGCGCTCCCTCCTCAGGGAGCGCTGGGCGGAATCGTGGCGAGCACCTCCTGCGCGACGCGGAACGCGGAGTTCGCGGCGGGAACCCCGCAGTAGACCCCGCTCTGCAGGATGATCTCCTTGATCTCGTCCTCGGAGAGCCCGTTCGTGATGGCGGCACGGATGTGCATGCCGAGCTCGTCGAAGTGGCCGTGGGCGATCAGGGCGGTGATGGTGATGGCGCTGCGGATGCGGCGCTCGAGTCCCGGCCGGGACCACACGTCGCCCCACGCGTACCGCGTGATGAAGTCCTGGAAGTCCGCGGTGAAATCGTTCAGGTTGGCGTTCGCGCGGTCGACGTGCGCATCGCCGAGCACAGCCCGGCGCACAGTCATACCCTGCTCGTAGCGTTCGCGGTCATCCATGATTCGTCTCCCTGGTGAAAAACGCGCTGAGAAGTTCTGCGACGCGCTCGGGCTGCTCGGCGGGCGCGAGGTGTCCGGCGCCCGCGACCTCGACGGCCCTGCCGTTCTGCACCCCCGCCGCGAGCTCGGTCACCGCCGGTGTTTTTGCAACGGGATCGAACTCGCCGGAGATCGCAAGCAGCGGCGTCGCGATGGCGGCGAGCTCGGCTCGGACGTCGTAGTCAGCCAGCACCTCGCAGCACAGCGCGTAGCTCTCGTCGTCGGCATCGCTCAGCGCGTGCAGGAGCGCGCTCGAAACACGCGGGTTCCTCGCCACGAAGTCCGGGGCGAACCAGCGGGCGGCGGAGGGTACGACGAGCGCAGCGGTCGATTGCGCTCGCACGAGAGCCGCGCGTTCGTGCCAGGCGGCAGGCTCGCCGAACCGGGGGAGCGAGCAGATCATCGAGAACGCGAGCAGGCGATCCGGATGCCGCAGCGCGAGTTCGACGCCGACCGCGCCAGCGAGAGAGACGCCGGCGTAGTAGAAGCGATCGGCGCCCTGCTCATCGGCGAGTCGGAGCACGGCCTCAGCGAGGTCGGCGAGCGTGAACGGCTCGGTAGCCGGGCGGGAGAGCCCGTGGCCGGGAAGATCCCAGCTGAGTATCGAGAAGCTGGTTCCGAGGAGCTCCGCTGCCGCGTCCCACAGCGGGGCTGCCGTGCCGAGCGATGGTCCGAGGATCAGCTGCGGCCCGCTCGCGGAACCGCTGTGCACGGCGGAGACCGACGGCCCGCTCACGACAGCCCCCTCGCATGCGCGATGGCGCGGTCGACGATCGCGTTGTTCGCGCCGAGGTGATTCGCCGGGTCGAGCAGCTCGCGCACGCGGTCGTCGGACCAGTCCGGCAGGGCGGCTTTCAGGAGCCCACCCAGGCTGGACGGGTCCTGGGCGGCTTGCGATACGATTCTCTTCACGGCGTCTCTGCCGATGATCGGACCGGCAACGAGAGCGACGCGCTCGCTCACGATGAGTGGGCCAGTGAGTTCCAGGTTCTGCCGCATCCGGCCGGCATCGACCTTGAGTCCCTGGAGAAGCTCCGCAGCGAGGGAGGCACCGCCGCCCACCTGCCTTAGCAGCTCGCGCAGCGCCTGCCACTCGGCGTGCCACGCGCCATCCGGGCGTTCGTCGACGGAGAGAGCACTGCGATGCAGCTCGCCGGCGAGACCGGGGGAGGTGCGCGCGATCGCCTGCAGGAGCAGGCTGCGGATCGGATTCTGCTTCTGGGGCATCGCCGTGGAGCCGCCGCCGGTCGCCTCGTGCACTTCCGCAATCTCCGTGCGCGACAAGAGGGCAATGTTCGATCCGATGGTTCCGATCGCCTGCGCGACCGTCGCGAGAGCGTCGCCGACACCGGTGACGGGTGCGCGGCAGGTGTGCCAGGGGAGCACGGGCGCGCGCAACCCGAGTTCGGCGGCGAACTCGTCCACGAGCTCGAATTCGCGTCCGGAAACGAGCTCGGAGAAGGCGGCGAGGGTCCCCGCCGCGCCGCCGAGTTGTGCGGGGAGGGCATCCGCGCCGACTCGCAGCGCCTGTGCGGCGTCGACGAGCCCGACGAGCCAGCCGGCGGCCTTGACGGCGAACGTCGTGGGGACGCTGTGCTGCGTGAGCGTTCTGGCCGCCATGAGAGTTTCGCGATGACTGTCGGTCAGGACTACGAGTGCGGCGATCGCCGTGTCGAGGTCTCCGAGGATCACCCGGATGCTCCGCTTCGCCACGAGCATGAGCGCGGTGTCGAGGATATCCTGGCTCGTCGCACCGAGGTGCACGAAGCCGGCGGACTCCCAGTCCGCAGCGGCAACCGCGGCCCTCAGGTCGGCGAGCAGGGGGATGACCGGGTTGCCGCCGACGCGGGAACGGCTGGCGATGTCTACGAGGTCGAACGTCGCGACGCTCGCGACGGTGCGGATGATGCGAACGGCGGCATCCGGAACCAGACCGAGCCGCGCCTGCGCCTCGGCCAGCGCCACTTCCGCATCGAGCATGGCACGCAGCACCGCAGTGTCCCCGGTCGCCGCGGCGACGGCCGACCCGGCCCACGCAGGGGAGAGCAGGCCGAAATCGGCGCTCGCAAACAAGTCGTCCGGGCTATCCGAAGTCAAGGAAAACCGTCTCCTCTGGTCCCTGAAGGTGGAAGTCGTGGTGCAGCGAACCGTCCGGTTCGCGGGTTGCCATCAGGGTAGTCCGCCGTTCGGCCGGCAGCGAGGAGAGGAGCGGGTCCGCGGCGAGCGTGTCGCCGGCGTGCGAACCGACGGGAGCGGGCAGGTAGATGCGCGTGTGCAGCTTGTCGGTGAGGCCGCGCGCGAACACGAGGCAGGCGAAGAACGGCGCGGAGGTGCTTCCGGTCGGGCAGCCGGGCTCGACGGTCGTGAACGAGTACACACCATCACGCGTCGTCGCCGAGCGGCCGAAGCCGGTGAAGCTGTGCCCGTCCCGACTGAGGGAGCCGCGCTTCCTCGGTATCTCGCCGTTCTCATCCGGCTGCCAGATCTCCACGAGTGCGTCGGGGACCGGCACTCCCGCGCCGTCGAACACGATCCCGCTGAGCCTCACGGCGTGCGGATGATGCGCCGGAACGAGGTCCTGGCCGCCCTCGTAGGGCAGTGCGAAACCGAAGAACGGTCCGATCGTCTGGCCGGCGGTCGGAAGCTGCATGTCGCTCATGCTTCGCCGCCTTCCGGCTCTGTCCAGGTTCTCTGCGCGCCCGTCAACACGATGTCCCAACGGTAGCCGAGCGACCACTCCGGCGAGGTGAGCTCGTGGTCGTAGTGGGCGACGAGCCGGTCGCGAGCCTTCTGGTCGACGATCGAATTGTAGATCGGGTCGAGCGGGAACAGGGGATCGCCAGGGAAGTACATCTGAGTGATGATCCGCTGCGTGAACGCGTTGCCGAACAGCGAGAAGTGGATGTGCGCGGGGCGCCAGGCGTTCGTGTGGTTCTTCCACGGGTACGCGCCCGGCTTGATCGTCACGAAGCGATAGGCACCGTGCTCGTCGGTGATGGTGCGGCCGGTGCCGGTGAAGTTCGGATCGATCGGCGCAGGATGCTGGTCGCGCTTGTGGATGTAGCGCCCGGCGGAGTTCGCCTGCCAGATTTCGACGAGCTGGCCCTGAACTGGGCGGCCGTCGCCGTCGAGCACGTGCCCGGTGACGAGGATGCGCTCGCCGAGCGGCTCGCCGGAGTGCTGGAGCGTGAGGTCCGCCTCGATCTCGGCGACATCCGTGTGGCCGAACGCAGGGGAGACGAGCTCGATCGTCTCGGGGTCGATGTGGTGCAGGTCCTTCGTGGGATGCCGCAGCACGCTACTGCGGTACGGCGCATAGTCGAGGGTGGTGCGGTTGTTCACCGGTCCCCCGGCCTTCAGTTCGGCGTCGTACGCGAACTTCCTCGCATTGATCTCTGCGGTGATCTCGTTCTGGGTCGAGAGTGCGGCCACGGGTGCTCCTTCGTCATTCCCTGTGAGAGTGGCACCTTTGCCGGCGGTAAACAATGCGGAGATCCCACTCAGTGGAAGCGGGTGACGCCTTCGCGCTCCAGGAGGCTCGCGAGGTCGGTCGCGATTCCCACGGCGGCCTTCTGCAACACGGGAACGAGGCGCGCAATGTCGGCGCGCACGGTGTGTGTGACGAGTCCGACGGAGGCGATCGGCACATCATCCGGCCAGGGGACCGGGACCGCGAGGGAAGTGTTGCCGAGCGACTGCTCCTGGTGAGTCACGCTGTATCCGCGGTTCCGGATGTCGCGCAGCTGGGTGCGCAGCCTCGCCTCCGAGGTCACCGAGAACTTCGTCGGACGCTCCAGGGGCCTCGCGAAGTACCGCTCGAGGAACTCTTCCGACTGCCAGGCGAGAAGCGCCTTGCCGACTCCGGTCGTGTGGAGGGGAAGGCGGCCGCCCATCCGGCTCATGGTCGGGACGGAGTGCGGTCCGACGAGCCGCGCGACGTACAGCGCCTCGATCCCATCGAGGATCGCGAAGTGCACGTTCTCTGCCGTCACCTCGTACACGGTGAGCAACCAGGGCAGAGCGGTCTCCCGCAGCTCGAGACTGATCGGGCTCGTCTCGCCGAGTTCCCACAGATGGCGGCCGATCGTGTAGCGGGCGTCACCGTCCTTCGCAAGCAGGCCGGCCTTGACCAGTTGCCCGAGCATGCGGTGGGCCGTGCTCGCCGCGAGGCCGGATCGGGCCGCGATCTCGGTGAGGGTGAGCCGGTGGTATTCCCCGTCGAAGCTGTCGAGCAGCCGCGCGAGGCGGGCGACGCTCGAGTCTCTGTCTGCCGCACCGCCCGCCATGCGGCGATTCTACTCAGTGGAAGTACCGCTCGGGGTCTCGACATGCTCGACCGGAGACGGATCCGCTCGGGGTCTCGACGGGCTCGACCGGAGACGGGGTGGCTCGGGTCTCGACCGGCTCGACCGGAGACGAGATACCTCAGGTCGAGCTTGTCGAGACCGCCACCTCGTAGGCTTGGACCGTGACAACAGACGACTCCATCGCGATCGCCGTCGCGCAGTTCGCGCCGGGCGACGACAAGGAAGAGAACCTCGCGGACATCCGCAGGCTCACGGCCCGTGCAGTCGGACGCGGAGCGAAGCTCATCGTGTTCCCCGAGTACTCATCCTTCTTCGTGCCGGAACTCGGATCGCGGTCGGTCGCGGCAGCGGAGCCCCTCGACGGCCCGTTCGTGACCGAGCTCTCCACATTCGCAGCCGAGTTCGGCGTTCACCTCGTGGCCGGCATGCTCGAGACGACCGCGGATCCTGCCCGCTTCTCCAATACGCTCGTCGCATTCGACGCGACCGGAACCCTTGTCGCGAAGTACCGCAAGATCCACCTGTACGACGCGTTCGGGCAGAAAGAGTCCGACTGGGTGGTGGCCGGCCCGATCGAGGAGCCGGAGACTTTCGCGCTGGGAAACCTCACGGTCGGTCTGCAGACCTGTTACGACATCCGGTTCCCGGAGGTAACCCGGCGCATCGTCGACGCGGGCGCCGACCTCGTGCTGCTGCCGAGCGAGTGGGTGCGCGGCCCGCTCAAGGAGCATCACTGGCGCACTCTTGTGACCGCCCGCGCACTCGAGAACACCATCTATATCGCCGCCGTGGATCAGGCACCGCCGATCGGGGCGGGCAACAGCATGGTCGTCGACCCGATGGGCGTCGAGCTGGTCACGATCGGCGAGCAGACGGATGTCGCCATCGCTTGGATCTCGCCCGCGCGCATCGCCCAGGCGCGGGCCGTGAATCCCGCGCTGATCCTGCGCCGGTTCGGGGTAGTTCCGCGCTAGCGGCGCAGCCCGGCGAGCTGGGCGGAGGCGCGCATCAGCACGTCGGTCTTCTTGCAGAACGCGAACCGGATGAGCGAGGCGTAGTCGGCGCGGTGCTCCGGGCGCACGAACGCCGTGATGGGAACGCCGACGACCCCGGCGAGCTCCGGAAGGCGGCGGCAGGCCTCGTCCGCGTCGGGGAAGCCGAGCGGGGCGGCATCCGCGACGACGAAGTAGCCGCCCTGTGGCTTCGATACCGTGAACCCCGCCTTCACCAGGCCGGCCGACAGCAGGCCGCACTTCGCCTCGAGAGTCGCCGCGGCATCCGTGAAGTACCGATCGGGCAGACCGAGTCCGGCCGCGATCGCCGGCTGGAATGGCGCACCGTTCACGAAGGTCAGGAACTGTTTCACGGCGAGGATTGCGAGCACGAGCTCCGCCGGGGCGGTGATCCAGCCGATCTTCCAACCGGTCGCGCTGAACGTCTTGCCACCGCTGGAGATGCTCACAGTGCGCTCGCGGGCGCCCGGAAGGGTCGCGATCGGCAGATGGGGAGCGCCGAACACCAGATGCTCGTAGACCTCGTCCGTGACGATGATCGCGTCGTGCTCGTGGGCGAGCTCCACCACGAGTTCGAGCGTCTCACGGGACAGGACCGTGCCGGTCGGGTTGTGCGGGTCGTTGATCAGGATGATGCGCGTGCGATCGGTCACTGCCCGCCGCAGCTCGTCGTGGTCGGGCTGGAAGTCAGCTCCCCGCAGCGGCACCGTCACGTGCTTCACTCGCGCGAGCCCCGCGATGGCGGCGTAGGAGTCGTAGAACGGTTCGAGCGTGACGAGCTCGTCGCCGTCATTCGTGAGCGCGAGGATCGTCGCGGCAAGCGCCTCGGTCGCCCCGGCCGTGACGAGAACTTCGCGATCGGGGTCGACGTCGAGACCGTAGAAACGCTTCTGGTGGCCGGCGATCGCGTTACGCAGCACGGGCATGCCGATTCCGGGCGGGTACTGGTTGAGTCCGTCGCTGATGGCCTTGCGGGCGGCCTCGAGGACTTCGGCGGGGCCATCCTCGTCGGGGAAGCCCTGCCCGAGGTTGATCGCGCCAGTCGACACGGCCAGGGCGGACATCTCCGCGAAAATGGTGGGCCGTTGTTCGCCGTCGTCACCGAGCAGCATCGCGCCCCTGGCCGTTCGTTGCCAGGCCCCGTGCACAGTCATGGCTTCACCGTATACCGGAAGCGCTTGTGGAGAACTTCTGCGCTCGGCGCAGACATTGCTCTAGATTCCCTGCATGGGGTTTCGGATGCTGCCCGCGGTGGTCGCGATCGCCACGGTTGCGCTGTTGAGCGGCTGCGTCCCCCAGGAGCCGGTCATCACCCCGGAGCCGGAGCCGAGCTCTACCCCCGTGTTCGCCTCCGATGAGGAGGCGCTCGCTGCCGCGACGGATGCCTATGCGAAGTACCTCGAGGTTT
>DATCXP010000260.1:0-2354 GCA_036565765.1 Terrimesophilobacter sp.
CGCCTGGGCCGGCCCCATCGTCACCCGCAGCAACGGGTCGATCGTCGCCGACCGCGCCGGAGTCGTCACCCCGTTCGCGATCGTCGCCCTGCAGGAGCGGATGAGCTTCTTCGTCGAGCCGACGCAGGAGGTGTACGAAGGAATGGTCATCGGTGAGAATGCGCGCTCCGAGGACATGGATGTCAACATCACCAAGGAAAAGCAGCTGACCAACATGCGCCAGTCGACTTCCGATGTGTTCGAGCGGATGACGCCGTCGCGCGTCCTCACGCTTGAGGAGTGCCTTGAGTTCGCGCGCGAAGACGAGTGCGTCGAAGTGACGCCGGAGCGCATCCGCATCCGCAAGGTCGAGTTGGATGCCAGCGCGCGCGCCCGCTCCACCTCCCGGGTCAAGAAGCAGAACGCCTAGCTCGGTCAGCTGGAGTGGGCGATGCGGCCAGTCGAGGTGGGTGTGGCTGATGTGGGTGCCGTCGAGGTGGGACCTGCGCCAGCAGGGGGCCTCTGCCGTCGCAGGATGGCGACGAAGACCGCGGTGACCGGCACGACATAGGCGACCCATGCCGCGGCTTGGAACCAGGTCGTCGCCGGGGAGAAGTTGACCGTGCCCTTGAGGAGCGTGCCGTACCAGCTGTCGGGCGGAACCGCCCCACTGACATCGAACGCCAACGAATTCAGCCCGGGCAGGAATCCGGCCTCCTGCAGGTCGTGCACGCCGTATGCCAGCACCCCGGCGGCCACGACGATGAGGAACATCCCGGTGTACGCGAAGAACTTGCCGAGGTCGAACCGCACGATTCCGCGGTAGATCAGCCAGCCGAGCGCTATCGCCGCGGCGATGCCGACGGCCGCGCCGAGCACCGGCAGGGTCGATGTCCCGGTCGCTTGCACCGCCGCCCAGATGAACACGGCGGTCTCGATGCCCTCACGACCCACCGCGAGGAACGCCACCACGACGAGACCCCATCCGGCACGGTCGAGGTTGCGGTCGATGTCGCCGCGCAGTTGACGGCTGAGAGTCCGAGAGGTCTGCAGCATCCAGAAGAGCATCCACGTGACAAATCCGGCCGCGAAGATCGACAGGCTGCCCCCGACAAGCTCCTGCGCCTGCGAACTCAGGCCATAGGTGCCGAACGTCAAGACCGCGCCGAGCGCCAGGGAGATTGCTACCGCCAGGCCGACGCCGAGCCAGATGCGGGGGAGCACGTCACGCCGCCGGATCTTCACCACATAGGCGACGAGGATCCCGATCACGAGTGCCGCCTCAAGGCCCTCGCGCAGGCCGATCAGAAGGTTTGCGAGCACGAATGTCAATCGGGGAAGTGCGGAGGATGTGTTGGTAAGGCTAACCTTACGTCCAAGACTCTACCGATCGCCGCTTAGTCTGTCCAGTGTGCAGGAACAACTCTCTCGGCGGCCACAGCGTGTGCTGTTCGTCCATGCACACCCGGATGACGAGACGATCGTGACCGGCGGCACCATCGCCAAGCTCGTCGACCGTGGCGATGCGGTCACCGTTCTCACCTGCACGCGCGGCGAACTGGGCGAGGTGATCCCCGAGGAGTTCAAGCACCTCGAAGGCACCGGCGCAGAACTCGCGCAGTTTCGAACCGAGGAACTGCACCGTGCGATGCGCATCCTCGGTGTCACCGACCATCGTTTCCTCGGCGAGGCGTCTGCCAGGTGGAGCGGACGTGCGCCACGCCGCTATCTGGACTCCGGAATGCGGTGGGGCGAGCACGGCGCCGTGGCGCTGGAGAGCATTGGCGAGGACACGCTCTGCGCCGCAGATGTCGACGAGGTCGTGTCGGATGTCGCCGCGGTGATCGCCGACGCCGAGATCGACGTCGTCGTGGGCTACGACGCCACCGGCGGCTACGGGCACCCCGATCACATCCGGGCCCACCAGGCCGCGCGGCAGGCCGCTGCGGCCATGGACGTTCCGTTTTACGCGATCGAACCGACGAACGCGCCGAACCCGGCTGGTTTCGCCATTGACGTCTCGGCGCAGCGGGAGCGCAAGACACAGGCACTGCGCGCCTATACCAGCCAGGTAACCGTGCATGAAGACCGGTACGCGCTGTCCAGCGGGCCGAGCTCCCCGATCGCGTCGCAGGAACGATACGTCAGGCTCGCTCCGGATGCTGCAGTGGCCAGCCCGTGGGACGAACAGGGGCCCAGCGGGAAGATCGCCGGCGCGCTTCTCGCCCTCCTGACCGGAGTCGCCGTCGGGGCGCTCGCCACAGTGAACCATCAGGTAGCCGTCTCGCTCTGGGGAGCGCAGGTTCCGGTCGGCGTTGTCGCGTCGCTGGTCCTCGTCCTGGCATTGCTCACGGGGCTGCGGCTCGTCTTCGACT
>DATCXP010000003.1:0-8085 GCA_036565765.1 Terrimesophilobacter sp.
ACGTCGCCATTCGGGCGGATGACGTACCAGTATCCTCCGTCGAGGTACTGCCCCTGCCCCGTGGCGGTCCCGGCCGTGACATCGCCGATGTAGGTGTAGAGCGGCCATCCGTTGTAGCTCGCGACCTGGCTGCCGTCGGCATCCTGAATCGTTGCGAGCAGCTCGGCGTCGACGCCCTGCCCCGCGACCACCCTTGTCCCATCGGGGATGACGACCGGCGGCCAGTTCTCGGCGCAGCGGTCCGTGCAGGTCACGGCGCCCTGGGCGTCCGGCGGGAACATGTAGAGCGCGTAGCCCTGGTCGGTGACGAGCACCGGGCCGAGTGAGCCGATCGTGGCCGTTTCGATCGTGACCTTTCCGTTCGCCACGCTGTAGTGGCCCTGGGCGCCGGAGCGTCCAGCCATGATGACGACGATCACGAGGATCGCCGCGACGATCACCCCGGCAACGACGAGCAGGATGGTGCGGTTGCGGTGGGTGGCGACGGGAGAGCTCACGCCACCAACGTTATGCCATCAGATGCCGTGCCCATCAGATGCCGTGCCCATCAGGCGCCGTGCCCATCAGACGCCGGCGTCGCGCTCCGCGGCATCCATGGCCCGATCGGTGACGATCAGCATGAAGCCGAGCAGGCCGAGAGTCGCGACGCCCATGATGAGGAAGACCAGCGGGAGCCCGAGGAACTGGCCGAGAACCCCGCCGATCGCCGCACCGAGCGGCATGGTGCCCCAGGCCAGCAGGCGGTAGCCGCTGTTGACCCGCCCGAGCAGTCGATCGGGCGTGATGGTCTGGCGCAACGACACCGCGACGACGTTCCACAGCACGATCGAGAGTCCGCCGACGAAGAAGGCCGCACCGATGATGAACGGATTGGTCGTGAAGGCGGGTGCGGCGAGCAGAACGGCTCCGCCGATGATCGCGACGGTGAGCGAGAGCGAACGTCCGATGGCACGCTCGATGCGCTCCGCGAGGAAGGAGCCGAGCAGGCTGCCGACCGCGGTCGTCGTGAACAGGATGCCGACCTGCGCGTCGTCGAGCTTCATGGCAGAGGCCGGTCCCGCCGCGTAGAGCACGAAGACCGCGAACACCGCGCTCGAAGTGAGGTTGAACAGACCGGTCATGAACGCGAGGGTGCGAAGGACGCGGTTCCCCCAGAGGAAGCGCAGGCCGACCATGATCTCCGAGCGCATCGAGGCTGGTGCTTCTCGCACGACCCGGAAGTCGCCGCGGACGAGGAACAGCATGCCGACCGCGACGAGCCAGAGCCCCGCCGGCACGGCGAAGGCGATGACCGCACCCGCGGCGACCAGGAATCCGCCGAGCGGAGGGCCGACGAACTGATTGGCCGTCATCTCCGCGGCGTAGAGCCTGCCGTTCGCGCGTGAAAGCTGGGAGCGTTTCACGACCTGCGGCAGGATCGACTGCGCCGAGGTGTCGTAGAGGGTCTCGGTCGTCCCGATGCACAGCGCGACGGCGTAGAGCACCCAGATCGACTCCACCCCGAGCGCGACGAATGCCGCTACCGCAGCGAGCAGACCGGCTCTGGCGATGTTGGCGCCGAGCATGATCTTCCGTCGGTCCAGCCGGTCGGCGAGCGCGCCGGCTTGCAAAGCGAACAGGAGCCAGGGCAGCGAGAGCACGAGGCTGAGTCCCGCGATGAGCACGGGCTCCTGCGTGTACCGGATGGCGACGAGTGGAAGCGCGAGCTTGAAGACCCCGTCGGCGAGGTTCGACAGACCGGAGGAGCTCAGGAGCTTCCAGAAGGAGGCGCCCAGCGTCGCGCGATCGCGCGGGGGCTTCGTGGCGGATTCGGTTGACACCAGCTAAGGGTACCCGGCGGGCGGATCAGGACAGGGCAGCGAGCGCCATCCGTTCGAGCTCGCGGCGCAGGGTCGCGCGGTCGAGCGCGAGCCCGCTGTGCGGCGTCGAGTTGAGCAGGCCGAACACCGCGTGCGCGCGCGTGCGGAGAACGGCCGGGTCGGCATCCGGGTTCAGCTGCGCGAGCACATCCACCCACAGCTCGACATAGCGGCGCTGAAGCGTTCGGACGGCGTGGCGGTCGGCGTCACCGAGCTGCTCGAGGTCGCGGTCCTGCGCCCGGATGACGTCGGCGTTCTCGAGCGCGAACCGCACGTGGAACGCGACGAGCGCGTGCAGCGCGGGGAGGCCCTCCTGGCGCTCGACGACATCCTGACCTCCCGTGTACAGGCCTTCGCTCGCCTCGAGGAGGAGAGCGGCCAGCACGTCCTGCTTTCCGCTGAAGTGCTTGTAGACGGCCGGACCGCTCACGCCCGCGGCGGCTCCGAGTTCCTCGATCGAGACGCCGTTGAACCCGCGCTCGGCGAACAGCCGTGCCGCGGCGGACAGCAGCGACTGCCGCCGGCTCGCCTTCGCCCTGCCACGCGCGGTCAGGACTCCTGCGTTCGGTGCCTTCGCAGCCTCTGTCATCGGGAACCTATCGGGATAGACAAATCGGTTAATGAATACTAACCTAGTTCCAGTTAGTCAACACTAACCCAGGTTGTACGCAAGCACAGTCGAGCCCCGGTCGGAGCCCCGTCGATGGAAACGCTGAAGAGCACGCTGGACACCTCCCGCCCTGAATTCGCGGCGAATGACACCGCACAGCGCGGACTTGTCGCGGAGCTGAACGAGCGCCTCCGGGTCACCGCGCTCGGCGGGCCGCAGAGATCCAGGGAACGCCACGAGGCCAGGGGCAAGCTCCTGCCCCGGGATCGCATCGACCGCCTGCTCGACGAGGGCAGCCCCTTCCTCGAGATCGCGCCGCTCGCCGCCTACGAGCTGTACGACAACGACAGTCCGAGCGCAGGGGTGATCGCGGGGATCGGCCTCGTGCACGGCCGCCATGTTCTGGTGATCGCGAACGACGCGACGGTGAAGGGCGGAACGTACTACCCGTTGACCGTGAAGAAGCACCTCCGAGCCCAGGAGATCGCGCTCGAGAACCGGCTTCCCTGCGTCTACCTGGTCGACTCCGGCGGGGCATTCCTGCCCCTGCAGGACGAGGTGTTCCCGGACCGCGACCACTTCGGCCGCATCTTCTACAACCAGGCGCGGATGTCGGCCGCGAAGATCCCGCAGATCGCCGCGGTCATGGGCTCCTCGACCGCGGGCGGGGCCTACGTCCCGGCGATGAGCGACGAGACCGTCATCGTGCGGAACCAGGGAACGATCTTCCTCGGCGGCCCTCCGCTCGTGAAGGCCGCGATCGGCGAGATCGTCACGGCCGAGGAGCTCGGCGGAGGCGAGCTGCACTCCCGCACCTCCGGCGTGAGTGACCACCTCGCCGAGAACGACGCGCACGCGCTGCAGATCGTGCGCGACATCGTCGCAACACTGCCGCGGCCGGCCGCACCGGCCTGGGAGGTGCTCGACTCGCGCGAGCCGGAAGCCGACCCTGCGGAGCTGTACGGCGCGGTCCCGGCCGATGTCCAGGGCCAGTACGACGTGCACGAGGTCATCGCGCGGCTCGTCGACGGCTCGGAGTTCCACGAGTTCAAACGCGAGTACGGAACGACGCTCGTGACCGGCTTCGCCCGGCTGCACGGGCATCCGGTCGGCATCGTCGCGAACAACGGCATCCTGTTCAGCGAATCCGCCCTCAAGGGCGCCCACTTCATCGAGCTGTGCGACCAGCGCGGGGTGCCGCTGATCTTCCTGCAGAACATCTCCGGCTTCATGGTCGGCAAGGATGCGGAGGCCGGCGGAATCGCCAAGGACGGCGCGAAGATGGTCACCGCCGTCGCCACGACGCGCGTGCCGAAGTTCACGGTCGTGATCGGCGGATCGTTCGGTGCCGGCAACTACTCGATGTGCGGTCGCGCCTACTCTCCGCGATTCCTGTGGATGTGGCCGGCCAGCCGCGTGTCCGTCATGGGCGGCGCGCAGGCGTCCTCGGTGCTCTCGACCATCCGCCGCGAACAGCTCGAGGGTCGCGGCGAGCAGTGGTCGGCAGAGGAGGAAGCCGCGTTCAAGGCGCCCATCATCCAGCAGTACGAGACCCAGGGCAGCCCCTACTACTCGACGGCCAGGCTCTGGGACGACGGCGTGATCGACCCGGCCGACACCCGCACGGTCCTCGGACTCGCCCTCGACGTCGCCTCCCGAACACCGCTTCCCGACCCGGCCTTCGGCCTGTTCCGGATGTGACGACCATGCCGAAACTGTTCGATACCGTCCTCGTCGCCAATCGCGGCGAGATCGCCTGCCGCGTCATCCGGACCCTGCGCGAGCTCGGCATTCGCAGCGTCGCGGTGTACAGCGACGCCGACCGCGGGGCGAAGCACGTCGCGGATGCCGATGAGGCCGTGCGCATCGGCCCGGCCGCCCCTCAGGCGAGCTACCTGAACATCGGGGCCATCATCGCGGCGGCGCAGAAAAGCGGCGCGCAGGCGATCCACCCCGGCTACGGATTCCTGTCCGAGAACGCGGAGTTCGCGAAGGCCTGTGAAGCTGCCGGCATCGTGTTCATCGGCCCGAGCGTCACCGCGCTCGCGCTCATGGGCGACAAGATCCGGGCGAAGCAGCATGTGTCGCAGGCCGGGGTTCCCGTCATCGAGGGCGTCTCGTCGCCCGGCCTGACCGACGAACAGCTCGAGGCCGCGGCGATCGAGCTCGGCTTCCCGATCCTCGTGAAGCCCTCCGCCGGTGGGGGCGGGAAGGGCATGCAGCCGGTTCTGGATGCTTCGGAACTGACCGAGGCACTCGCGACCGCGCGCAGGGTCGCCCTGTCCGCGTTCGGCGACGACACGCTTCTGCTGGAGCGGCTCGTGACGGCGCCACGCCACATCGAAGTGCAGCTGCTCGCGGACACTCATGGCAATGTCATCCATCTAGGCGAACGGGAATGCTCGCTGCAGCGCCGCCACCAGAAGGTGATCGAGGAGGCGCCGTCCCCGCTTCTGAGCGAGGAGACGCGGGCCAGGATCGGCGAGGCGGCCTGCACGGTCGCGCGCAGCGTCGACTACGTCGGCGCGGGGACGGTGGAGTTCCTCGTCTCGGCGGATGCCCCCGACGAGTTCTTCTTCATGGAGATGAACACCCGGCTGCAGGTCGAGCATCCGGTCACCGAGCTCGTGACCGGGATCGATCTCGTCGCCTGGCAGTTGCGCGTCGCGGCGGGGCAGGTGCTGTCGATCGACCAGGACTCAGTGGCGCTGACCGGCCATGCCATCGAAGCGCGCGTCTACGCGGAGGATCCGGAGCGCGGGTTCCTGCCGAGCACCGGGACGGTCGTGGCACTGTCCGAGGCGAGTGGTGAAGGAGTGCGCGTCGACAGCGCGCTGAAGGACGGGCTCGTCATCTCGCCGGACTACGACCCGATGCTCGCGAAAGTGATCGCCTGGGGCGCCGATCGCGCTCAAGCGCTGAGCCGACTCGACCGCGCTCTCGCCGAGACGACCGTGCTCGGCGTGCGCACGAACATCGAGTACCTGCGGGCGCTCGTGGCGGATCCTGATGTCCAGGCCGGCGATCTCGACACGACCCTGATCGAGCGGAGGCTTCCTGAGCTCACGTTCCGGCATCCGGATGCGGCCATGCTCGCCGCCGCGGCGCGGTGGCTCCCTGAGGAGGCCGCCCGCGCCCGTCTCGAAGGGAGCGACCGGGGAGGCTCCCTTCGAGACGATCGCTTCGCGATCCCTCAGGGAGCGAAAGCCTGGCACTCCGTCCCCGGCTGGCGCACCGGCGGAATCCGTCACCCGATACGCCACCGCTTCGCGACCTCGGCGGTCGACCGCGTCGATGTGCTCGTCAGCGGAGACACCGTCACGATCGATGGCGTTGTCATCGACGGTGCCATGGGTCATTGGACCATCGCGCGGAATGGCGACACCCTCTGGATGGGCCAGGCGGGCTTCAGCTGGCCGCTCGGAATCATCGGCCGCGAGGCAGAACTGCGTGAGATGCTCGCCGCGATCGAGACGGTCGACCACCCCCTGAGCCCCGAGATCCGCTCCCCGATGCCGGGGACCGTCGTAGCGGTCCCGGTCGCGAATGGTGAGACGGTTGAGGCCGGGCAGACCGTTCTCACGGTCGAGGCGATGAAAATGGAGCACAGGCTCACGGCACCGGTGGCCGGCGTCGTGCAGATCAGCGCGATGCCCGGGGACCTGGTCAAACTCGACCAGTTGCTCGCGAGCATCACACAGAGCATTCACGAAGAGAAGTGCGATCAGGAGAAGACGGCATGAACCACGACAGAACTGACCCGGCTCTGAGCGACGCCGAGCAGGAACTCTATGACCTTGTGAAGGACTTCGCCGACACCGTCGTCGCGCCGAGGTCGTACGAGGCGGACAAGAACCACGAGCTCCCGATGGACGTCGTCGAGCAGATGGGGGAGATGGGGCTGTTCGGACTTCCCTTCCCCGAGGAGTTCGGCGGGCAGGGCGGCGACTACTTCACCCTGTGTCTCGCGATCGAGGCGCTCGCGAGAGTCGACCAGTCGATCGCGATCACGCTCGAAGCGGCGATCGGGCTCGGCGCGATGCCGGTGTTCCGCTACGGCACCCCCGAGCAGAAGGAGAAGTGGCTCCCGGATCTCGTCGCGGGCAAGGCGCTCGCCGGATTCGGCCTCACCGAGGCGGAGGCCGGCTCCGACGCCGGCGCGACCCGCACGACCGCCGTCCTCGACGGCGACGAGTGGGTTGTGAACGGGAACAAGCAGTTCATCACGAACTCGGGAACCCCGATCACGAGATTCGTGTCCGTCGCGGCCGTCACGGGTGAGCGCGAGCGCTCGGATGGGACGGTGTCGAAGGAGCTCTCGACGATCATCGTCCCGAACGGAACCCCCGGTTTCACGGTCGAGCCGGCGTACGACAAGGTCGGCTGGAGGGCATCGGACACGCATCCGCTCACCTTCGACGATGTCCGAGTGCCGGAGGAGAATCTGCTGGGGGAGCGCGGACGCGGGTTTGCGAACTTCCTGCGCACGCTCGATGAGGGCAGGATCGCGGTCGCCGCCCTCGCGACGGGCGCAGCCCAGGGCTGTCTCGAGGAGTCGGTGACCTACGCGAAGTCCCGCAACGTGTTCGGTGTCCCGATCGCGAGCCACCAGTACATCGCGTTCACGATCGCGCAGATGCAGGCGAGGGTCTACACCTCGCGACTGGCCTGGCACGATGCCGCTCGCCGGTGCGACGCCGGTCTCCCGTTCAAGGCGGAGGCGGCGATGGCCAAGCTCGTGGCGAGTGACGCGGCGATGCGCAACGCGCGCGACGCCACTCAGATCTTCGGCGGCTATGGCTTCATGAACGAGAGCCTCGTCGGGCGGCAGTACCGCGACTCGAAGATCCTCGAAATCGGCGAGGGCACGAACGAGGTCCAGCTCATGATCATCGCCCGTGAACTCGGGCTCGGCGGATAGCATATGGATGGCGAGGTGAGCCGGATGGTCGAGAACGATGGCAAGGGGGCTGGTCGCGAGATCCTCCAGCGCGGCCTGTACTACGAGGAGTTCGAAATCGGGGTGCGCTATCTGCACCGGCCGGGCCGCACGATCACGGAGGCCGACAATGTGCTGTTCACGACGATGACGATGAACATGCAGTCTCTGCACCTCGACGCCGCGTGGTCCGAGAAGCAGGAGTTCGGCCAGCGGCTGGTCAATTCGATGCTCACGTTGTCGACCATGGTCGGCAGTTCCGTCGCCCAGCTCACGCAGGGCACGATCGTGGCAAACCTGGGCTTCGAGAGGGTCGCATTCCCGCATCCGGTGTTCCACGGCGACACCCTGTACTCGGAGACAACGGTGACGGCGAAACGCCGCTCGCAGTCGCGCCCCGGCCAGGGCATCGTGACACTGGAGCACACGGCGAGGAACCAGGATGGCGTCGTCGTCGCCGAGGCCGTGCGCAATACCCTCGTCTGGTGCGAGGGGCAGCGGTCGTGACCTTCGCGCTCGGCCCGGCACTCCTGTTCTGCCCGGCCGACCGGCCCGACCGTTATGCGAAGGCGGCGAAGCGCTCTCCCGCGGTGATCCTCGATCTCGAGGATGCCGTCGCACCGGCCGACAAGGCTGCCGCGCGCGAGGCGCTCGTGGCGCAGCCGCTCGACCCGGCG
>DATCXP010000021.1:0-9093 GCA_036565765.1 Terrimesophilobacter sp.
GCCGCCGAGTCCGTCCAGCCTGATGTGGTCGGCCCCCAGGTCGACGCCGCCGTCGGCGAGGGTGATACCGGCCGCGACGGTGAGCCGCGCAGGACCGCGGGCGAGATCGGCATCCTTGCGAGAGGTCGGACGGCGCGACCGGGCGAGCTCGACGCCGTCCACGATCTCCCCCGCGCGCAGCAGGAGCCCGGAGGCTTGTCCTTCCGGGCCGCACACCACGTTCGCACAGGTGTGCATCCCGTAGGTGAAGTAGGTGTAGAGATGGCCGGCCTCGCCGAACATCACGGCGTTGCGGGCCGTCTTGCCGCGGAACGCGTGGGAGCCGGGATCCGCCGAGCCGTGGTAGGCCTCGATCTCGGTGATGCGCAGGCTCACCGTGCCCTCGGGAGCCGACACTGTCAGCACAGCGCCGAGGAGCAGTGGTGCGACCTCGTAGCTGGGCGCCGCGAGGACGGAGCGATCGAAGTTCATGACGACAGGCCCCGGACGCGGGCCGCGAGCGCCGCGAGTTGCTCGGCGACGCGCGACGGCGCCGTACCGCCGACCCCGTCGCGGCTCGCGATCGACCCCGTTACCGTGAGAACGCTGCGCACCTCGGGTGTGAGTTTCGGCGAGAGCTGCGCCAACTGCTCGTCGCTCGGCTAGTGCAGTTCGAGTCCGTGCTGTTCGCAGAATCGCACCAGCGCGCCGCTCACCTCGTGCGCGTCGCGGAACGGGAGGCCCTGCTTCACGAGCCACTCCGCGACATCGGTGGCCAGGGAGAATCCCTGAGGGGCCAGCTCGGCCATCCGCTCGGTGTCGAACCGCAGGGTCGCGACCATGCCGGTGAACGCCGGCAGGAGCACCTCGAGAGTTTCAACGGAGTCGAATACCGGCTCCTTGTCCTCCTGCAGATCGCGATTGTAGGCGAGCGGGAGCCCTTTGAGCGTCGCGAGGAGCCCGGTGAGGTTGCCGATCAGGCGACCGGCCTTCCCCCGCGCGAGCTCGGCAATGTCGGGATTCTTCTTCTGCGGCATGATCGACGAGCCGGTCGAGTAGGCATCGTCGAGCAGGATGAAGCCGAACTCCCGCGTGTTCCAGAGGATGATCTCCTCGGCGAAGCGCGACAAATCGATGCCGAGCTGGGCGCACACGAACGCGAACTCGGACACCACGTCACGGCTCGCCGTCGCATCGATCGAATTCTCGCTCGGCCCGGACAGCCCGAGCTCCCGTGCGACGAGGGCCGGGTCGAGCCCCAGGGAGCTTCCGGCGAGGGCGCCGGACCCGTAGGGGGACATGCTCGCGCGCACCGTCCAGTCGCGCAACCGCTCGAGATCCCTCACGAGCGGCCAGGCGTGGGCGAGCAGGTGGTGGGCGAGCAGCACCGGCTGGGCGTGCTGAAGATGGGTCCTGCCGGGCATGGCAGCATCCGGATGCGCCTGCGCCTGCGCCGCGATCGCGTCGATGAGCTGGATGACGAGGTGCGCGATGCGGCGCCCGTGATCGAGCAGGTAGAGCCGGATGAGCGTCGCGATCTGATCGTTGCGGCTGCGCCCGGCACGCAGCTTTCCCCCGAGATCGGGCCCCGCGATGCGCAGGAGCTCCCGCTCGAGCGCGCCGTGGACGTCCTCATCGGACTCCTGCGCCGTGATGCTCCCCTCCTCGATCCCGGACCGCAGCTTCCCGAGCGCGTCGAGCATGCTCTCGAGCTCGGCTGCGTTCAGGTATCCGGCGGCCGCGAGCGCCTTGGCGTGGGCGCGGGATCCCGCGATGTCGTACGGAGCGAGTTGCCAGTCGAAGTGGGTCGAGCGGCTCAGTCGGGCGAGTTCCGGCGACGGGCCCGTCGAGAAGCGGGCGCCCCACAGGGAGCCCTCGTTCGTCGTACCTTCTGAGCTCATTGACTCGCCTTTCTCGTAGCCGGTTTCGAGACGCTCGCTAGCGCTCGCTCCTCAACCAGCGGCGGCCTGGTCTCGCCGCGCCGAGATCTTGCTCGGCAGCGACCAGATCTCGATGAAGCCCTTCGACAGGGACTGATCGAAGGTGTCCCCGGTGTCGTAGGTCGCGAGGTCGAAGTCGTACAGGCTCTGCTCGCTGCGCTGGCCGGTCACGGTCGCCCTGCCACCTTGCAGTTTCAACCGGATGTCGCCGCTCACGTGCTTCTGGGTGTCCTCGATGAACACGTCGAGCGATCGCTTGAGGCTCGAGAACCAGAGCCCGTCGTAAACCAGGTTGGACCACTCCGCCTCGACACCGCGTTTGTACCGGCCGAGATCGCGCTCGATCGTGAGCGCTTCGAGCGCCTCGTGCGCCTCGATCAGGGCCATCGCCGCCGGCGCCTCGTATACCTCGCGGCTCTTGATCCCGACGAGGCGGTCCTCGACGACATCGATACGGCCGACACCGTGCTTTCCGGCCAGCTCGTTGAGTTTCTCGACGATCGCGAGCGGCGAGTAGACGACGCCGTCGATCGCGACCGGGATGCCGGCCTCGAACGTGATCACGACCTCATCCGCGGGGCGGGCGACGTTCGGATCCTGCGTGTACTCGTAGAGGTCCTCGATCGGGGCGTTCCAGGGATCCTCGAGGAATCCGGTCTCCACCGCGCGACCCCACACGTTCTTGTCGATCGAGTACGGGCTCGCGGCGCTCTGGCGGATCGGCAGATTGCGTTCGTTCGCGTAGACGATGGCCTTGTCGCGGGTGAGAGCGAGGTCCCGAACCGGAGCGATGCTCGTGAGGTCGGGCGCGAGCGCGGCGACGGCGGCCTCGAACCGCACCTGGTCGTTGCCCTTCCCGGTGCAGCCGTGGGCGACGCTGCTCGCGCCGAGCTGCCGCGCGGTTGCCGCCAGGTACTTCGCGATCAGCGGACGCGACAGCGCCGAGACGAGCGGATACCGCTTCTGGTACAGCGCGTTCGCCTTGAGCGCGGGCATGAGGTAATCGCTCGCGAACTCCTCCTTGGCGTCCACGACGACCGCCTCGACGGCACCGCAGTCAAGCGCCCGCTGCCGAATGTCCTCCATATCCTCTCCGCCCTGGCCGACGTCGACGGCGAGCGCGACGACCTCCTTGCCGGTCGCATCCTTCAGCCAGCCGATGCCGACGGAGGTGTCGAGGCCGCCCGAATAGGCGAGGACTACGCGTTCTGACATCTGTTCGTTCTCCTTGTATTGTGCAGTTTCGAGTGTATTTACTGTTGAAGCAGCCAGACCATGAGAGCCTTCTGCGCGTGCAGGCGGTTCTCCGCCTCGTCCCAGATCACGCTCTGCGGCCCGTCGAGGACCTCGGCGGTGACCTCGAAGCCGCGATCGGCGGGCAGACAGTGCAGGAACAGGGCATCCGGTTTCGCGAGCGCCATGAGTTCCGCGTTCACCTGGTACCTGCTGAGCTGCGTGAGGCGTGCGGCCTTCTCCTCCTCCTTGCCCATCGACACCCAGGTGTCCGTCACCACGACGTCCGCACCGGCGACCGCCTCGAGCGGGTCGGCGTAGAGGGTCACCGAGCCGCCGGTTCTCGCCGCGACGACGTCGGCGTCGGAGACGACCGAGTCCGTCGGGGCGTACTCGGCCGGCGAGGCGACGCGCACGTGCATGCCAGCAGTCGCACCGGCGAGCAGGTAGGACTGCGCCATGTTGCTGGCACCGTCGCCGAGGAAGGTGACCGTGAGCCCGGGCAGCGCGCCCCTGTGCTCGCGGATGGTCAGCAGGTCGGCGAGCAGCTGACAGGGGTGGAAATCGTCGGAGAGCGCGTTGATCACCGGCACGGTCGTCCCGGCGGCCATCTCTTCGAGTCCCGACTGGGCGTACGTCCGCCACACGATCGCCGCGACCTGGCGCTCGAGCACGCGGGCGGTGTCGGCCGCGGTCTCCTTGCCGCCGAGCTGGCTGTTCGCGGTGCTGATGATCAGGGGCACGCCGCCGAGGTCGGCGATGCCGACCGCGAACGACACGCGGGTGCGGGTCGATGACTTGTCGAAGATGACCGCGACCGTCTGCGGCCCGAGCAGCGCTCTCGAAGAGTACCGGTCCTTCTTGAGTGCGACCGCGAGATCCAGGATGGCGGTCTGCTCGCCCTGACTCAGGTCGTCGTCCCGCAGAAAGTGTCTCGTCATGCCACGGCCTCCAGCGCCTGGGTGAACAGTTCGGTGAATTCTGCGAGTTCCGGGTCGCCGATGATGAGAGGCGGTGCGATGCGGATGCTCGACTCGTTCGGCGCGTTGACGATGAGACCGAGTTCGAGGGCTTTCGCGGCCACCTCCCTGGCGACCGGACCGGAGAGGCCGACCCCGATGAGCAGTCCGCTCCCCCGCACCTCGGAGACGAGCGGCGAGCCGAAGCCGCGGATCATCGCGCGCAGCTGCTCGCCCCGGCGAGCGGCGTTCTCTACCAGCCCGGCCCGTTCGATCTCGCCGAGGACCGCGTTCCCGGCCGCCGCAGCGAGCGGGTTGCCACCGAAGGTGCTGCCGTGCTGGCCCGCGGTGAACAGCCGCGAGGTCTCGCCGAAGGTCACGAGCGCACCGATCGGAACTCCTCCGGCGATACCCTTCGCGAGTGCGATGGCGTCGGGGACGATGCCGTGCTGCTGGAAGGCGAACCAGCTCCCGGTGCGGCCGATCCCGGTCTGGATCTCGTCCAGGATGAGCAGTGCGCCATGTCGGCTCGTAAGTTCCCTCGCACGTTCGAGATAGCCGTCCGGGAGGTCGAGGACGCCGGCCTCTCCCTTGATCGGCTCGAGAAACAAGGCTGCGACGGAGTCGTCCATGGCCGCCTCGAGCGCTTCGATCGTCGACTCGATGTGCTCGATCCCGGGGACGAGTGGTTCGAACGGTTCCTGCAGCGCGCGCTGACCGGTGAGAGAGAGCGCGCCCATGGTGCGCCCGTGGAAGGAGTGGCGCAGGCTCAGGATGCGCGGGCGCTCCCCCCCGCGCAGATTGAGCCTCGCGAGCTTGATGGCGGCCTCGATCGCCTCGGTCCCCGAGTTGCAGAGGAACACCCGGCCGTCGTCTCCTGCGCCGCTGATCCGGCACAGTCGCTCGGCCAACTCGAGCTGAGGCGGTGTCGCGAAGTAATTCGAGACGTGGGCGAGCGTTGCGACCTGCCTGCTCACGGCATCGACGAGCACCGGATGCGCGTGCCCGAGCGCGTTGACGGCGATGCCGGCGAGGAAGTCGAGGTAGCGCTTGCCGTCGGCGTCCCACACGTGGCAGCCTTCTCCGCGCACGAGCATGGCGAGAGGACTCGTGATCGTGCCCATGAGGTTCCCCCGGTAGCGGTTGATCCACGGGGTTGTCGCGGGGGTCTCGGCACGCTCGACCGGAGAGACCTGCTCGACCGGAGGGACCTGCTCGACCGGGAGTTCCTGGTTCATGATGATGCCCTCTCAGCCATTGTCGCTTCCGATCTGACTACGGTCGTTCCACTCGTGCCGAACGGTTCGTGCAGGAGCGCATGGGGCACCCGGCCGTCGATGATCGCAGCGCGCGGCACACCGCCGGTCACCGCAGCCAGGCACGCGGTCATTTTCGGGATCATGCCGGCTTCCAGCTGCGGAAGCAGGGTCGCCAGTTCGCCCGTGTCGATCGTTGTCACGAGCGAATCGCGCTTCGGCCAGTCGCGGTACAGTCCCTGCACATCGGTCAGGATCACGAGCCAGTCGGCTCCCAGCGCCACAGCGAGGCTCGCCGCGGCGGAATCCGCATTGACATTGAGCAGACCTCCGCCGCCCCGTTCCGGCGCAATCGCGGAGACGACCGGGATCCTTCCTGCGTCGAGGGCCTCCGTGACTGCGGTGGTGTCGACGCTCGCGACCTCACCGACCCGCCCGAGATCGACCGGTTCTCCGTCGACGACGGTACCGCGCAGGATGCCGGAGTACACGTTCCGCTCGTCCCCCGCGATCGACTCCGCGGTACCGCCGGCCGCCCGGATGCCCGCTGCGAGCTCCCGGCCCAGCTCGATGAGCACGTCCCGGACGACGAGTACGGCTTCCGGCGTTGTGTGACGCAGGCCGCCGCGGAACTCGCTGACGATCGCCTGCCTGGCCAGTTCCGCGGAGATCTGCGGACCGCCACCGTGAGTGACGACCGGCCTGAGCCCCGCCCGCTGCAGCGCAACGAGATCCTCGGCGAACGTCGCGCCGAGCTCCTCGTCGACCATCGCGTTGCCGCCGAATTTCACGACGACGGTCTCGCCGCGGTGTGCCTCGAGCCAGTGGATATTCATCAGCTCGAGTACGCGCTGTTCTCGTGCACGTAGTCGTGCGTGAGGTCGTTGGTCAGGATGGTCGCGGCCGAGTCCCCCGCGAACAGCTCGATCTCCACGAGGAGCGACCGGGGTGTGAGGTCGACGCTCTCCCTGGGCTGATCCGGCTCTCCCGCGTGGCAGACCCGAATGCCGTTCATGCTCACGTCGACGCGATAGGGGTCGAATTCCGCCCGGGTCGTCCCGATCGCGGCGAGCACCCTCCCCCAGTTGGGGTCGTTGCCGAACACGGCCGTCTTGAACAGATTGCTGCGCGCGACGGAACGGCCGACCTCGACCGCGTCGTCCTCGCTCGCGGCACCTCGCACCTGAATCGTGATCTCGTGGCTTGCGCCCTCGGCATCGGCCATGAGCTGAGCGGCGAGATCGCCGCACACGGTCACGAGCGCGGTCTGGAAGTCGGAGTCGGTTGGGCGGATGCCGCTCGCCGCGCTTGCCAGGAGCGTCACCTGGTCGTTGGTCGAGGTGCAGCCGTCGGAATCGAGTCGATTGAATGTCGTGCGCACCGCCTCGCCCAGGGCCGTAGCGAGCTCCGTGGGCTCGAGGTCGGCATCCGTCGTGAGCACCACGAGCATCGTGGCGAGTGCCGGTGCGAGCATGCCTGCGCCCTTCGCCATGCCGCCGATCGTCCAGCCGTCACCATGGAACACCGCGGTCTTGCTGTGTGTGTCAGTCGTCAGGATCGCCTCGGCCGCCGCGATACCGCCTGTCGTGCTCAATCCGGCCGCAGCGGCGGCGACGCCGGTCTCGACCTTCGCGCGGTCGAGTTGCTCGCCGATGAGCCCGGTCGAGCAGACGAGGACGTCTCCCGGGGATACCCCGAGCGCGGCCGCGACCGCCTCCGCCGTAGCATGAGTGGTCTGGAATCCCCGGGCGCCGGTGAAGCAGTTCGCCCCACCCGAGTTCAGGACGATCGCCGAGACCCGCCCGTCGGCGGCAACCTGCTCGGACCACAGGATCGGGTTCGCCTTCGATCGATTGCTGGTGAAGACGACAGCAGCGCACTGGCTCGGGCCACGATTCACGACAAGAGCCAGGTCTTTCCCACCTCTGGCCTTCAACCCTGCGCTGACCCCTGCCGCCTCGAAGCCGAGAGGCGCGGTGACGCTCACGGCGCGACCCCGTTCACAGGCAGGCCGGCGTCCTCGGGAAGCCCGAGCGCGATGTTCGCCGACTGGATGGCAGCACCCGCCGTTCCCTTCCCGAGGTTGTCGATCGCCGTCACCGTCACGACCCGACCGGCTGCCTCGTCGACTGCAAGACCTATCAGCACAACGTTGGACCCGAGCACATCCGCGGTCCTCGGGAACTGGCCGGCAGGAAGCAGCCTGACGAACGGTTCGTCGTCGTATGCCCGCTCCCATGCGGCCCTGGCTTCCTCTGCTGTGACACCGGGCGCGAGCCGCGCCGTCGAGGTGGCGAGGATGCCACGCGACATGGGGACGAGCACGGGCGTGAACGACACCGTCACGTTCCTCCCGCCTGCCGCCACGAGGTTCTGCCGGATCTCGGGGGTGTGGCGGTGGGTCCCGCCGACAGCGTAGGCGCTGGCCGACCCGGCGATCTCACTCGCGAGCAGCTCCGGCTTGAGCCCTTTACCCGCGCCGGAGCTTCCGACCGCGAGTACGGCGACGAGGTCGTCCGCCATGACAACCCGATCCCGGATGCCGGGGGCGAGCCCCAGGGTGATGGCCGTCACATTGCAGCCGGGCACGGCGATCCTGCGCGTGTTCCTGAGCTCCTCGCGTTGCTTGCCCGTACCGCCGAGCACGAGCTCCGGCAGCCCATAAGGCCATGCCCCGTGGTACTCGCCGCCATAGAACGCCGCCCAGTCCGCTTCGTCGGTCAGGCGGTGATCCGCACCGCAGTCGATGACGAGCGTGTCATGCGCGAGCTGATCGGTAAGCTCGCCGGACCTGCCGTGCGGCAGCGCAAGGAACACGACGTCGTGTCCGGCGAGCGTCGAAGGAGACGTCTCCGAAAGCACGAGGTCGCCGTAGGAGCGCAGGTGCGGGTGTGCGGCGAGCAGCGGCTGCCCGGCGTTCTGGAACGCCGTGACGGTGCGGACGCTGAACTCGGGGTGACCGGCCAGCAGGCGGAGCAGCTCTCCACCGGCATAGCCGCTCGCGCCGGCAACTGCGACTGTGCGGGACATTTCTCTATCCTTTGAGCGGAAAACGGACAAGGGGCCCAGGCGGCGACGCGGCTACGCAGCTGAGAGATCAGCGCTGCGGCGTCGCCGAAAGTCGGCGCACGCGAAGCGTCTCAAGGCGGCGGCCGCCGAGAACTGTTCCGCGCGAAATGTCCACCCGCCCACCTTAGCGCTTTTCTGCGTCGACGCGGAAATCTTGCGTGGCGCACCGGGCACGAGTCGGTAACCTTGAGCTATCGGCGCCCGATCCGCAGTGCGACTTCGAAAGCAAGGATCATGTCCTCACCGCTTGACGACCTTCTCCAGTAGATTCCGATCAGCGATATCGCCGAACAGGTCGGCGTCGACCCGGCCGTCGCCGAATCCGCCGTGAATCAGATCCTTCCCACCCTGATCGGGGGCATGGCCGTCAACGCGCAGGACTCGAACGGTGAGGCATCGCTCAGCAAAGCGCTTCGGTCCCACCACGGCACCCTGGGCAGCCTCGGCGGGCTCCTCGGCGGAGGCGACTCCGGCAGCGACCTTCTCGGAGGGCTGCTCGGCGGGCTTCTGGGCGGTAAGGAGTAAGTCAGCGCACTACGCGCGCAGCGTAGCTCCACAACTCGCGGCGGCGAAGGCGACACCGGCCAGCTTGGCCTGCGTGGCCTCTGCCGCCGTCAGTGTGCGGTCCGGAGCGCGGAAGCGCAGGGCGAAGGTGAG
>DATCXP010000005.1:0-5798 GCA_036565765.1 Terrimesophilobacter sp.
GTGCACTTTCAGGGTGCAGAGTCTCTGGCGGAACTGTATCCGCGATTCGACGACTTCCTGCGGTTGCGCGACCGGCTCGACCCCGACCGCCTGTTCGCGAACCCCTACCTGGAACGAGTGCTCGGCCCATGAACGAAGACCAGCTGAACCCAGAGAGCTTCGCCGGACGTATCCCGGCCGGGTTCACGGTCGGCGTCGTGACGTCGGCGTTCCAGGTCGAGGGTGCGGTTCGCGAGGGCGGCCGCGGGCCGTCGACCTGGGACGAGTTCATGGCGCAGAAGGGCCGCATCCTCGACGGGAGCACCGCGGCGGTCGCAACCGACCACTACCACCGGTACCGCGAAGATGTCGCGCTCATGAAGGAGCTTGGGCTCGACTCCTACCGGTTCTCCCTCGCCTGGCCGCGCATCCAGCCCGGTGGCACAGGGCAGGCGAGCCGGGAGGGCGTCGCCTTCTACGACCGCCTGCTCGACGAACTGCTGACCGCCGGCATCCGCCCGATGGTCACGCTCTACCACTGGGACACCCCGGAGCCGCTGCAGCACGTCGGCGGGTGGATGAAGCGCGACACGGCGAAGCGGTTCGGCGATTATGCCCTGCTCGCGGCGGAGGCGTTCGGCGACCGCGTCGACTCCTGGGTCACCATCAATGAGCCGGCGACCGTTACGCTCAACGGCTACGCGCTCGGGGTGCACGCCCCGGGAGCGACGATGCTGTTCGACGCGCTCCCGGCCGCGCACCATCAGCTGCTCGGCCACGGTCTCGCGGTGCAGGCGCTGCGGGCCGTCGGTGTGAAGGGCGCGATCGGCATCACGAACGTGCACTCTCCGGTCGTGCCGGCCAGGGACAAGGCGACCGACCGGTTCTTCGCCAAGGTGTTCGACACCGTGCACAATCGGATCTTCGCCGACCCCGTGCTGCTCGGCAACTACCCGAAGCCGCCGCTCGGCTCCGGGAAGCTGTTCCGGGCGCTCGAGGAGGTCTCGTCGGAGGATCTTGCGACGATTCACCAGCCGCTCGACTTCTATGGGCTCAACTACTACATGCCCACGCGCATCCAGGCCGGTACTCCGAAGACGGGCGAAACCCCGGATGGAGAGGCCGCGGTCATGAGGAACGTGCCGTTCTCGATCATGCCCTGGCCGGAGTTCGCGAAGACCGGCTTCGGCTGGCCGGTCGCTCCTGAGTACCTCGGCATCGCCCTCGCGGAGCTCGCCGAACGATACGGAGAGGCTCTGCCGCCCGTGTATATCACCGAGGGTGGCGTGAGCTATCCGGATGCTTCGTCGGATGGCGTCTTTCACGACAGCAAGCGGATCGACTACCTCGCCGAGCACCTCGCGGTCGCGCTCGATGGCGCTCCGGGGATCGACCTGCGCGGTTACTACGTGTGGTCGCTCCTGGACAACTGGGAGTGGGCGGCAGGCTTCAGCCAGCGGTTCGGCCTCGTGCACGTCGACTTCGACACCCAGGAGCGCACCCCGAAAGACTCCTACCGCTGGTTGCAGCAGGTGCTCGCCTCGCGTCCGGCCAGCGCCGACCGTCGTGTCGGCGGGCGGTAACCGGTCCCTCGACTCACGGATTCCAACGGACGAGTTGGGTGCCCTTGTGGCGCAGAAGCCACACGGTTCCATCCTCGGCGACGAAGAAGTCGGTCAAGCGATCCCAGGTTTGAATGGACTGCCCCTGGTTGGTTGTCTTGCCCGTCGCAGGATCGATGCCGCCACCGCTCATCTCGCCCTCGAATCGCTCCAGTTGAAGCACTTCGGCGTGACCGTCAGGCCCCTCACGCGTGAGCGTGCCCGCCGAAGCATCGTACGAGACCGAAGTCCCCGAGCTGTTCGTCCTCGCCCAGGACCCCCGATTTCCGACTAGGTCACCGCTTGCTCCGACCACAGTCACTTCTGAATCATCGAGCACGAGCGCGGAAATGTCGGGACCATCGACGAGAAAGCGGCGCGGGCCAAGTCCGTCGGTCCCCGCGATTCGCGAACCGTTGATGGTCGTCACTTCCCCCGCAGGGTTGTCGAGTGCGGGAAGCATGAGGATGGACCCGTCGCTCTCGCGCAGGAGGTCTGCCGCACCCGCGTAACCGTCGGGGGCCGCCAGGCCGCGAGATACCGTGAGATCCGGGCTGACCGCGGTCAGGTAGGGGACGTTATTCCGTGCCACAAGCACTCCCGCGTCATCCGGCAGAATCGCCGACAGCCAGGTTCCGGGGAGTGTCGCGTTCGGGTCGAGCGCGCCCGGGAGGGCACCGTCGACGTCTTCACTGAATCGGACGCTCGTCACTGTGCCTGAAGTCGGATCCCATCGCGCCAATTCGTACGGCAGGGAGATCCACACCGCTCCGTCCTGACCCACTCGAACGTGAGTGGTGTAGCCGCTGTAGTCGACGTCGGGGAGATCATATGCGCGGCTTGTGCCTTTTGTCATGTCGACGGACCAGAGCGTATCTTTTCCCGCAGTCTGCACCGAAGCGACCCACAACGTATTCGTTGCAGAGTCGACGGCGATCTCCTGCGATGCCGACGGAAGGTCAAGGACTACGCTCAGGGGCGCGGCACCGCTCGTGATGGGTGAATCGTCACGTGCAGTCACCTGGCAGCCAGCGAGAGAAACCGCCAGCACTGTCAGAACGATAGGCCGGATGACGAGTCGTTTCAACGGTGCCTCCTAGGCGACGAGTTGCGTCACAAACGCTTGCACCACAAGCACCAGGGCTGCCGACAGGACAGAGATAGCAACGAACTTGTTCCGATGTCGAAACATGCTGGGACAATACGCCGTAATCGAGCGTCAATCAACAGTCCGGGAGCATGACGGAGCATTCCGTAAGGTTCCCGCGCAAGGCTCGCCGTGCGCTACTCCGCTGGTGCGCAGTGCGCAGAGGAACCATAGCTTGGTTTCGATACGACTGCTGCGCAACCAGCGGGTGTTCGCCGGTCGAGTAGCCGCCGTGGGCGGCGTATCGAAACCAGCCCGTCGGCCGCTACGGCGTACGGCGGCGCAGCGTGATCGAACCGAGCACGATCGCTCCGACCGCGAAAGCGGCGATGATCAGCAGCTTCACCCCGACGTAGCCGGCATCCTCCGAATTCCTGGCGACCGCGTTGAGCGCGTCGATCGCATGCGAGAGCGGAAGCCAATCGGAGATCGCGTGCAGCACATCCGGCATATTCTCCCGCGGCAGGAAGATCCCCCCGAGCAGAATCTGCGGGAACACGATCGCCGGCATGAACTGCACGACCTGGAACTCGGTCTGCGCGAAGGCGCTCGCGAGCAGGCCGAGCGTCGTGCCGAGCACGGCATCCGCGAACGCGACGCAGAGCAGGAGCCAGATCGAGCCCTGGATCTCGAGCCCGCACACCCAGACCGCGAAGCCGACCGCGATCGACGACTGCACGATGGCGAGTAAGCCGAAGGCGAGCGTGTATCCGAGGATGAAGTCGAGTTTGCTGATCGGAAGGGTCAGCAGACGTTCGAGCGTCCCCCCGCGACGCTCCCGCAGGGTGGAGATGCTCGTGATCAGGAACATGATGATGAAGGGGAACAGCGCGAGCATGGCAGGGCCGACCGCATCGAACACCGGGGTGTCGGAGAACAACCAGGCCATGAGCCCGATCAGCAGGCTCGGCACGATGAGCAGCAGAGCGACGGTGCGGGGATCGTGGCGGATCTGGCCGAGAACCCGGCCGGAGGTCGCGAGGGTGCGGCGCAGGCTCATGATGCCTCCTCGCCGAGCTCGGCGTGTTTCGGATGATGGCGGATCAGCCTGAGGAACGCCTCTTCGGCATCCGTGGTCCCGGTTCTCTCGAGCAGACTCGCCGGGGTCTCGTCGGCGAGGATCTCTCCCTCCCGCAGGAGCACGAGCCGGTCGCAGCGGGTCGCCTCGTCCATCACGTGGCTGGAGACCAGCAGCGTCGTTCCCTCGCTCGCGAGGCGCTTGAACATGGTCCACAGCTCGACTCGGAGCACGGGGTCTAGGCCGACGGTCGGTTCGTCCAGGATCAGGAGGTCGGGGGAGCCGAGCAGCGCGACGGCGAGCGACGCTCGGCTCAGCTGCCCGCCCGAGAGCGAACTGACGAGCTGGTTCGCCTGCTCGGCGAGATCCGTCGCCTCGATCACCCGGTCCGTGTCGGCGCGTTCGGCATGCAGAATCGAGGCGAAGTAGTTGAGGTTCTGACGCACCGTCAGGTCGCCGTAGACGCTCGCGTCCTGGGTGACGTAGCCGACGCGGTGCCTGAGGATCGCGCTCCCGGCCGGGTGGTCGAGGACCGTGACGGTTCCGCTCACGTCCCGCTGCACCCCGACGATCGCGCGCATGAGTGTCGTCTTGCCCGAGCCGCTCGGGCCGAGGAGTCCGACGAGGGAGCCTCTTGGCACATCGAACGAGACGCCGTGGAGCACCTCCCGCTTGCCGCGGCGCACTCGGAGGTCATCCGTGTGGATCGCATAATTCGCCATGCGACGAATTATTCTGCCGTCAGGGCGCCGCTGTCAAGAGGTGCCGGGTATCCGGTGAGGTGCCATTGGATGACCGGTCCGATCCGGCGCGCTACCTCCTCGATCGAGGCGCTGGCGAGCGGCTCGGCCCGGATGCCGTACCTGACCATGAAGAGCCCGACCAGTTGGGAGGCCACGGCGGTCGCCCGCAACTCGCCGTCGTCGACGCCGAGCTCGTCGGCGATCCGGTGGAGGACCTCGCGCACGATGAACTGGCGCAGCATCGTCGCGGCGAAGTCGTGGCCGAGGGCCGCCCGGATGAGACTCATGATCCGCTCCCGGGACTTCCCCTCCTCCAGCGCGGTGAGTGCGACCGTCACGAGGTTCACCCCGATGGCGTTCCTCGGTCCGCGCAGGACCTCCCGGACGATCTGATCGGGCCGGATCGGGGCGCTCACGGCCTCCGCGAAGAGGTCCGCCTTGTCCGGGAAGTAGTGGTGCACGAGCCCAGGATCGACTTTGGCGCGCCTGGCGATCGCGCGGATCGATGCCGCGTCGTAGCCGTGATCCAGGAACTCCCTGGATGCCGCCGCCACGATCTGGATGCGGGCATCCGCATCCCCGGTGCGGCGCCGACCGCGGGGGCGGGGCGCCGCGGGATCCTCAACGACCACTGCCATAGGGAAAGATTAGCCGCCAGCTCTCTCTGTGCAGGCTGACAGTTCACCCGAAGCACTGTGAATACTGGGTGGGAGTCTCGGTTCGCTTCGTTATAGTTGAGTCCACGTGCGGCACTCAGTGGCGGCCGTCATTGCTCTGCCAGCAGCCAGAAGGAGCTTTCAGCAAATGGAACTACTCATCGTCGTCGGGATCATCATCCTGATCGTCGTCATCATCGGGGTCTACCTGTGGTCGACGTACAACGGGCTCGTGCGTCTCAATGTTCGCGTTGACGAGGCCTGGAGCGACATCACGGTGCAGCTCAAGCGACGTGCCGACCTCATCCCGAACCTGATCGAGACCGTCAAGGGCTACGCCGCACACGAGAAGAGCGTCTTCGAGGAGGTCACGAAGGCTCGCGCCGAGTCGCTGAGCGCCGGAACGCCCGCGGAGGCCGGTGTGGCCGAGAATCACATGCAGGCCGCGCTGAAGAGCATCTTCGCCGTCGCCGAGGCCTACCCGCAGCTCCAGGCGAGCCAGAACTACCTGCAGCTGCAGGGCGAGCTCGTCGACACCGAGGACAAGATCCAGGCCAGCCGCCGGTTCTACAACGGTGGCGTGCGCGAGCTGAACACGAAGATCAAGACGTTCCCGAACACGCTGTTCGTGCGTGGCCTCGGCTTCACCGAGCG
>DATCXP010000039.1:0-22629 GCA_036565765.1 Terrimesophilobacter sp.
GAGCCAGCAGCAGGCAGACTGGAAGTTCGAGACCAGGCAGATCCACTCCGGCGCCCAGCCGGACCCCACGACCAACGCTCGTGCGACACCGATCTACCAGACCACCGCCTACGTCTTCAACAACGCGGAGCACGCCAAGAACCTGTTCGCGCTTGCAGAGTTCGGCAACATCTACACGCGCATCCAGAACCCCACTCAGGACGTCGCAGAGCAGCGCATCGCCTCGCTCGAGGGCGGAACCGCTGCCCTCTTGCTCTCCTCCGGCCAATCGGCGACCACTCTCGCGGTGCTCAACATCGCTCAGGCCGGCGACCACATCGTCTCCTCCTCCTCGATCTACGGCGGAACCTACAACCTCTTCAAGTACACCCTGGCAAAGCTCGGCATCGAGACGACGTTCGTGGAGAATCAGGATGACCCGGAGGAGTGGCGCCGCGCCATTCAGCCGAACACGAAGCTGCTCTTTGCCGAGACCATCGGCAACCCGCGCATCAATGTTCTCGACATCCGCTCGGTCGCCGATGTCGCCCATGAGAGCGGCGTTCCCCTGATCGCCGACAACACGATTGCCACCCCATACCTGATCCGCCCGCTCGAGCACGGGGCCGACATCGTCGTGCACTCCGCCACGAAATTCCTCGGCGGGCACGGAACCGTCATGGGCGGCGTGATCGTCGACGGCGGGAAGTTCGAGTGGTCGAAGAACGTCGAGAAGTTCCCCGGGCTGACCGAGCCCGACCCGTCCTACCACGGGGCCAGCTACACCACGGTGCTCGGAGACGGGATCGCCTACATCATCAAGGCGCGAGTGCAGCTCCTGCGCGACCTCGGCCCTTCGATCGCACCGGCCAGCGCCTGGCAGCTCATCCAGGGCATCGAGACGCTCAGCCTGCGGGTGGAGCGCCACGTGCAGAACGCCCAGGAGATCGCGGAGTGGCTGGAGGCGCGCGACGACGTCGACACCGTGTACTACGCCGGACTGCCGTCGAGCCCGTGGTACCAGGCGGGACGGAAGTACGTACCGAAGGGTGCCGGGGCGGTGCTCTCCTTCGAGCTGAAGGGTGGCCTCGACGCCGGACGCGCGCTGGTCGACGGCGTCAGCCTGTTCAGCCATGTCGCCAACATCGGCGACGTGCGCAGCCTGATCATCCACCCGGCCTCCACGACGCACTCCCAGCTGACCCCGGAGCAGCAGCTCACGGCTGGGGTCACCCCCGGCCTCGTGCGGCTTTCCGTCGGGCTCGAGAACATCGACGACATCAAGGCCGACCTCGAGCTCGGCCTTGCAGCCTCCCATGCTCTGAGCTGACATCCGCAGCGCTGTGGTGGGGGCCTGTAACATACCGGCCCCCACCTCCGGTTTCAGGAGAGAATGGTCGGGACATGGACTGGCAGAGCGCAGAAGACTCGGTTCCCTCCGGATTCATCACCGAGGCGAACGTCCGGTCCCTGCTGGGCAAGCCCCCGGCGACCGGAGCGTGGCGTGACGGCGACGCGGTCGGAAACCGCCGGTTCGTCTCTCTCGGAGCCCAACTGCTCGAGTTCGGCGGGAAGCTGCCCGCCGTGCGCGTCGCCTACGAGACCTGGGGGGAACTGAACCAGGACGCGAGCAATGCCGTGCTCGTGCTGCATGCCCTCACCGGAGACAGCCACCTGCTGGGACCGGCCGGGCCGGGGCACCCCACCGACGGATGGTGGTCCGGCATCGTCGGGCCCGGCCGATACATCGACACCGACCGCTGGTTCGTGGTCGCACCGAACATGCTCGGCGGCTGCCAGGGGACGACCGGGCCCGCCAGCCCGGCGCCCGACGGGCACGAATGGGGTTCGCGGTTCCCGTTCCTCACGATCCGCGACCAGGTGGCGACGCAGGTCGGCTTCTCCGATGCGATCGGCATCCCCCGATGGGCCGCGGTGATCGGCGGTTCGATGGGCGGAATGCAGGCACTCGAGTGGGCTGTCGGGTTCCCGGACCGCCTCGAGCGGGTCGCCATTCTGGCGGCGCCTGCAAGCAGCAGCGCAGACCAGATCGCGCTCAACTCCGTCCAGCTCGAGGCGATCCGCATGGACCCCGGCTTCGCCGGCGGCGACTACTACGAGGCGAAGGACGGCGACGGTCCGCACCGCGGACTCGCCCTCGCCCGGCGGATGGCGCTCCTGAATTACCGCTCGCCATCTGAGCTGAACGATCGATTCCGCCGCAGCTGGCAGAGCGGGATCAGCCCGCTCGGGGCCGAGGGCAAGTTCGCCGTCGAAAGCTACCTCGACTTCCACGGGAACAAGTTCACGAGGCGCTTCGATGCGAACAGCTACCTGAGCCTGGTCAATGCGATGAGCTCGCACGACGTGGGGCGCGGCCGGGGCAGCTCGGCCGAAGCGCTGGCCAGGATCACCGCGAAAAGCCTCGTGCTCGGGATCGACAGCGACCGACTGTTCCCGGTGGGCGAACAGCACGCCATCGCCCGCGAGCTCGGCGGGGCGATCGACGGCGGCGAGGCGACCATCATTTCCTCGGAGTACGGACACGACGGATTCCTCATCGAGGACGAGCTCGTCGGACCTGCGATCGCCAGACTTCTCATAGCTGAGTAGTTTTCACGAGCGAGAGGCTCGTTCTGGCTATGATGGAGCATAAGTGTCGATAACTTCTCAGCCGCTTTCCTGCTGAGACTCCGACTTCCTTAGGGCAGCATCAGTGACCAGTGAACGCCGCAAACGGCCTCCCGCAGTGCGGGTCGCGATTGTCGACGACTTCAAACTGGTCATCGAGGGGCTCGGCACCCACCTCTCGTCGAACCGGTTCGGCGTCTCGGTCGTCATCCAGGCGACGAGCTGGGCCGCGCTGGTCGCCGATCCGCAGTTCCCGGCCGAGGTGACGGTGCTCGACCTCAGCCTCAACGACGGCATCCACATCACGACCAAGATCCAGGCACTGCGAGCAGCCGGCAGCGAGGTCGTCGTGATGAGCAGGCATGCGGATGCGGCATCCGTATCGCGGGTCATGCAGGCCGGCGCACTCGGCTTCGTTCCGAAGACGGATGGCATCGCCGAACTGGTCGCGGCGATCAAGGATGCCGCCGCAGGACGGCGGCACCTCAGGGAGCCGCTCGCCACCGCGGTGGAGAAGATCAGCACCCCGTCGAACCCCGGTCTCGGGCAGCGCGAGCACTATGCCATCGCCCTGTATGCGACCGGCCGTTCGATCAAGGAGGTCGCCGCGGAGATGCAGACGACCGACGAGACCGTGAAGTCCTACATCAAGAGAGCGCGGCGCAAGTACCGCGAAACCGGCGTCGAACTCGGGACGAGGGCCCTGCTCAGGAGCCACGGAATCCGGGAGGGCTGGCTGGACCCCGACTGACGCTCGGCGATCATGACCGGAGACTGAGAATCACCGCACAGTCCGCTGGAAGACGGGGTGTCGTGATTGCCAGTGTCGCACCCCCACTAATGGGCACAAACATGTGACGATAGCTAATGTGGAACTCATCGCCAAGGAACGTGATCGCCTGCTGCACCGATCCGCGCGATTCATCGGCATCGTCACGACCGTGATCGCCTTCCTCGGGCTCAGCGTCCCCGGCACCATCGGCTGGACCAGCCTGCTCGCGGCGCTGCTGCTCGGGCTCCTGCTCGTGTTCTGCCTGTTCCGGCTCGGGAACGACCATTCGATCGTGTGGGTGCTGCTGGGGATGGCAGCAGGACTCGGCATCATGACGATCGTCCAGCAGCCCTTCGGTGGCATCCCGAGCGACAGGCTGTCGACGGCGCTCATCCCGCTCGCCGGCGGCGCCCTCGCCTCCTTCGCCATCGTGCTCACCAGAAGTGTCCCGAGAATCATCGTGCTCGTTGTCGGATTCCTCGCCTCGATCGAATTGCAGGTCCTCGCGTCCGGAACGACCAATCCGCTGTCGGCCCAGACCGGAGCCGCCGTCCTCGGATGGGTGATCTACGCGTTCATCGGCTTCTGGGTGACCTCGAGCGTCCCGCGCGCCGCCCGTCGCATCCACAGCATCGGCCGCGCGCACCGCGCGGAACGCCAGGCCAGCGAGATCGAGGCGCAGCGCCGGCAGTCCGCCCGACTGCTGCACGACACGGTGCTCGCGACCCTCACCCTGTTCGCACATTCCGGTGTCGGGGTCACTCCGGATGCCCTGCGCCTGCAGGCAGCGGACGACGCGCAGCTCCTCCGTCAGCTCCGCCTGGGAGCGACCCCGGTTCCGCAGGATCAGGAGCCGACCACCGGCGCGATCGCGGTTCTCGAATCCGAGGAGTCGATCCTCGGGACGACTCTGGAGTCCGTGAAGCAACGATTCGGTCGCATCGGCCTCGAGGTGAGCTGGCACGGGACCGGGCAGGTCCTGCTGCCGAGCGACGTGCTCGACGCCTTCCTCATGGCGCTCGCGGAGTGCCTGGAGAACGTCCGGCGGCACGCCGGAGTCACGGAGGCCCACGTCACGATCACCGACGATGAGACCACCGTCCGCGCGATGGTCACCGACTCCGGAGTCGGATTCGACGTGAAAGACATCGACGCTGCGCGGCTCGGCCTGAAGGATTCGGTGATCGCGAGGCTCGGAGAGGTCGGCGGTGCCGCCCGGCTGTTCTCCTCGCCGGGAGCTGGAACGACCGTCGTCCTGGAGGTGCCGAAATGAGCGGATACGCACGGCCTGAGGAGAACACCCTCGGCGTCGTCATCGGCAAGCGCGGCCGTCCGCGCCCCTTGGCCGGCTCACCCGCGGCGCGAGCGCTGCGCCAGGCGAGCGCCGGCGGTGCGAGCCTCGGCACCGGCTATCTCGGCATCGGCGCCGCTTTCATCGCCGGCCTTCAGGGTGTGTTCGGACTCAGCCTGTTCTTCTCGAAGCTCGGCGACTATCCGAACGTGATCCCGGTCGCTCTGGCCTGGCTGCTGTATTGCGTCGCACTCGTGATGGTCGGTGTGACGATCGCGATCGCCGGCGAGCGGATGCCGAACTGGTTGTTCGCCGCGTTCTGCGCAACCCTCGCGCTCGTCATCGCCCTCGACTTCATCGCGATCTGGCCGCTGCACAACATCGGGGCGACCGCGACGACGAGCGTCGCAACCGGCTTCGGCCTGCTGATCGCGGTGACCCTGAGGCGGACCAGCGAGCTTCTGATCGCTGCCGGGCTCATCTTGGTCGCCTTCGTCGTCGCGATCCTCATGACGACTCCACTCACCCCCCAGACCCTTCCGGCACAGATCGTCGTGCTCTGCGCCGTCGGGCTGCCTCCCGTCTTCGGCACCTGGCTCATCGTGCACTTCCGCAGGATGGTGCAGCTCGAACTCGACCGCGTGCTCGTGCAGAGCACCGTCTCCGCGCCCCGGTTCGCGGTGGGGATGCTCGCCTCCGAGGAACTGGCCAGGCTCGACCTCGCCGCGGAGGAGCTCTTCGATTCCGTGGCGACCGGCAGGACGAAGCTCCCGCTCGACCCGAAGACCGCCTCGATCGCCGCATCGCTCGCCACGGAACTCCGTCTGCATCTCATCGAGGGGCGGCGGGAGACCTGGCTGTACCACGCCATCACGGAGTCCGAGCAATTGGGCAAGTCTGTGACCCTCGTCGACTCCGGCAGCCTCGCCGGGCTCCTCGACCCGCAGCAGCGCGATGGTCTGCTGTCCGCCGTCTGGCTGCTCGTGAGCGACAAGAGCAAGGAGAAACCGACCGTACAGTTGAACCTGGGACCGGTCGGGGCCCCGGATCCGGACTCCCAGACTCACTCCGTGAGCGTTCCGATCGTCATCGCGACGACCGGAATCGCGCGCAACCGCGTCGACCCGGCGACCTGGGGTTCCATCGCGAGGGTGGGCATCTTCACGAACTCGACGGAAAACTCTAGCCTGCGCGTCGAGATCAATTGCGTCGTGGTCAACCCCGCGGACCAATACCATGCAGAGCAAGCAGTTCACAGATAGGAACAATGATCGTGGCAACAGCTGAAAGCCCCATCCGGCTCGCACTCGTCGATGACCACAAGATGCTCCTCGGGGCGCTCACCGAGTGGATCCGAGGGGCGGCAAGCGACATCTCCATGGTCGCGGCTGTGACGACCTGGCCGGAACTGCTCACGCATCCGGAGTTCCCGGTCGACGTCGTACTGCTCGACCTCGACCTCAAGGACAACCTCCCGATCTCGCTGAAGATCTCCACCCTGAAGACGACCGGAGTGAAGACCGTGCTGATGAGCACCTATTCCGAGCCGAACGTCGTGCGGGAGGCCCTCGGTGCCGGCGCGCTCGGCTATCTCGTCAAGAGCGAGGATGCCGGAATGATCGTCGAGGCGATCCGTTCCGCCTACAAGGGAGAGTCGTTCATCTCCGCCGAGCTCGACCTGGCGCTCAACGCGAGCGATGTCGGCGGTGCGCCGAAGCTCAGCGCCCAGGAACGCCGCGTGATGGCCCTCTACGGCGGCGGAGAGCCGGTGAAGGCCGTCGCGTTCCAGCTCGGCATCTCCGAGGAGACGGCGAAGTCCTATCTCAAGCGCATCAGGGAGAAGTACCGTGTCGCCGGGATCGACGTCGGGACGAAGGTCGCGCTCCGCAAGCGCGCGATCCAGGACGGCATCCTGCTGCAGAGCGACGAGGGTGGCGCGCTCTAAGCGACCGGCGATCCGTCGCTCTCCCTCGGCCAGCTGAGCGGCCAGCCGACCAGACCCTGCTCGCCGCCCACGAGGACCGCGTCGTTGTCGCTGTTCTCCCCCGCTTCGGCTCGCTCGGTGTTCCACAGCGTGTGGATCGCCCAGCCGAGCAGCACGAACAGCAGCACATTGCGTGCTGTCAGCACGGTGAGCAGAATCGGATGCAGCCCGAGCAGCCAGCCGTAGAGGTACGGGTAGAACGACTGGGTGAGCGCTGCGATGAGCGCGACGAGTGCGGCGGGCACCGCGAACCACCACCGATCGGCGGCCTTCCTGGTGACGAGTCCGAGGATCACCGGCACGGCGAGCCATGCTTCGAATTGGGGCGATCCGACCTTGTTGAATGCGATGAGCGTCGTCACGAGCGCGAGGGCGAGCGGCGGCAACAGGTGGGTAGCGTTCGCGCCGCGCCGCAGGGCGAGAACGGCCACGAGTGTGACGGCCACCATGACGAGCCCCATGAGCGGCGTCATGAGGGCTCCGACGATGCCGACGCCGTCGCCCGTGACCTGCCAGGTGAGGATCTGCTGGTCGTAATACACGTACGTTCCTGGTGTCTGGGCGAACGCCTGCCACAACCAGATCGTGCTGATCGGCGATTCGACCTGGAGGCCACGGCCCGCCTGTTGGGACACGAAGCTGAAGACGTTCTGCCCGCTGCCGAACGACAACGCCGCGGCGACGATCAGGACGCTGACACCTGCCGCGGTGAGCAGGATGCGCCAGCGATCCTTCGACGTGACCATGAGAGCGCCGATGAGTGCGGCGGGCCAGACCTTGACCCACGCGGCGAGCGTGAGAAGGAGCACGGCGACCCGCGGACGCGTGGCGACGACGATCACGCCGACGATCGCCAGCGGAACGGTGATCGAGTCGATGCGCCCCAGCGCGATCGGGCCGAGCAGCAGGAGGAAGCCGATCCACCACCACGCGGCGCCGGCGTTGCGGCTTTCGCGGCGCCATCCCACGATCGCCGCGAATCCGACGGCATCCAGCACCATGACCAGGCTCAACCAGGTGCTCGCGTACAGCGCCGGGCCGAGCATCCCTGCGAGGAGCATGGGGAAGATCGCGAGAATCGGGTACACCCATGAGCTGTGGATGCCGACCCAGAAGTCGGCGATGAAGACCTGATCGCTCCAGAACTTGTAGACGATCGTCACATCGCCGAGCGGGAGCCCGTCAGCGTAGAGGTTCAGGAGGCCGAGCCACAGGTGCGTGAGGATGAATGCCGACCAGAGGGCCACCGGGTTCTTGCCGAGGCGGCGAAGCACCGGCCTCCCTCGGGCCGCCCACCAGCTGTTCCTGGTGCTTCCGGCGGTTGTCATCACGACTCAGGATATCCCGGCCGGGACTCGGGGGCCCTTCCCTCGATTCATCCGGCTTTCCTGCGCAGCAGGTCGGCCACGACCGCGGGAACCGCCGCGCACAGCTCCAGCACAGTGAACGCCCCACCACCGCTCGCGTACTCCGCGGCGAGCCCATGGATGACGCTCGCCGTTGCGGCGAGCCTCGCGAGCACTCCGATGTCGGCGGCGATCTCCCCCGCGTGCGTTGCCACGAGCGCACCAAGGATCCCGCCGAGTGCGTCACCGGTCCCCGCCGTGGCGAGCCAGGTCGTCGGCGCCTCCACCGCGAAGCTGCCTCCTGGTCCGGCGATGTGCGTCAGGTGGCCTTTCAGCAGCACCGTGACGCCGAGGCTGTCCGCTGCGCGCAGGGCCCAGGTTCCCGGCTCGGCCGCGACCTCCGCCAGATCGGTGTGCAGCAACCGCGCGAGCTCCCCATAGTGCGGTGTCACGACGACCGGGCCGGTCGCGGAACTCACCAGTTCGAGCGCTCCGGCGTCCAGTACGGCCGGGTGACCCGTCGCGAGCGCCCTCGACAGTGCGCTCGCCGTCTCGTCATCACGATGCTCGGCAGTCATGCCGGAGCCGAGCAGCCAGGCCTGAACCCGCCCTGCTGCAGTGACTGCCTCCGGGCGGCGGGCGAGCACGAGCCCGGCCGGACGCGCCGGCCCGAGATAGCGCACCATGCCGACTCCGGTGTGCAGCGCGGCGTCGACTCCGAGCACCGCCGCGCCCGGGTAGTCGTCAGAACCGGTCACGATTCCGAGCACACCGCGGGAATACTTGTCGTCCGAGGCGCGTGGCACGGCGATGAACCCGGCCGCGTCATCCGCTGTCCATGTGCTGTACGCGCTCATGCAATCACGATAGTTTGATCCGCATGAGCGATGTCGCCGGATTCTCCGTCCGCCCGGTCGAGGCGGCAGACCGCGAGCAGTGGTCGGAGCTCTACCGGGGCTATCGTGCGTTCTACCAGGAGGCCGACGACGACACCAAGGTGGCCACGACCTGGGGCTTCCTGATGGATCCGGCGAACGAGTCGAACGGGATCGTCGCCGTGGACGATTCCGGGGCGCTCATAGGCATGGCGGTGTGGCGCGAGTTCTCCCGGCCGCTCGAGGCCGACCGGGGGATCTACCTGGACGACCTGTTCGTCGCCTCCTCGGCACGCGGCCGCGGTGCCGGAGAACAGCTCATCCGCTGGCTCGCCGACCTCGCTCGCGAGCGCGGCTTCAGCGTCGTGCGCTGGATCACCGCGGAGGACAATGCGACGGCGCGCCGCCTCTACGACCGGCTGGCCGAGTTCGGCCCGTGGGTCACCTACGACCTCGAGGTGTAGTTCAGCGCAGGTGGCGGCGGGTCGCATCCTGCACTTCGCCGACGAGCTCCTCGATGATGTCCTCGAGGAACAGAACGCCGCGCGCCACCCCGTTCTCGTCGAACACCCGCGCGAGATGCACACCGGAGCGGCGCATTGCGGCGAGGGCGTCCTCGAGGTCGGTGTCCTGGAAGATCGAAATCAGTCGCCGGGTCCGTTTCGGGGGCACCGGCTCGGTGAACTCGTGCGTCTCCTCGAGGTCGATCACGTCTTTGAGGTGCAGGTAGCCGGTAGGCTCTCCCTCCTCATCGATCAGCACGTAGCGCGAGAACCCGTGCTGGGCAACGGCTCGCTCGACCTGCTCGGGGGTCGCGTCCTCCGTCAGGCTCACGAGCTGGGTCATGCCGACCGCGACGTCCCGCACCTTCTTCGCACTGAACTCGAACGCCGCATTGAGCGCGCCGATGTCGTCCTTGAGGACGCCCTCGCGCCTCGACTGGGCCACGATGTTGGCGACCTCGTCGATCGTGAACGCACTGTTCGCCTCGGACTTCGGCTCAACCCGGAACAGCCGCAGGACGCCGTTCGCCATCGCGTTGAGCGCGACGATGATCGGGTGGAACACCTTCGACACCAGCACGAGCGGCGGCGCGAGCAGAAGCGCCGCACGATCCGGAACCGAGAACGACAGGTTCTTCGGGACCATCTCGCCGAGCACGACGTGCAGGAACGACACGATCACGAGAGCGATCGCGAACGCGATGCCTGCGATGACGCTCTCCGGCCACCCGGTGAGCGCGAGCGGCGCCTCGAGCAGGTGGTGGATGGCCGGCTCAGAGACGTTCAGGATGAGAAGGGAGCACACCGTGATCCCCAGCTGGCTCGTCGCGAGCATGAGCGTCGCGTGCTCCATCGCGTACAGCGTGGTTTTCGCGGCACGCTTCCCGGCCCCCACGAGCGGCTCGATCTGGGAGCGGCGTGCCGAGATGACGGCGAATTCCGCGGCGACGAAGAACGCGTTGAACAGGAGAAGGATGGCGAGCCAGGCGATTCCCGACCATTCGGTCACGAGGAATCACCGTCCTCGTGCGGGGTCGGGGTGAAGCGGACCCTGTCGATGCGGCGACCATCCAGGCGCTCGACGCGAAACACCCCTGCCGGGACCTCGACCGTGTCGCCGACGACGGGCAGCCTGCCGAGTTCGCTCATGATGAAACCGCCAACGGTTTCGTATGGACCGTCTTCCGGCACGGCAAGGCCCGCGCGGTCAAGCAGCTCGTCCGGGCGCAGCATTCCTGGGAACGTGACCCAGTTGCGCGAGCGGACGACTCCGGCGCGAGTGCGGTCGTGCTCGTCGGAGACCTCTCCGACGAGTTCCTCGACCAGGTCCTCGAGCGTCACGACGCCCGCCGTTCCGCCGTACTCGTCGAGCACGACCGCCATCTGGTAGCCCCGGCCGCGCAGTTCGCCGAGCAGCAGGTCGAGCTTCATGGTCTCCGGCACCCTGAGGACTTCGGACTTGAGCGCCGACACCGGTACATCCGCCCGCCGCTCACGGGGAACCGCCACGGCCTGCTTGATGTGCACGAGCCCGACGACATCGTCGATGCTGTCGTCGATGACCGGGAATCGCGAAAAACCGGTTCCCTTCGCGAGGTCGATGACGGCCTGGGCCGACGCGCTCTTGTCCACGCTTGCGACGCGAGGGCGGGGGGTCATGACATCGGCGGCGATGTGGCCGCTGAACGCGAGTGTGCGGGCGAGCAGAGTCGCCGTGTCGAGGTCGAGGCTGCCCGCCGATGCCGAGCGCCGGACCAGCGAGCGCAGTTCCTCCGCGGTGCGCGCGGAGGAGAGCTCCTCCTTCGGCTCGATCCCGAATCCGCGCAGAATGACGTTCGCCGTGTTGTTGAGAAGCGTGACGGCTGGGCGGAACACGGCCGTGAACACGACCTGGAACGGGATCACGAGCTTCGCGGTGCGCAACGGGAGTGCCAGCGCGAAGTTCTTCGGCACGAGCTCCCCGACGATCATCGACAGCAGGGTGGCGATCGTGACCGCGACGACGCTCGCGACGACCGTGATGACCGGGGACGGCCAGCCGAGGGCGCCGAGCGGGCCGCGCAGCAGGCTGCTGATCGCCGGCTCCATCGTGAAGCCGGTGAGCAGCGTGGTGAGGGTGATACCGAGCTGAGCGCTCGACAGGTGCGTCGAGGTCCTCTTGAGCGCACCGATCGTCATCCTCAGGCCGCGATCGCCACGGGCCTGACGCGCCTCGAGGTCGGAGCGGTCGAGATTGACGAGCGAGAATTCGGAGGCGACGAAGAATCCGGTGCCGATGGTCAGGACGAGACCGACACCGAGCATGATCAACTCATACATCGGCATTGCCGGCCGGGCACCTAGAGGGGGGGTCGTCCATTATCTCATCGAGTATATCGAGGTCACGCCCGTGGGCCCCTACCAGCCCACGGGCAATGCTTTGCCCTCCTCGTAACCCGCGGCCGACTGGATCCCGACCAGCGCGCGCTCCCGGAACTCGAGCAGATCGCGTGCGCCGGCATAGCTCAGTGACGAGCGGACGCCGGAGGTGATCATGTCGATGAGGTCCTCGACCGAGGGCCGGAGCGGGTCGAGGTAGATCCTGGATGAGGAGATCCCTTCGGCGAACAGGGTCTTGCGGGCGAGCTCGTAGGCGTCGAGACGGTCGAACCGGTCGCGGACCGCCTTCGTCGACGCCATGCCCCAGCTGTCCTTGTAGAGTCTCCCGCTCTCGTCGGTCTCCAACTGGCCGGGCGCCTCGATCGTTCCGGCGAACCAGGAGCCGATCATGACGGATGCCGCACCGGCTGCGAGCGCGAGCGCCACGTCCCGCGGGTACCGCACCCCGCCATCCGCCCATACCGAGACTCCGACATCCCGAGCGGCTTCTGCACACTCCAGGACGGCGGAGAACTGCGGGCGGCCGACCGCCGTCATCATGCGTGTCGTGCACATCGCGCCGGGCCCGACTCCGACCTTGATCACGTTCGCGCCGGCCCCTGCGAGTTCGCGCACCGCCGAGGCGGTCACGACGTTGCCGGCGACGAGCGGGAGCGACAGGCCGGCGCCGGCGACGGCCCTGATCGCCCGGAGCATGGCCTCCTGATCGCCGTGGGCGGTGTCGAGCACGAGCACGTCGACCCCGGCAGCGGCAAGCGCCTTCGCCTTGCTCGCGACGTCCCCGTTGATCCCCACCGCTGCGGCGACCTTGAGCCGGCCGCTTCCGTCGAGATTCGGCGTGTACAGGGTCGAGCGCAACGCGCTCTTGCGGCTGAGGGTTCCGATGACGTTGCCGTGGTGCATGACGGGCGCAAACTCGAGGTCGGCGGCGACCAGGAGGTCGAACGCGCTGCGCGGGTCGGTGACATCGTCGACGTCGATCGAGGCGAGCGGTCCCCTCAGAAGGTCACCGAGTCTCGCGGTCGGCATGGCGGTGGCGAGTGCCGAGGCGTCGATGCAGCCGAGGTACTCGCCGCCGGCCTCACGCAGCACGATGCCCTGGCCGACGATGGCCGGAACCAGCCGGAGCGCATCGGCCACGGTCTCGTGCGGTGGCAGCTCGATGGGGGTGTCGTAGCCGACCTGCTGGTCCTTCACCCAGCGGATGGCCGTGTCGAGGTCCTGCAGGTGAAGGTCCTGCGGCAGCACGCCGAGTCCGCCACGCCGGGCGAGGGTCGCGGCGAGGCGCGCACCGGTCACCGAGTTCATGTTCGCCGAGACGAGCGGGATACTGGCACCGGTTCCGTCATCCGGGGCAAGGGAGACATCGAGCCTGCTCGCCACCGCCGATCGGCTCGGGACGAGGAACACATCGGAGTAGGTCAGGTCGTTGGCAGGTGTCGCCTCGTAAAACCGCATGTTTTTAAGGGTAGCCGGTTCGCCAGGCGGTCGGCACAGCGCGGGCAATGCGATTAAGCTTGACCGAGGTGTGGCCCTGACGGCCACTCGCACCCAGACACTGATTACACAGACGCTGATTACAGAGAGTGGGCGGTCAGGCGTGTCAAGCCAAGTTACCGAGCTGACTCCGGAGGATGGATCTTCTGGAGAGTTCGGAGCCAACGAGTGGCTCGTTGATGAGATGTACGAGCGTTACCTCGCTGACAAGAACTCGGTCGACAGTTCCTGGTGGCCGATCCTGGAGAACTACCGGCAGATCAAGACCGATGCCGCCATCCCCGCCGTGACCCCTGAGCCGCCCCATGAGCCGGCTCCGGCAGAACCAGTTCCGGCAGAACCAGCTCCAGCAGAACCGGCTCCAGCAGAACCAGCTCCAGCAGAACCGACCCCCGTGCAGCAGTCTGCGCCGAACGGCAACCAGCCGGTCGCCCGCACCACATCCGTGCAGGCGAAGCCCCAGCCGATCCCGGCACAGGCTCCGCCGACTCAGCCGATCGACAAGGTCGCCGCCGAGGAGACCGAGGAGCCGCAGGAGACCGTCCAGGCACTCAAGGGCATGTCGAAGTCGCTCGCCGCGAACATGGATGCGAGCCTCACGGTCCCGACCGCGACGAGCGTCCGCACGATGCCGGCGAAGCTCATGATCGACAACCGGATCGTCATCAACAACCACCTCAAGCGGGCTCGCGGCGGCAAGGTGTCGTTCACGCACCTGATCGGCTGGGCGCTCGTGCAGGCGATCAAGCAGTTCCCGAGCCAGAACGTGCACTACGAGGAGGTCGACGGCAAGCCCTCCGTCGTGACGCCGACGCACGTGAACCTCGGCCTCGCGATCGACATCCCGAAGCCCGACGGCACCCGCGCCCTGCTGGTCCCGAGCATCAAGCGCGCGGACACGATGGGCTTCGGCGAGTTCCTCGCCGAATACGAGGCGCTCGTCGCGAAGGCGCGCGCCAACAAGCTCACGGCGGACGACTTCGCCGGAACAACGCTCTCCCTCACCAACCCCGGCGGCATCGGTACAGAGCACTCGGTCCCGCGACTCATGAAGGGCCAGGGCTGCATCATCGGCGCGGGAGCGCTCGAGTACCCGGCCGAGTTCCAGGGGATGTCGCAGACGACCCTCGCCGACCTCGGAATCGGCAAGACCATCACGCTGACCTCCACCTACGACCACCGGGTCATCCAGGGCGCCGGCTCCGGCGAGTTCCTCAAGATCGTCCACGAGCTGCTCATCGGCCAGCGCCGGTTCTACGAGGACATCTTCGCGGCTCTGCGCATCCCGTACGACCCGATCCACTGGGCGGCGGACATCCACGTCGACACCGCCGACTCTGTCGACAAGACCTCCCGCGTTCAGGAGCTCATCAACGCCTACCGCGTGCGCGGCCACCTCATGGCCGACGTCGACCCGCTCGAGTACCGCCAGCGCACCCACCCCGACCTCGAGATCTCCAGCCACGGACTCACATTCTGGGACCTCGACCGCGAGTTCGTGACCGGCGGATTCGGCGGTCGCCGCTCCGCCCTGCTGCGCGAGGTGCTCGGCATCCTGCGTGACTCGTACTGCCGCACGATCGGCATCGAGTACATGCACATCCAGGACCCGGCTGAGCGCAAGTGGATCCAGGACCACGTCGAGACGCCGTACACGAAGCCGACCCACGACGAGCAGATGCGCATCCTCGCGAAGCTCAACGAGGCAGAGGCGTTCGAGACGTTCCTGCAGACCAAGTACGTCGGCCAGAAGCGGTTCAGCCTCGAGGGCGGAGAATCGGCGATCTCGTTCCTGGATGCCGTCCTGCAGGGCGCCGCGGAGGTGGGCCTCGAGGAGGTCGCCATCGGAATGGCGCACCGCGGCCGGCTGAACGTGCTCACGAACATCGCCGGGAAGACGTACGGGCAGATCTTCCGCGAGTTCGAGGGGACGCAGGACCCGCGCACCGTCCAGGGCTCCGGGGACGTCAAGTACCACCTCGGCACCGAGGGGACCTTCACGAGCGCGAACGGGGACCAGATCCCGGTCTATCTCGCCGCGAACCCCTCCCACCTGGAAGCCGTCGATGCGGTGCTCTCCGGCATCGTCAGGGCGAAGCAGGACCGCAGGCCGATCGGCAGCTTCCGGGTCCTCCCGATCCTCGTCCACGGCGATGCGGCGATGGCCGGCCAGGGCGTCGTCGTCGAACTCCTGCAGATGTCCCAGCTGCGCAGCTATCGCATCGGCGGAACCATCCACCTCGTCGTCAACAACCAGGTCGGCTTCACGACGCCGCCCGGCGAAGGCCGCACCTCGGTGTACTCGACGGATGTCGCCAAGACCATCCAGGCGCCGATCTTCCACGTGAACGGCGACGACCCCGAGGCGGTTCTCCGGGTCGCCGAGCTCGCATTCGCGTTCCGGCAGGAGTTCCACAAGGACGTCGTCATCGACCTCGTCTGCTACCGCCGCCGCGGACACAATGAGGGCGACGACCCGTCGATGACGCAGCCGCTCATGTACAACCTGATCGAGGCGAAGCGCAGCGTCCGCACGCTCTATGCCGAGGCGCTCGTCGGCCGCGGTGACATCACCGAGGCGGAATACGAGGCGGCACACGCCGACTTCCAGGACCGCCTGGAGCGTGCCTTTGCCGAGACCCACGCCGCGCAGACCGGTTCGATGCCCATCATCGTGCAGGACGGCAACTCCATCTCCGACCTGGAACGCCCCGGCTCCCAGCAGGACGACGCCTCGGGAGAGCCCGAGACGACCGGCGTCGACGTGAGCGTGATCGCCGCGATCGGCGACGCACACGGCAATCCGCCTGCCGGCTTCACGGTGCATCCGAAGCTCCAGACCCTGCTCGCGAAGCGCGTCGAGATGAGCCGCAACGGCTCGATCGACTGGGCCTTCGCGGAACTGCTCGCGCTCGGCTCCGTGCTGCTCGAGGGCACCCCGGTGCGGATGGTCGGCCAGGACACCCGCCGAGGGACGTTCGTGCAGCGCCACGCGGTGCTCCATGACCGCCAGAACGGGCAGGAATGGCTGCCGCTGGGCAACCTCAGCGAGACCCAGGCCCGCTTCTGGATCTACGACTCCCTCCTGAGCGAGTACGCGGCAATGGGCTACGAGTACGGCTACTCTGTGGAACGCGCCGACGCCCTCGTGCTGTGGGAGGCCCAGTTCGGAGATTTCGCGAACGGCGCCCAGACGATCGTCGACCAGTTCATCTCGAGCGCGGAGCAGAAGTGGGCTCAGCGTTCCAGCGTCGTGCTGCTGCTGCCGCACGGCTACGAGGGTCAGGGGCCCGACCACTCCTCCGCACGCATCGAGCGCTACCTGCAGTTGTGCGCCGAGAACAACATGACGGTCGCGAGACCGTCGACGCCCGCGTCGTACTTCCACCTCCTGCGGCGTCAGGCCTATTCGCGGCCGCGCCGCCCGATGGTCGTGTTCACACCGAAGTCCATGCTGCGGCTGCGCGGTGCGACGAGCGAGGTCGCCGACTTCACCTCCGGCCGGTTCGAGCCGGTCATCGACGACGCGACCGTGACGGACAAGGCTGCGGTCAAGCGCGTCCTGCTCCACTCCGGGAAGCTGCACTACGACCTCCTCGCGGAGCGCGACAAGCGCGGCCAGTCGGACATCGCGCTCGTGCGGGTCGAGCAGTACTATCCGCTACCGCTGCGCGAGCTGGTCTCGGTCCTGGGACAGTATCCGGATGCCGAGCTCGTCTGGGTGCAGGAGGAGCCGGAGAATCAGGGTGCCTGGCCGTTCATCTGCCTGGAACTGCTGCGGGCGAACAAGCGCCCGGTGTCGGTGGTATCGCGCGCGGCATCCGCGTCGCCGGCGACGGGTTCGAGCAAGCGCAGCGCCCAGGAGCAGGCCGACCTGATCGAGCGCGCGCTCACCCTCAGCGAGAAGTAGGTCCCTCGTCCAGCATGGCGGTGGAGATGGCGTGGAGCTGTTCGACCTGATCGGGCGTGAGGCGGTCGAACAAGGCTTCGACGACCGTCGTGACATGCCCTGGCGCGGCCTCGACGAGTACGCGCATCCCCTCGTCGGTCAGGCAGGCGTAACTGACTCTTCCGTCATCCGGGTCGGCGTCCTTGCGGATCCAGCCGAGCTCAACGAGCTTGCGGATGGCATGCGACAGCCTGCTCTGCGATGAGGAGAGGATTTCTGCGAGGTCGGACATCCTCATGCCCTGCTCCGGCGCCTCCGACAGCATCGCAAGGATCATGTAGTACGCGTGCGGCATCCCGGACTTCTGCTGGAGATCGCGATCGAGCTTCTGCTGCAGGCGCCCGGTTGCCGTGAGGTAGGCGCGCCAGGCGCGCTGCTCTTCGTCGTTCAGCCACCGGAACTGCTGCTGCGCGTTTGTCATGAAAACAGTCTAGCAAATTACTTGAACATTCAAGCAAACAGGGTTACTCTGGAACTACTTGAACTCTCAACTATTTGATTGGAAACACAGAGCATGAGCACCATCAGCATCGTAGGAGCAGGAAACGTCGCACGCGGAATCGCCACCAGGGCACTCGCCGCAGGCTTCGACGTCCAGATTCTCGTCCGCAACGAGGAGCAGGGCAAGACCCTTCAGGGCGAGCTCGGTGGCCCCGTCACCGTCGCCACGATCGGCTCGAGCGTTGTCGGCGATCTGGTCGCGCTCACGGTTCCGTTCTCGGCCGTCCCCGAGGTCGCTGCGGCGTCCGGCGGCTTCGCCGGCAAGACCGTCATCGACGCCACGAACCCGCTGAACGCCGAGTTCACCGGTCTTGCGACCGAGCCGGACACCTCCGGTGCCGAGACCATCGCGGCCCTTGTCCCGGCCGCGAAGGTCGTCAAGGCGTTCAACACCGTGTTCGCCGGCAACGTGGTCGCCGGCGAGAAGAACGGCCAGCCGCTAGACCTCCTGGTCGCCGCGGATGACGCCGACGCGAAGGCCGCCGTCGTCGCCTTCGCCGAGAAGGCGGGCTTCCGTGTGATCGACACCGGCGCGCTGTCGCAGGCTCGCACGATGGAGGCTCTGGCCTGGCTGCACATGCAGCTGCAGTTCACGCGTGGAACGAACTTCGCGTCGGCGATCCAGCTCGTCGACTAAGGCGCGCTGCCCAACGGCAGGGTTACCGTGAAGCGCGTGTCTCCCGGCACGCTGCTCACGGTGATCGCCCCGCCATGGCCCTCAACGATCGCCTTCACGATTGCAAGACCGAGGCCGGTACTCCCCGCTGCTCTCGATCGCGATCCGTCCCCGCGGACGAAGCGTTCGAACAGCGTCGGCAGGAGCTCGGGGTCGATGCCGGGGCCGTCATCCATCACCGTGACGATCGCGTAGTCTCCCACCCTCTCGACCGTCGTCGTCACGGTGGCTCCCGGCGGAGTGTGCAGCCGGGCGTTGGCGAGCAGGTTGGAGATGGCCTGGTGAATCCGCGCCGGATCCCCGAGGACCTCGACTGGGACTGGCGACGGATCCAGCACCCAGCGGTGTTCGGCGGAGCTCGCCCGCGCGTCGCTCACGGCATCGACGACGAGCGCGCCGAGTTCAACCGACTCGGATGCCAGTTCGGTGCCCTCGTCCAGCCTCGCGAGCAGGAGCAGCTCCTCGACGAGGGCGGTCATCCGGATCGACTCCGACTCGATCCTCGACAGCGCCTTCGCGATGTCCTCCGGCAGCACGTACCCGCCGCGGCGTGTCAGCTCGGAATAGCCGCGGATCGACGCGAGGGGCGTACGCAGTTCGTGGCTGGCGTCAGCGACGAATTGCCGCACCCGGTTCTCGCTCGCCTGTCGCGCGCTGAGCGCAGCGGCGACGTGTTCGAGCAAGCGATTGAGCGCAGCTCCGACCTGACCGACCTCGGTCGAGCTGTCGGCCTGCGGAACGCGTTCGGCGAGCGCGACCTCCCCGCGATCGAGTTCCAGTTCGGCGACCCTCGTCGCCGTCGCGACGACGCCTTCGAGAGGACGCAGGGCGACCCGCACGACGAACGTGCCGATAGCGGCCGCAAGTGCGATGCCGATGGCCGCGACGGCGGCGATGATCGCGAGGAGCTGACCGGTCGTGGCATCCACCTCGCGCAGGGGAAGTCCTGCGATGAGTTCGTACCCGCCACTGACTTCCGCCGTGACAACGCGGTAGGAGCCCAGAGTGCCGCCCAGCTGTACGGTGACCGGGCGCGTGCCGGTGACGGCGAGCAGGGTGCGCTGCTGGTCGGGCGTGAGGCTGCGCAGATTCGCCTCGTCATCCAGGTACCGTGGCGCGGGGATCGCGCCGTTGCGCACGATCAGTCCGAGAGTTCCCGCGCTCTGGGCGTCGCCGATTCCCGGCGGCCGCTCGGGCAGTGCGATCCCGAGCGGAGGCAGGAAGGTCTGGCTGCGCTTCATGGCGGCGAACAGCTGGCTGTCGAGTCGGTCGGTCAGGGTCTGCCGGAGGGTCAGGACGCTCACGGCGCCGATCACGATGCTCAGAAGCGAGAGAAGTGCGACGATTCCGAGCACGAGTCGGCGGCGCAGCGACCACGATGCGCGAACCGATGCTGCAACGCTCATTCCGCCGCCTGGCGAATCGAGTACCCGACACCCCTCACGGTGTGGATCATGGGCGGCCCCAGGGCATCGATCTTCTTGCGCAGGTAGGAGATGTACAGCTCGACAATGCTGGAACGGCCACCGAAGTCATAGCTCCAGACCCGGTCCAGGATCTGTGCCTTGCTGAGCACTCGACGGGGGTTGCGCATGAGGTAGCGCAGCAGTTCGAACTCGGTCGCCGTCAATTCGATGGGCACCTCTCCCCTGCGCACCTCGTAGCTCTCCTCGTGCAGGACGAGGTCGCCGACGCGCACCTCCGGATCGTTCACGGTGCTGGTGACGAGCGCGCTGCGACGCAGGAGTCCCCGCAACCGGGCAACGAGTTCCTCGAGGCTGAACGGCTTCGTGACGTAGTCGTCCCCGCTCGCGGTGAGTCCAGCGACCCTGTCACGCACCGAGTCCTTCGCCGTCAGGAACAGCACGGGACCTTCGTATCCGTCGGCGCGCAGTCGGCGGATGACCTCGAGCCCGTCGATGTCCGGCAGCATGATGTCGAGCACGATGACATCGGGACGGAACTCTCTCACGAGCGCGATCGCCTTCCGCCCGAGATCGGCCGTCTTCACGCTCCAGCCCTCATAGCGGAGCGCCATGCTGAGGAGATCGGAGAGCGAGGCCTCGTCGTCGACGACGAGGGCGCGAACGGGAGTGCCGTCCGCACGAACGAGGGTCGGATGTCGCTGCACGCCGGTCATCCTGCAGTTCTCCCACACGCCGCCCCGCGTCACCTGTGCGCACCCTATGAACTCGCTGAGGGTGTTGAGGGTATTGCGAGTATTGCGGATATTCGGTGCTGACCGACCTTAGTGCGTCGCCTGGATCTCGCGAATCCGGATCAGCACCTGCTCCCGCAGATCCTCCGGTGCCGTCTCCTTGCACGCCCGCTGCACCGCCTGGGTGAGGACGGTGCCCACCCTTGCCTCGCCCTCGCAATCACCGCACGTCGCCATGTGCTCGGTGATGTCGGCGTAATCCTCTCGGTTGAGCTCGTTGTGCAGGTACTCTTCGAGCTCGGCCCGCGCTTTCTCGCATCCGCAGTCGGTCATTTTTTCGCTCCAGAAGTGGCAGGGGCCACAGCGCCATCGGGAGCGTAGCGGCCCTGTGCGTATTCAGCCAGCAGTCCCCTCAGTAGCCGCCTGCCACGATGCAGACGGCTCATGACGGTGCCCACCGGCGTTTTCATGATGTCGGCTATCTCCTGGTAGGAGAAGCCCTCGACGTCGGCGAAGTACACCGCCAGACGGAAGTCCTCTGGGATCGACTGCAGCGCATCCTTGACCGCGCTGTCGGGCAGGTGGTCGATCGCCTCGGCCTCGGCGGACCGGGTCGTCGTCGCTGTCGCAGACTCCGCTCCCCCGAGCTGCCAGTCCTCGAGCTCGTCGATCGTGCCCTGGTACGGGTTGCGCTGGTTCTTGCGATAGCTGTTGATGAAGGTGTTCGTGAGGATGCGGTACAGCCAGGCCTTGAGGTTCGTCCCCTGCTGGAATTGCCCGAAGGCCGCGAACGCCTTCACGAAGGTCTCCTGCACGAGGTCGGCTGCGTCGGCAGGGTTACGCGTCATCCGCATGGCCGCGGCGTACAGCTGGTCCATGAACGGGATCGCCTGTTCCTCGAACAGCTCGCGAACGTCGCGCTCTTCCGGCTCTGGCGTTGTGGCTTCATCGGTTGTCGTCATCGCGGCCAAGCTTAGTTCCAGACGCCTGATGTCAGCCTCCGAGATGGAGGCTTCTGGCGCGAAGAGTGCTGGCACGTGAGGGAATCCGTTTCCGTTGATGAACTGCCGATACTCTGGTAACCGATGTTAGTTTCCAGATATTCCAAGCCGGAGTTCGATCCGTACCAGAACGACGACCTCATCCTGGAGGAAGCACCCGGCCCCTGGCCCTCTCCGCGCGCGGAGGGGCCCCTCGCCGCGAGCCTGAAAATCCCTGGCTCGAAGTCGCTCACGAACCGGGAACTCGTGCTCTCCGCGCTCGCTGATGGCCCGTCGTTGCTCCGTGCCCCCCTCCACTCCCGCGACACTGCGCTCATGGCCGAGGCGCTGCGCGAACTCGGCACGATCATCGACGAGGTCCCGGGCAACGGCGCGTTCGGCCAGGATTGGCTCATCACCCCGCAGGAGCTCACGGGTGGTTCGTCCATCGACTGCGGGCTCGCCGGAACCGTCATGCGCTTCGTGCCGCCGGTCGCGGCTCTCGCTCTCGGCCCGGTGGCGTTCGACGGCGACCCTCGGGCCCGCAAACGGCCGATGCGGCCGACGATCGACGCGCTCAGGGCGCTCGGCGTCGACGTGACGGATGACGGACGCGGCACCCTGCCGTTCAGCCTGTACGCGACGGGCGAGGTGGCCGGCGGCGAGCTCGAGGTCGACGCCTCCGCCTCGAGCCAGTTCGTCTCGGCCCTGCTTCTGGTCGGGGCGCGGTTCAGGAACGGCCTGCAGCTCCGCCACACCGGGACGAAGCTGCCCAGCCTCCCGCACATCGAGATGACGATCGCGACGCTTCAGGCGCGCGGCGTCGCGGTGGAGGCTCCGGCATCCGGAGTCTGGAACGTGCCTGCAGGGCCGATCGCCGGCCGCGAGGTCGACATCGAGCCTGACCTGTCCAACGCGGCGCCGTTCCTCGCCGCGGCGCTCGTCGCGGGCGGAACCGTGACGATCGAGGGCTGGCCCCAGGCCACGACCCAGGTCGGCGCGCAACTGGAGAAGCTGCTCGCCCTGTTCGGCGCGAGCGCGTCGCGGACCGGCACCGCGCTCACGATCGACGGCGGCCTCGGCGCGCTCGGCGGCGGTGCGCTGCCGG
>DATCXP010000043.1:0-15420 GCA_036565765.1 Terrimesophilobacter sp.
AGCTGCTGCCGCCGTAGGAGGCGGCCGTCACCGTGACCGAGTCGCCTTCCCGCGTGAACGTCGCCGTCGGCGCATCGCCGGTGGCCGGTTCAGGCGCCGCAACCAGGCCGAGCCGGGAGAACGCCGCGCTGTAGTGGGCGATCACGTCGGCCGGGGCGATCGAGGCAATGGCCTCCAGCCCGACCTGAAGCTTCGAGCCAGGTGTTGCCACCGAGCTGAACAGCACGCTCGCGCCGGGAACCAGCGGGATGATCGCGACGGGGAATCCGGCGACGAGTTCCCCTCGGGCGGATGCCGACTTCGGGAGGGGGTTGCTGACCAGGGGCTTTCCAGGAGTGCGGGGAGCAGAAGGCGGCAGTGAGTACGGTTGCTGCTGGCCGCTGGACGGCTCGCCGTCGAGGCCGCCAGACGCGGGGGATTCGGCCGACGATGCGGCATCCGACGTCCCCTGTCGACCTGCGTCAGGAACGCTGCCAGGAGTCAGCCCGATCGCCACGACGGCGACCGCGGTGACGGCGAGGGCGATGGCCACGGCTGCGATGGCCCGTACCCTCATGAGAGCGCCCCCTCACCTGATCAAGGTGAGCGCTCCGCCCGCGGTGGGGGCCGCGAGAATTTCGAACCGTAAGGAACGCTCGTGGCGGTGGTAAGGTCACAATAATACCGAATTGCCCGATGAGCAAGGCTTTTCGCGAGCTCGTCCCTCGACGGCCGACGTCCGATCAGGAGTCAGTCGCCGAGTTCCTCACCGAGGACACCGAGCAACTGTTCGCCGTATTTCGCAAGCTTGCTTTCGCCAACGCCCGTGACGGTGCCGAGGGCCTCGATCGAGGACGGTACGCGCGTGGCGAGCTCACGCAGGGTCGCGTCATGGAAGATCACGTAGGCGGGGACGCCCTGCTCCTTCGCCTGGGCTGCGCGCCAGTTGCGGAGCGCTTCGAACCGGGACTGCGCCTCGGCGGGAAGGTCCGCCACGACACTCTTCGCCTTGCGCGCCGCACGGGTGGCGGTACGCTCGGGCTCCCGACGGAGGCGCACCGGACGGGTGCCGGCCAGCACACCGGCGCTCGCCTCCGTGATCACCATCGTCCCGAACCCGTCGGAGTTCACGGCGAGAAGACCCTGCGCGAGCAGTTGCCGCACGACGCCGCGCCATTCCTGCTCGCCCAGCTCCGTACCGATGCCGAACGTCGACAGAGAGTCGTGGCCGTACTGATCGACACGCGGGGTCTGCTTGCCGAGCAGGATGTCCACGAGATGCCCGGCGCCGAACTTCTGATCGCGCTCCCGCTGAAGCCGAACGACGGTGGAGAGGAGCTTCTGAGCGGGAACGGTTCCGTCCCAGGACTCCGGGGGCGTGAGACAGGTATCGCAGTTGCCGCAGGCTGTCGACGCTTCCCCGAAATATGCCAGAAGCTGCATACGCCGGCACTGGACTGTCTCGCACAGTGCGAGCATGGCGTCGAGGTGCGCGCTCAACCGGCGACGGTGGGCGAGATCGCCTTCCGAGGTGTCGATCATCCTGCGCTGCTGCACGACATCCTGCAGACCGTAGGCGAGCCAGGCCGTCGCGGGCAGCCCGTCTCGACCGGCTCGACCGGTCTCCTGGTAGTAACCCTCGACCGACTTGGGCAGGTCGAGGTGGGCGACGAAGCGCACGTCGGGCTTGTCGATCCCCATCCCGAACGCGATCGTGGCGACCATGATCATGCCGTCCTCGCGCAGGAACCGCGACTGGTTCGCCGCTCGAACCCGAGTGTCGAGCCCCGCGTGGTACGGCAGCGCCGGGATTCCCTGCCCGACCAGGAACTCGGCGGTCTTCTCCACCGACGCCCGTGACAGGCAGTACACGATTCCGGCGCTCCGCCCGACCCCCGCCGCGGGGTCGCCGGAATGCTCCGCCCGCAGGAACTCGAGCAACTGCTTCTGCGGGTTGTCCTTCGGCACGATGCGGTACTGGATGTTGGGCCGGTCGAAGCTCGCGACGAAATGACGGGCTTCCCCCAGCTGCAGGCGCTTCTGGATCTCGCGGTGGGTCTGTTCCGTGGCGGTCGCCGTCAGCGCGATGCGCGGCACGGCCGGCCAGCGCTCGTGCAGCATGGAGAGCGCGAGGTAGTCGGGGCGGAAATCGTGACCCCACTGCGACACGCAGTGCGCCTCGTCGATCGCGAACAGGGCGATCGTCCCGCGATCCAGGAGCTCGCCGGTCGACGGGATGGTGAGTCGCTCAGGAGCGAGATAGAGCAGGTCGAGCTCCCCCGCGACGTACGCCCGCTCGACCCGGACGCGCTCCTCGCTCGACTGGGTCGAATTCAGGAACGCCGCGCGCACCCCGATCGCGGCCAGGGCATCCACCTGGTCCTGCATGAGAGCGATGAGCGGAGACACGACGACGCCCGTTCCCTCGCGCACGAGGGAGGGGATCTGGTAGCACAGCGACTTTCCGCCGCCCGTCGGCATGAGCACGAGCGCGTCGCCGCCGGCGATGACATGGTCGATGATGTCGGCCTGCGCTCCGCGGAACGCGTCGTACCCGAACACCCGGTGCAGGGTCTCGAATGCGGAGGTCATGCCTCCAAGGCTAACCGCGACCACTGCGCGCAGAGTCCTGAGCCTCGACGGGAGTCACCTGCGCAAGCCCCCTTCGAGACGGTCGCTGGCGCTCCCTCCTCAGGGAGCGGTAGGCGATACCGCGCGCTCCTCAGGGGGCGGTAGGCGATACCGCGCGCTCCTCAGGGGGCGGAGATCAGGGACGCCACAGATCGAGCTCTGGCGTGCCGGGGGTCTCGAACCCCATGACCTGTCCGTAGAACGAGAGCTCGGCCTGGATCGAGTGGATGATCGTCTCGGCCCGCCGGAACCCGTGCGACTCGCCCTCGTAGGCGAGGTAGGCGTGGGGGATTCCCTTGCGCATGAGTGCGGACCGGAAGGCCTCGGACTGCGACGGCGGCACGACCGGGTCGTCGAGGCCCTGCAACAGGAGCACAGGGCAGGAGAGGTCATCCACGCGATTGATCGGCGCGCGATCGCGGTAGAGGTCGGCGGCCTCCGGGAGCGCCCCGACGAGCCCGTCGAGGTAACGCGCCTCGAAGTCGTGAGTGTCCTCCGCGAGCGCCCGCAGGTCGGCGACCCCGTAGTAGGAGACCCCGCACGCGAACACCTCAGACGACACGAGGGCCGCAAGCACGGTCCAGCCGCCGGCCGAGCCGCCCCGGATCGCGAGACGCGCCGGGTCGGCGACTCCCGCATCCGCGAGGCCGCGCACCGCGGCGATCGTGTCCTCGACGTCGACGACGCCCCACTGGCCGCTCAGCCGCTCGCGGTACTCGCGCCCGTAGCCACTCGAGCCGCCGTAGTTGATGTCGATCACGCCGATCCCGCGCGACGTGAAGAACGCGTAATCGAGCCGCAGCACCGGAACGCTGTGGGCGGTCGGCCCGCCGTGCACGACCGCGATGAACGGGGGCAGCTCACCGGGCTCGGCCTCGAAGTCCGGGTTCCGCGGCCGGTACACGAACGCGTGCACCGGGCGGGCCCCGGTGAAGGTCATGGCCTCGGCGTCGGGAAGGTAGGAGTCATCCGGCAGGTCCTCGACGCTCAGCCGGATGTCGCGCAGCCGGCCGCTCGACAGCTCGAGTTCGCGCAACCCGGCCGCGACCCTCGCCCCACCACCGACCAGCAGAACGCGGTCGCCGCGCACGGCGCACAACTCGACCGAGTCGAGCGCGAGCGGGATGTCGTCGAGGGCTCCCGTGCGCGGGTCGAGCACACCGAGCGTGTCGGTGCCGACGGTGCGGGCGCAGAGCAGACGTCCGTCGGCGAGCACCGCGTACCAGCGGGCTCCGAGCTGCCAGAGCGGGCCGCCGATGTCGGCCGCGACCGGATGCAGCGCCCTGGCGGCACCGTCGAGCCCGACACGGTACAGATTCCACCATCCGCTGAGATCGCTCGAGACGTACAGGCTCTCGGCGTCCGCCCATTCCGGCTGCAGCACGGACTGCGTCGCGGAGCCCATGACCGTTCTCCACTCGGCGACGGCGCCGTCGACGATGGGGCCGACGCGAAGCTCGGTGCCGTCCCAGGGCATCTGCGGGTGGTCCCAGGCGATCCAGGCTAGCCGGGCACCGTCCGGCGACACTCGCGGGTAGGCGAGAAAGCGCGAGCCCGACACGATCGAACGGATGCCGCTCCCGTCCAGCGCTACAGCGACGATGTCGCGGGAGAGGTCGCCGGCGGCGTGGGTCTCGCGCACCGCGAGCACCTCGGAACCGACGATGCTCAGCTCGGCGAAGCGCGAGCCCGACCCGGCCGGGGTGATCGGGACCGGCACCGGCGAGCCGGGATCGAGGCGATACAGCCTCTGGTCGCTGAACTCGGCGAACACGAGCGTTCCGTCATCCGTCGCCGCCCACGCCCCGCCGCCGTATTCGTGCACGCGGGTTCTGGCATTCCACGGCGTGGGGAGCACGTCTTCCGGGTCACCATTCGCGTCGTTGCGGCGCACCGCGAGCCTTCCGCCCTCGGTCGGCCTGGCCTCGAGCCACCACACCTCCGACCCGACGAAGCACCCTCCGGAGACCGCGTGCCCGCTCGACGCGAGCGAGGCGGCGCTGATCGGGGACTCCCAGGAGCCGTGGGGTGCCGTGGTGGTCATCCGTCAACACTAGAGGCACTGAAGGCGCGAGGAGCGGTCAGTGTATCGTGATCACGTGGCAACCGAGAGGCGCACTCCAGGCTCCCAGACTTCATTACGTGAAGCCAACCGAGCCAGAATCGTCGACGCCATCAAGAAGCACGGCGGCCTGACGCAGGTCGAGCTCGCGGGGATCACCGGGCTCTCCCCCGCCACGGTTTCCAACATCGTCAAAGAGCTCTCGGCGGGCGGCGTCCTGCACACCTCCCCGACGACGCAGAGCGGTCGTCGCGCCCAGTACGTCACTCTCGCGCACGCTCTCGGCCTCGTCGTCGGCGTCCACTTCTCCACGAGGCACATGCGCATCGCGCTTGCGGATGTCGCCCATACGATCGTCGCAGAGCACCACCTCCCGCTCGCGAAGGACCACCGCGCGGACAACGAGCTCGACCGCACGACACTGCTCATCGCCGACATGCTCGACAGCCTGCAGGCCAGCATGAGCGAGATCCTCGCCGTCGGAGTCGCGCTGCCCGCCCCGGTCGACAGGAAGACCGGGACGACGGCGCGCAGCGGCATCCTCCGTGGCTGGGACGGCATCCCGGTCGCAGAGGTCCTGGAGCGGCGCATCAGGCGCCCGGTGTTCCTCGACAACGCGGCGAATCTCGCCGCGTTGGCCGAACTGAGGATGGGAGCCGCCCGCGGGAAACAGGATGCGGTCTTCATCGATGTCGGTGACGGGATCGGCGCCGGCCTCGTGATCAACGGCCAGATCTTCCGCGGCCACAACGGAAGCGCCGGCGAGTTCGGGCACACCACGATCGTCGAGAACGGCCCGCTCTGCCGGTGCGGGAATCGCGGCTGCCTCGAGGCGATCGCGGGCGGGTACGCCATCCTCGATGGGCTCAAGGGCACCCACGGCAACCTCAAGCTGAACGATGTCGTGACGAGGGCGATGGGCGGTGACGCGGGGTGCACGAGGGCGATCGCCGACGCCGGGAAGCACATCGGAGTCGCCGCGGCGAACCTCAGCAATCTGTTCGATCCGGAGCGCCTGATCGTGGGGGGTGAGCTGTCGCGGGCCGGTGAAATCCTGCTCGGACCCATCCGCCACGCGATGGAGCGGTCGGTCATCGTCGACGAGCTGTCGATGCCGGATGTCGTCCAGGGGCAGCTCGGCGTCCGGGCGGCAACCCTTGGCGCCGTCGCCCATGCGATCGATCAGGTCGCGATCGGAACGAAAGTCACAACTGCCTGAGAGTTACGAAATCCTTGTGTTCAAGTCTTGACGCCAAAGACGGACTGGTGTCATGCTCAGTTCAGCCGCCACTGCAGGCGGAACACAACGGAGGTTTTTCAATGAAGATCGCCACCATGAGAGCGGTTTCCGTCACAGCCGCACTCCTGCTCACAGCAGGGACCCTCGCCGGATGTGCGAACGGTTCCGAGAGTCCCGGAGGGAACAGCGGCGATACATCGGCCGCGCAAATCGGCCTCCTCCTGCCCGATTCGGTCACCGCCCGGTACGAGAGCGCAGACAAGCCCTACTTCGAGGCGAAGATCAAGGAGCTGTGCCCGGACTGCAAGGTGCTCTACGCCAACGCCGACGGCGACGCCACCAAGCAGCAGCAGCAGGCCGATTCCATGCTGACGCAGGGCGTCAAGGTCCTCGTGCTCGACCCGTTCGACGGCGAAGCGGCCGCGGCCATCGTCGCGAGCGCCAAGGCGCAGAAGGTCCCGGTCATCTCCTACGACCGCCTGATCAACAGCGCAGACCTCAACTACTACATCTCGTTCGACAACGAGAAGGTCGGAGAGCTCCAGGCGACCGCCCTCGTCCAGAAGCTCAAGGACGACGGAGTCGCCCCCGGCGACGGCGGCATCCTCATGGTCAATGGATCGCCGACCGACAACAACGCGAGCCAGTTCAAGGCCGGAGCGCACAAGATCATCGACGCGAGCGGATACAAGGTGCTGGCCGAGTTCGACACGCCAGGATGGGACCCGCCCAAGGCCCAGGACTGGGTCGCCGGCCAGATCACGCAGTTCGGCAGCCAGATCAAGGGCATCTACGCGGCGAACGACGGAACCGGCGGTGGCGCGATCGCGTCGCTCAAGGCAGCCGGCGTGACCCCGCTCCCGCCCGTCACCGGTCAGGATGCTGAGCTCGCCGGAATCCAGCGCATCCTCGCCGGAGACCAGTTCATGACCGTGTACAAGGCGCTCAAGCCGGAAGCCGAGCGCGCGGCGCAACTCGCCATCGACCTCGTGAACGGAAAGACCGTCAAGGGCGACACCACGGTGAAGACCAAGGGCGGGGCTGATATCCAGTCCTTCCTGCTGGTCCCGGTCGCCGTGACGGTGGACAACATCGCGAGCACCGTCGTCGCCGACGGTTTCTACAAGGCCAGCGATATCTGCACCTCCGCCTACGCGGACGCCTGCACCAAGGCCGGCATCAAGTAATCCATTGCACCCGGTCGGTTTCGCTGGCAAGCGAAACCGACCGGGTGTACTTTCGCACCAAGGCGACAAAGCAGATTCAAAGGAGACATCGTGACACTGGCGTCCACCATCGAACCGCCCCAGGCCCCGGAACGAACACCGGTCCTGAGTCTTCGCGGAATCTCCAAGAGCTTCGGGGCTGTCCAGGCCCTCACCGACGTCGACCTCGACATCTTCCCCAGCGAGGTCGTCGCGATCGTCGGGGACAACGGCGCGGGCAAGTCGACGCTCGTCAAGATCCTCGCCGGGGTGCACGGGTCGGATGCCGGGACCATCACCTTCGGCGGCCGCCAGGTGTCGATCCCCACGCCCGCTGCCGCCCGGGCCCTCGGCCTCGCCACCGTCTTCCAGGACCTCTCCCTGTGCGACAACCTCGACGTCGTGTCGAACCTGTTCCTCGGTCGCGAAGTGGGAGGTTTCGCTCTCGACGAGGAGGAGATGGAGAAGCACTCCTGGACCCTCCTGCGCCAGCTCTCGGCGAAGATCCCCTCGGTGCGGATCGCTGTCGCCTCGCTCTCCGGAGGTCAGCGCCAGACCGTGGCCATCGCCCGCTCCCTGATCGGCGACCCGCAGGTCGTCATCCTGGACGAGCCGACCGCGGCGCTCGGCGTCGCCCAGACCGCAGAAGTGCTGAACCTCATCGAGAACCTGCGGGAACGCGGCCTCGGTGTCGTGCTGATCAGCCACAACATGGCGGATGTCCAGGCCGTAGCCGACCGCGTGGTCGTGCTGCGCCTCGGTCGCAACAACGGAGACTTCCGCATCCCCGACGTCAGCTACGAGGAGATCATCTCCGCCATCACCGGCGCAACGGACAACGCCGTCACGCGCCGGGCCACCGCGCACGGATCACACGAGGACAGCAACTCATGACGAACAGCAAGACCGAGACGCCCGCGGAACTCGCGGCCGACATCCGCGATGAACGCCTGATCCACCATGAGGGCCTCGCCGGCGCGGTGCGCGCCTTCTTCCTTCGGGTGCGCGGCGGTGACCTCGGTTCGCTTCCGGTCGTCATCGGGCTCGTGCTCATCTGGGCCATCTTCCAGATCCTGAACCACAACTTCCTGTCCTCGCAGAACCTGGTCGACCTCACGATGCAGAGCGCGGCGACGGGAACGATCGCGATCGGCGTCGTTCTCGTGCTGCTCATCGCTCAGATCGACCTCTCGGTCGGCTCGATCAGCGGGCTTTCTGCGGCGATCCTCGCGGTGGGGATGACGCACCTGGGCTGGCCGATCTGGCTCTCGATCGTCGTCGCGCTCGCGGTGGCCGCCGCCATCGGACTCCTCTACGGTCTCCTCTACACCCGCTTCGGCGTCCCCACCTTCGTGATCACCCTGGCCGGCCTGCTCGCGGTGCTCGGCCTGCAACTGAGGGTGCTCGGCCCGAACGGTTCGATCAATCTCCCTTACGAGTCCTGGATCGTTCAGCTCGGCACCTCGATGTTCTTCCCGCCCTGGGCCGCATACGGCCTTGCGGTCATCGCCGCGCTCGGGATGTTCCTGTCCGACTGGTTCCGTGCCAGGAGGCGCGTCAAGGCCGGACTGACCGGCGGCTCCGTGTCGATCATGTTCATCAAGGCCGGGCTCCTCCTGGCCCTGCTGCTCGTCGTCGTCTGGTATCTCGCGACGACGCGAGGTGTCGGGGTCATGTTCGCCATGTTCGTCGCCCTCGTCGTCATCATGAACTTCTTTCTCACGCGCACCCGCTGGGGGCGCGCCGTCTACGCGATCGGCGGCAACGTCGAGGCGGCCAGGCGCGCGGGCATCAAGGTGGACCGGATCGTCATCTCGGTCCTCGTGCTCGGCACCCTGTTCGCGGCCACCGGCGGCCTGTTCGCCACGGGCAGGCTCACGGCGGCGACGCTCTCGAGCGGCGCCGGCGACGTGAACCTGCTGGCGATCGCCGCAGCGGTCATCGGCGGAACCAGCCTGTTCGGCGGACGCGGCAGCGCCTATTCCGCCCTCCTCGGGATCTTCGTCATCCAGTCGATCTCGAACGGTCTCTCGCTGCTCAACCTCGACTCGTCGATCCGCTACATGATCACCGGCGCGGTGCTTCTGCTGGCCGTCATCATCGACGCGCTGTCCAGACGCTCCCGCGCACTGCACGGCCAGGCATAGCCGGCATCATCCCGGCGTTGGCCCGCCCGCGGCGGTCTCGACAGGCTCGACCCGAGAAGTGAGCGGTAACTTGTCCCGTTCCCTGAGGTCTCGACAGGCTCGACCCGAGAAGAAATCGGCAACCCATCCCGTTCCCTGAGGTCTCGACAGGCTCGACCGGAGAAGGGAGCAGCACCCCCTCCCGCTCCCTCCTCAGGGAGCGTCAGCGCTTCTTCTTCGGCCTGAGCGACTTCTCGGGGACGGGAGCATCGCCGGACGCCGCGAGCTCGCGGTAATACGCGCGCGCCTCATCCTGCCGCTCGGCCTCGATCCCGGTCGCGATCGTCGCGCGCAGGTGCTCCGGCTCGTAGCCGAACGCGTCGACGAGATCCTGCGCGTGCGGGCGCAGCCTGGCGAGGAGTCGGTCGATGTAGGCCGTGATGGCCTGGGCGCGCTGCGGGGAGAGGCGCCCGTGGATGAGGTACCAGGCCAGGTGCTTCTCGACAAGCCCGAGTCCGAACACGTCGTGCAGCCAGGAGAGCACCTGCTTCGTCCCGGCATCCTCGACGTTCTCGAGCGCGCGCGTGAACGCCTCCCACTGCAGCAGCTCCGCGTGGGCGCGGGCCGCCTCGATGAGCTCGTTCTGCTGCGAGTTGAACAGTTCCGCGGCATCCTTCTTCGACATCCTCGAGGCCGGGCGCAGGCGCCCAGCGAGCTCGGAGACCATCGTCTCCACCCGATCGGTCAGCAGTTCACGCTGCACGTTCGTCTCGCGCAACTCCTTCACGCTGCGGGCGGTCGACCCGAAGTCCCGGATGGTCTGGGCCACCGTCCGCAGGCCCGTCCCGTGGTAAGCGCGGTCGGCCGCCTGCACGACGACGTACCGGGCGAGCGCCCCGGCATCCGCGTCCCGGAACTTCGAGCTGTAGTCGGTGAGCAGTCGCTTCGCGACGAGCTGCAGCAGCACGTTGTTGTCCCCCTCGAACGTCACGTACACGTCGAGGTCGGCGCGCAGCCCGACCAGGCGGTTCTCGGCCATGAAGCCGGCGCCACCGCAGGCCTCCCTCGCCTCCTGCAGCGTGTCGAGCGCGTGCCAGGTGGACAGCGGCTTGAGCGCGGCGGCGAGGGTCTCGAGGTCCTGACGGTCGTCGTCGGTGTCGGCCTTGCCGCTGAACACGGAGTCGAACTTCACCAGCAGCTCGTCGTGGGCGAAGGTCTGCGCGTAGGTCGTGGCGAGGCGCGTCAGGAGTCGGCGCTGGTGGCGCTGGTAGTCGAGAAGAACCTGCTCCTCGTCGCTTCCTGCGGTGAACTGGCGGCGCTGGTTGCCGTAGGTCACGGCGATCGTGAGCCCCATGGCGGATGCCGCGGTCGCGGCGCCATCGAGCGAGACGCGGCCCTGCACGAGGGTTCCGAGCATCGTGAAGAAGCGGCGCCCCGGACTGTCGATCGCGGAGCTGTAGCTGCCGTCCTCGGCGACGTCGCCGTACTTGTTGAGCAGGTTCACACGGGGGACTCGCACCATCGTGAAATGCAGCGTTCCGTTGTCGATGCCGTTCAGCCCGCCCTTGAAGCCATCGTCCTGACCGCCGACGCCGGTCAGGAATCCGTTGTCGTCGCGGATCGGAACGTAGAACGCGTGAACACCGTGGCTCACCCCGCCGGTCACGAGCTGGGCGAACACGACGGCGGCCCTGCCGTCCCGCCCGGCGTTCCCGATGTACTCCTTCCACGCGGCACGGAACGGCGTGTTGATGACGAACTCCTGCGCCCCCGCGTCGTAGGTCGCGGTCGTGGCGATGCTCGCGACATCCGAGCCGTGCCCGATCTCGGTCATCGCGAACGCGCCGGGCACCTTGAGGCTCATGAGATCCGGCAGCAGGCCGAGGTGCCGCTCGGTGCCGAGCTGCACGATCGCAGAACCGAACAGCCCCCACTGCACTCCGGCCTTGATCTGCAGGGAGGGGTCGGCGCTCACGAGCTCGCCGAATGCGGCGATGTTGGCACCGTTGTCCTCCTGTCCGCCGACGGACTTCGGGAAGGCGCGCTTCACGTCGCCGTGCTCCACGAGCAGTTGGAGCTGCTCCAGAACGCGCTCGCGCTGCTCGGCGAGCGTGAGGCCATCCTGGCGGTGCAGGGCGGGATCCTTGACGAACTCGCGAGCCTGCCGGCGCACGTCCGCCCAGGTGCCGAGAAGTTGCCGATTCAGGCTCGCCACGTCGACGGATGCCGGGGTGCCGTGCTCCGCGGCGGCCGTGTCGAGATGCCTGTCGACCTCGGCGGAGATCTGAGTGCGTGTCTTCTTCGTCCGCGGCGCGGTGTCGACCATGAGTGTGCCCTTCTCGATGCTGCTGCGGATTAACGCTATGCACGAGGGCAGTCGAGCGAAAATGTGCAGTGCCTGAACTACAAAGGTTGGCCGGAACCGGGCGTCGGCCCTGTCGAGACCTGACGAAGCGTCGCACGTCTCGGGTCGAGCCGGAACCGCTCCCTGAGGTGCGAGCGGAGCGAGCCTCGAAGGGAGCCCACCGACAAGCCCCCTTCGAGACGGTCGCTGACGCTCCCTCCTCAGGGAGCGGCGACGCGACTGCACGCGTTCCCCAGGGAGAGGCAACGCGACCGCACGCGTTCCCCAGTGAGAGGCAACGAGGCTGGCGCTCCCTCAGGGAGCGGCAACGCCAGCCCCGAAGGGCGCTCAGTACACGAGCAGCGGGAGACTGATCGAGCTCGACGGGTTCAGAGTGTCGCTGCCGGCGTACTCCGCATGCAGCCAGTGGATGCCGCGATCGAATCCCGCAAGCTTGACCTTCGCCCTTCCGTGGTCGCCCGGTTCGAGCGTTGCGGTCGCGATCGCCGTGTCACCGTCGTAGATCGTGACCTCTCCGGTCGGCTCGACCCCGTCCGCCGTCACGATGACCGTGTACTGCACGGCCTTGTTCTCCTTGACGAAGAGCCTGTTCGCGAAGCCGAAGGTGTGGCTGTCGATCTTCTCGACCGGCGGAGCGGTCACGGTGACCGGAATGTCGATCGTGGTCCCCGTCTCCGGAACGCTCACGGTCAGCACGAGCGTGCCGCTCGCGTCGGACGGGACCGTGATGGTCACGCTCGCGCGCCCGACCTCATCCGTCGTGTCGACGATCGTCGGATCGATCGGGGCACTGGCGAGTTCGGTCCCCCCCGCGCTCACGACGGCGGTTCCCGCGTTCGGCTCCCCGTTGCTGAACAGCAGCGATGAGAGATCGAGCGTGAGCGAGTCGCCAGGCGCCACCTCGGGGGCGGACAGCTTCACACCGACCGCGCGCTGCTTGTAGTCGGGACTCGCCACCGGATTCGCCACGAAGTAGTCGACCATGGACTGCAGGTCGACCTTGCCGGAGTCCGCCGCATTCGCCCCTTGGCTCAGGGTCGTGAAGTTGTCACCTCCGGCAGCCAGGAACGAGTTCACGGTGACCTTGTAGCTCGCGGCCGGATCGATGAGCACGCCGTTCAGGTACATCGCGTCGATGCGATCGCCGGCCGCGGCGCTCGGATCGTAGCTGTACTTGAAACCGTCGGAGACGCCGAGCTTCAGGAACGGACGGCTCGCGGTGGCGGGTTGCCACTGCTCCTCGAGCACCTGCTTCAGCTGCGCCCCCGTGAGGTCCATGGTCACGAGCGTGTTCGCGAACGGCTGGACGACCGCGGCCTCCTTGTAGGTGAGGTTGCCGTCCGGATCCGTCGCCCCCGTACCCGCGAACTTCAGGTCGGCACGCAGGCCGCCCGGGTTCATGAGTGCGATCTGCGATCCTGCGGACTGAGTCGCCCAGAGTTGAACGTCGGCGACGAAGTTGCCGAGCGGAGACTCGCCACCGCGGTTCTCGGATGGCGTCGCCGTCTGCTTGGCCCGGTTGAAGTCCGCCGTGATCTCGCCGACCTTCACGGCGCCCTTCACATCGGCGAGCGCGACCGCGTCGGCGACGATCTGCGCGACCTCGGGGTCGGGCGGGAATGCCCCGAACAGCGGGAGAACCTCGGAGTCGATGCTCAGGAGCTCGCCCGTCGTCGGATCGACCGACAGGTTCATGTGCCCGTACTTCTCGCCGTACTGGCCCTCGGAGATGACCGGGCGCGACCGGTCGGTTCCCGGGATCGGAATCGAGTGGTTATAGGCCTGATGGGTGTGACCGGAGACGATCGCGTCGACGTTCGCGTCGACGCCGTTCACGATGTGGCCCATCGGGGTGTCGCCGGTGGCGTCCTCCAGGGCAGGAGAGCCGGCGCCCTCGTGCACGAGCAGCACGATGACGTCCGCCTCGCCGTTCGCCTGGTTTCCGTCGCTGAGCTCATCGGCGACGCGGTTCACGGCGGTCGGGATGTCTCCGAAGGTCAGGTTCGCGATGCCGGCCGGGCTCACCAGCGACGGCATCTCCGTCGTCACCGCACCGATGAACCCGACGGTCACCCCGCCGACGGTGGACAGCGAGTAGCCGTCATAGGCCGGGTCGCCGGTCGCCTTGTCGTAGATGTTCGCGCCGAGGTACGGCCAGTCGGCCGCCGGCAGGATGCGGCCGTCAACATCCGCCTGCCCCTGGTCGAACTCGTGGTTGCCGAACGCGCTCGCGTCGAGGCCGATCGCATTGAGGGCGTCGATCGTCGGCTGGTCGTCCTGGATGAACGAGGTGAACGTTGACGCACCGATGTTGTCACCGGCGGAGACGAACAGCGTGTTCGGGTTCGCGGCGCGGTAGGAGTCGACCATGCCGCCGAGCACGGCGGCTCCCGCGGCAGGCGCGGAGGCCTCGAGGCGCCCGTGGAAGTCATTGATCGAGACGATATCGATGTCGACCGGTGGTGCCACCGCAGCGACGCCCACCTTGATCGGATCGTGGTCGCTCGACCGGTATGGCGTTCCCGCCTCGGCCGCACCGAAGGCGTACCCGCGGTCGGACCATTCTGGCGCGTTGATGGCCCACGCCCCGACCCCGGTGATGGAGGGGGCGAGCGATGCCGACGCGAACGCATGGTCGAGCGAGCCGAGCTCCCCGTCGAAGGTGTAGCTGTACTGGTTGTCGGTCTTGGTCGGGAGCAGGTCGACGAACCCGGCAGCGGTGATCGCCTGGACCGGGTCCTCCTGCGCGTAGGAGTTGAAATCGCCGAGCATCATGATGTCCGGCCCCTTCGCCGGATCTGCGGCGATCCCGGCGGCGAACGCGAGCACGCTGTTCGCCTGCTCGACCCGCTCGGCGTTGAAGAAGCCCTGACCGTCCGCCGGCTCGGCCGGTGGCGGGGTTCCGCCCGGCGAGCTCTTCGACTTGAAGTGGTTGGCGATGACCGTGACGGTCCTGCCGTCGATCTCGAAGGTCTGGGCGATCGGCTCGCGCGCGATGTCCCACACGGTCTCATCGATGTCGGCGAAGCTCGCGCCGACCGGCGTGACTGACGCGTTCTTGTAGATGATCGCGTTCGTGATGAAGTCCGTCGTCGCCGCGGCATCCGCGAGCGAGGCCGGGGTCGGCACGTAGCTCCAGACGTTGCTGCCCGCCGCCGCATTCAGTCCGGCGACGAGGTCGGCGAGCGCGGTGTCGACCGGGTCGCCGAGCTTGATCGAGTTCTCGATCTCCATGAGCGTTACGACGTTCGCGTCGAGCCCGTTGATGGCCGCGACGATCTTGGACTTCTGGATGTCGAATTGCGCCTGGTTCGCGGCGCCGCGCGCCAGCGGGTCGTCATCCGAGAGCGTGGTGAAGTAGTTGAACACGTTGAACGCCGCGACCGAGAAGTCGCCGCCGACGGCTGGCGGGGTGGCCGGACGCGGGTTGCTCGCCGTGAACGTCGGCCGGTACGCGGCGGGGCTCGCATCATTGATCGGGACGGTCGGCTGCAGGCGCCAGTCGTCGAAGCCCCAGCTCAGAATGTAGGGGTTGGCCGGCCACTGCACGGTGTCGCCGTTGCGGACCACCGTGTTCTTCGTGAAGTACGGCTGCGTTCCCGGGTGGTTAGCGTTCGTGACCTGGATGCTGTAGCCGTCGTCGAGGAGCAGTCGGTTGGCGCGGTTCGCGGCGGCGATCGCGTCCGCGGCCGGCCCGGCATCCGTCGTCTCGGTGCTCTTGACCGCGAGCGCGCCGGGGCTCAGCCAGAGCGTCCCGAAGTTGAACAGCTGGTGGCTCGAGGAGACGAGGTAGGTACCGGTCGGCTCGACGA
>DATCXP010000046.1:0-2326 GCA_036565765.1 Terrimesophilobacter sp.
GAGCCAGACCGACTTTGCTAGTTGGTCGAAGCAGCCACACGGTCCCGTCGCGACACGTTCCCCGTGCGACCCCACCGCGTGGACGACGACCGCAGGCTCATCCCACGACGCTGAAGTTCTTCCGACCGCCTGACACCTTCCGGTGAGATGCCGGGTTCTAGAACAGCACGTGCGCGATTCGGATCGCTCCGGGTCCCACCACCAATACCAACAGGGCCGGGAGGATACAGACGATCATCGGGAAGAGCAGTTTGACCGGCGTCTTCATCGCGCGCTCCTCGGCGCGCTGCCGTCGTTTGGTCCGTAGCTCGAGCGACTGGGAGCGCAGCACGTTCGCCACGCTGACCCCGAAGACGTCGGCTTGCACCATGGCGAGCACGAAGCTTCGCAGTTCCTGGACGTTGGTCCGATCGGACAGATTCCGCATCGCGTCACTTCGCTTAACCCCGAGCTGCATCTCGTGGAGCATGCGTCCGATCTCCTCCGAGAGCGGGCCCTTCATGGAACGCCGCGCGTGGAGCAGCGCGGCGTCGAAGGCGAGGCCGGCCTCGACGCTGATCGTGAGGAGATCGATCGTATCGGCCAGCATCCGGCGGATCTGTTCCTGTCGGTTCTGCGCCCTTCGATCGAGCGTCGCCATCGGAGCGACGTAGGCGACGAACGCCAGGAGCGGGATCCAGAAGGGTCCAAGGATGTGCGGGTCCCCGGTCATCCCGACGAGATATCCGAGCATGGCGACTCCGAGCGTGAGAGCGAGCTGCAGAGCGAGCCACGCCTCGGCCGTCCACCGTCCCGAACTGCCGGCGAGGACGAGGCGTCGAGAGACGCCCCTTCGGAGGCCGGCAGGCGTGATGCGGCCCGCGGCACTGGAGAATCTCGTGATCGCCGGTTCGATGACTCGCTCGGAGAACGGCGCACCAGCACCCGCGTGCACCGCCTGGACCCCTGCGCTCTCGAGCTGGCTCTGCAGGACGTGGGCCGATCGGCGGGTGCGCGACACGGTGACCGCCGTGACGCCAACGAGCAGCACGGCGGCGAAGGTGCCGGCAACCGCCAACGCGACATACGCCTGCTCAGACATCGAGCCTCGTGATCCTCTTCATCCACACGTACCCGATCCCCATCAGCGCGAGTGCCGCGATGGAGATGAACTTGCCCGCCGTCGTCGTGGTGAGGGTTCGCAGGTAGTCCGGGTTGACGATCATCAGATAGATCGCGATGAGGATCGGTAACACCACCAGCACAACGACGGAGATCCGGCTCTCCGCCGAGAGCACCCGCATCTGCCGCCGCAGCGTTTCCCGCTCGCGGATCGTGTTCGCGACGGTCTCGAGCACCTCGGCGAGGTTCCCGCCGATCTTGCGCTGGACCTCGATCGCGGTCACGGCCCATTCGAGGTCCTGGCTCCCGACGCGCTCGACCAACGCCTCGAGGGCGTCATCGGTGTCACGGCCGAGCCGGATCTCACGGAGCACGCGTCCGAACTCTCCTGCCGCGGGCTCGTCGATCTCCTTGGCTGCGGAGTCCAACGACTGCAGGAAGCTGTGACCCGCGCGCATCGAGCTCGCGATGACCATCAGGGTGTCGGCAAGCTGACCCTGGATCGCCGCCAGTCGCCGACCTGCCGCCTTCGACAGGACGACGAACGGCGCGAGCGCCCCGACCGCGACTCCGGCCAGTGCCCAGAACGCGCTCCCGAAGACGAAGCCGAGGACACCCAACAGGAGCGCGCCGATGAAGACGATCGTCATGAACTCGCCGCTTCCGATCGCCCATCCGGCATGCCCGAGCCGGCGGGCGAGCCGCTGGCCTGCGCTACTCCCGCCCACGAGGCGGTCGGCGACGTTCGTGAGCTGGCTCGGCATGCGCGCGGGTCCGTCGACCCCCACAGCAGGCTCCGCGTCCCAACCGTGCTCGACGGATCGCGGTATCAGTCGCGAGCTCAGCTGCCGTTGGCGTCTCCGCCGAGCATCCAGCCGCAACGATGCAAGACCGAGAGCCCCGACGGTCAGGAACGTGAGCAGGGCGATGAGACCCATCCCAACAGACCCGGCCCAGAACCCGGGCGTCTGGGCGATCGCTCGGGTCTCGGTCCCAAGCCCGGGCGCCCCCGGCGCCAAGAACCCCACCGACGCGGACCCGACGGGGAGGTGCACAGACGTCCGTATCGCGGTCCCGAGGGGCGACTTCGAGCGGTACTCCACCACGTATTGGCTGCTGAACTCGCGTGCGAGCCCCGCGTAGACGGCACCGAGCTCATCTGGTGAGATCGCCGCGTAGGTCCCTCCGGTACTGCGCGCCAGGGTGCGCAGCGTCGCCTCGTCGG
>DATCXP010000055.1:0-4360 GCA_036565765.1 Terrimesophilobacter sp.
ATCGCGAAGCCGTCGTAGCGCCGCCAGGGAGGGAGGCGGAAGAGCCAGGGCGCGACGACGATGCGCACCCGCTCGATTCGGACCGGGCGCGACCACCAGTCGAGCCGGTCGAGCCGCGCCTTCGCGCGGACGAGCCGCGGATCCGGCACCGGGCGGCTCAGCCCTTGGGGAAGGGCTGGAGCTGCAGCAGTGCGTCCCGTCCGCCGATCAGCTGGTAGACGCCGTAGTAGAGATGCGGACGCGTCAGCTGGTCGACTCGACGGGCGATGTCCTCTCGCATCTGGCCGGGCTGGATCTGCGACCCCACGCCGGGAAGCGTCCGCTCGAGCGGCTGCGTCAGCAGCCCGGGGTTGAGCCGCTCGAGGACGTTGCGCCGGAACACGAGCACGACGCCGTCGCTGCCGTCGGCCGGCATCGGCCGCAGGAAGACGGTGACGTTGTCGACGGCCGGGTCGAACTTCATCGTCCGGAGCGCCAGCTCGAGCCCCATCCGGCGGACGAGGAGCCCGCGGTCGGCCGACGCGTTTCCGGGGATCACGCACGCCTGGCCGCTGCCGCAGAGCGAGTACTGGATCGCGTCCTGAGGGATCTCGACCTTGGTGTCCTTGTCCTCCACGCCGTCGGCCGGGCGAAAGAGCTGGTAGCGCACGCGCAGGTACCCGAGGTTGCCGTCCTGGAGCGTGTTGCGGCTCGCGACGACGTTGACGAGCTCCTGGCCGTTCGGCAGGCGGTAGGCGCGCTGCACGTCCTCGGCGATCTGCATGGCGCCGAGCTCGCCGGGCTCCGTCGGCTGGAAGCGGGTCGCGGCTCGGGTTGCGGGCTGGCTCGACGCGTCGTCATGGAGCGCGACGACGATGAACGCTCCGACGGCGATGCCCGTGACGAGGGCGAGCGCGATGTAGAGGACGGCGAAGCGTCGGCTGTAGCTCGACGTGCGTGCCCGATCCTCCCGGCTCGCCGCAGGAGTGTCGGCGGGGCGGGCCGTCCCGGCCTCGACGACTCGTTCCTGCGAGGCGACGTCGCTCATCCGGGTTCCCCGTTCGAGCCGGGCGTGGTCGGCACCGCGGGTGCAGCCGGCGCCGTCCCCGGGCCGCCGCGTCCGATCGCCGCCGAGAACTCGAGGGGCGGCCAGGCAGACTCGTCCCCGTAGTCGATGTCGGGGATCCTGATGCCTTGCGAATCGAGCAAGTCGAGCAGCTCGTCGCCCATGATCTCGCGCTTGTCCTCCAGCGCGTCCGCGATCCGCTCGATTGCGCCCCGATTGAGAATCGCGAGGTTGTGGGCGGTGACGTAGGCCTGGCCGATGACCTGCGCCGCGACCGTTCGCTTCGCCGGATCGCCGAGAACACCGGCGATCGGATCTGCGTCGAACGGCCCTCCACCACCGGAGCGGCTCATGATCTGGAGCCCGATCTTCTCGAAGCGATCGAGCACGCGCCTGTGTGCCTCCTCCTCCGTCTCGCCCTCGCGGGGCGTCACGGCGAAGGGCTGCGGGCCCATCGCCGCCCGGCCGACCATCATCGCGGAGCGAGCGGTGACACCTGCAACGTCGCCGCCGACCCCGTTCGAGTTCTCGCCGTACACCACACGCTCCGCCGCCATGGCGCCAAGCCCCCAGATGATGTCCTGGAACATCTCGTGCTGGAACGAGAAGAGGCGCTCCTCCTTCTCGATCATCCAGTGGTGGCCGCCGACTCCCTGGTCGCCGCGCTTCTTGATCGTCAGACGGGTCGATTCGCGGCTCGTCATGTAGACGTGACCCGCCACCGCGTGACCCGCCTCGTGGATCGCAACAGCGCGTCGCTCGTGGGGGACGTACTCGGACCCGATCGCGGTGCCTGCGTCCAGGGTCGTGACGGCCTCGACCAGATCGTCCCAGGCGAACGCCGTGCGGCCGGTGTGGTGCGCGATGGTCAACGCCATCGAGGTCGCCTGCTCGATCATCGCGGGGGAGTATCCGCTCATGATCCGCGCGATCTCGTCGCGCCGGTTCGGAAGGTCGAGCTCCGGGTCATGGGAGACCTTCCCGATGTACAGCTCCAGGATGTCCAGCCGATCGTCCTTGGTCGGTGTCCGGAACCAGACGTGACGGCCCATGCGACCGGGACGGATGAGCGCGGGATCGAGTCGGTCGATGGGGACGTTCGTCGCGCCGATGAAGTAGATCTGATCCTTCCGAGGGCGTGCGGCCGGCAGCCGCAGCTTCGCATTGCCGATCCGGCGAGGGACGATGAAGCTCGCGTCGAGCATCGTGTTCAGCTTGCTCGTGAACGTCCGCCGCATCCATGGGGGGTTGTCGATCCCGTCCATGACGACGAGGAGCTGGTTGAGCGCGAGCCCGCCGCCCATTCCGCCCATGCCGCCGGGGAACATGAAGTTGTAGAACTGTCCGAGGCGCGCGTACATGCCGCTCGGCACGCCGTAGGACACCGGTGCGCGCTGCTCGAACAGCCGGTCGCGCCACGCCCGGGTCTCGACGATCAGGTCGCCGGAGGGGTCTCGAGAGCCCCACGGGCCGTAGAACAGAAAGTCCTCGACGTTCGCGCCGTTCGTCAGCGGAATGAACCCCTGGCCGCCCGTGCCGAGCGACTGTCGTCGCATGCCAACGGCATCGATCTCGTCGATGAAGACGATGCATTGGCCGCCCCACTTCCGGGCGAGCTTCTTGGCCCGACGTGCGAGCAGCCGGACGATGATCGCGTCGATCCCGATGAAGGTGGCGGCGAAGCCCGAGCCCGGCATCGAGATGAAGGGCGAGTTGAAGCCTGTCGCGATCGCCTTGGCGAGCATGGTCTTGCCCGTGCCCGGTGCGCCGAAGAGGAGCAGTCCCCGCTCACGCTTGCCGCCGGCGCGCTCGAACTGCTCACCGGACTGCCAGATGTCGACGACGCGCCGAACCTCCTCCTTCGCCTCGACCTGTCCGCGGACGTCCTCGAGCTTGACTCCCCACTCCGCGTCGCCCGGCTCGAACGACTGCATCTGCGACATGTTCATGAGGAGCAGGGGGCCGAACAGGATTGCGAAGTTGGCGAAGAAGAGGAAGAAGACGAAGACCGCCTGGACCCAGAGCGTGGGCGAGCTCAGGATCGTGCCGATCCCGTCGAGGATGAAGCCGACTGTGCCGAGCCACGTGCCACCCCGGAACAGCCAGACGATCGTGACGACCGTGATGAAGAGGATCACGACCTTGAACCAGAACCGCCAGAACCAAGCCCGGCGGCGCCCCACGACATCCTCCTCGCGAAGGGTCTGGCTCTCCAGTCCGAACAGGCTGGGCCACGGGATCAGCCGGCGGAAAAGGAGATCGGAGAAGCCCCGGAAGACGATGACGATGGCCAGCGTGGCGAGGAGCGCTACCCACCAGTCCCAGTTGTTCTGGTGCGTGAACCAGACGAACAACGCGGGCGCGGTGAGGACGGCCACGACGGTGGCGGCGCGCGTCAGCTTCCGCCAGCTCTTCGCGAGCTCGAGTGAGGCCTCTCCCTGTGCGAGGGTGGCTGGACGAGGCGCGTCGATGGCCGCCATCGTTTCAGTGTACGCGGGTGCCCAAAGCGGCAGATGTTGGCGGACCGTTAAGCGCCTTCGAGGCTGCTTCCACCGCGGTGGCCTTGCCGTTGGACGCTGGTAGCGTCGGCCGCATGACACAGGCGACACTCCACACCAGCGAGGGGCCGATCGAGCTCGAGCTCTACCCGGACGAGGCCCCCAAGACGGTCGAGAACTTCACGAAGCTCGCGACCGACGGGTTCTACGACGGGCTCGCGTTCCACCGCGTGATCCCGGACTTCATGGTCCAGGGCGGCTGCCCGCAGGGCGACGGGACCGGCGGTCCCGGCTACACGTTCGAGGACGAGTTCAACGAGCACAAGGTCGCCCGCGGCGCTCTCGCGATGGCGAACGCGGGGCCGAACACGAACGGCTCGCAGTTCTTCATCGTCACTGCCGACGCGTGCCCGTGGCTCGACGGCAAGCACACCGTCTTCGGCCGTGTCACTTCCGGCCAGGACGTCGTCGACCGGATCTCGCTCGCCGACCGCGACCAGCGCGACCGGCCCCGAACCGACATCACGATCGACCGGGTGGAGCTGTCCTAGTCCGCGAGCGGGAATCCGCCGAGCGGATTCCCGCCGCGTGATCCCTCGCCTGCGGCGAAGGCAGACCCCTGAAGGCGCCCGCTGTCGCGGTCGCAACTGCCTCTTGGCGATCTTGCGCACCGGCGAAGCTGCGTTCGGCACGTTCTCACGCCGTTAGGCTCAGCTGCATGGAGCTGGCGGGCAAGACGGCGGTCGTCACCGGGGCGTCCTCCGGGATCGGCGCGGCAACCGTGCGGCAGCTGCGCGCGGCCGGCGTCCGGGTTGCG
>DATCXP010000111.1:0-5717 GCA_036565765.1 Terrimesophilobacter sp.
CCTTGTTCCAGTCGCCACGCAGGTCGGTGGCGGCGAAGTCGCCGAAGTCCACGTCGCGGAAGGGGTCCACGACATAGCGGACGTCGTCGTGCTCAGATCCGTCCGGATGCACGTTTACCAGTGCGAGCCGGAAGTTCTGGCCGGAGTTCTTACCTGTCAGGACTTCCGTACGTGTGACGTGGAAGTCCGTCGAGCCGTTTACACGGCCTTTCACTTCGATGAATATCCAGTGCCCGTCGACCGTTTTCGAGCGTATGTCATAGCCGGGATTATTATGCGGCATTTCCTCGGGAATGCGACCCAGCTTTCGCTCCTCGGCGAGCACCAGGTCGACGGCCCGCCGCTCGGTCTCGGCCGTGTCCCGGGCATACGCCTCGGACGAGCCGTCGCGAAGGCCGGCCAATCGGTCGAGCAGGCCCTGCGGGACGACCAGGGCGCCTCCGTCAACCCGGGGCGGCCTGACCTGCAGCAGCCGCGTCCGGTCGAGGCCGTCCATCCGGCGCTTGAGCCGCGACTCCAGTTCGCGCGCCCGCCGGTAGGCGGTCTCCGGGCGGATCTTCAACGTCTTGCCCGCCTGCTCGGCGTCGAGCAGGTCGGCGTGCCGAGCGTCCCAGTAGTTGATCTCCTGGAGCAGGCGCTGCCGTACGAACCGTCGGGTCCGCTCGGTCTCTGCGGAGACGCGCGCCCGCAGGTCGTCCACGAACGACGCCAGGCCGTTCTCGACCGCCCAGCCGATGGCGAGGTCCTCCACGCCGCCCGCCAGCCAACTCTCCGCGAGGACCCCGGCGACCAGCCACCGCTCCTCCTCGGAGGCCGGCGCGTAGTCGAGGTACGGCGCGGCGCCCGCCGTACGCGCGGACGACCTGCCGATCTCGACGAAGTCGAACCGCTTGCTGATGACCTGGTCGTGCCCGTCGGCGATCTCCTGCGAGACGGCGACCAGCACGTGCGGTTCCTCAGTCGTGTCTCGCCGGTCGACCAGCACCGCGCCCTGCTTGAGCTGCGTGCCGTGCCGGTCGATGACCAGCGAGATGACCGCGTCGAGCAGCGGGTGACCAGGGGCGAGCAGGTCGGCGCGAGGCATGCCCGCCGGCCTCACCAGCTCGCGGTCGAACGTGACCCGCTCGTAGCGGCGCAGCACCGGCACGCCCACCCGGATCTGCCGGTCGTGCTCAACCAGGTCTCCGGGCACGTGCGTGATCTCGTAGCGGCCCGACTCGCGCTCCTTGATGCGCCCGCCGAGCAGCGTGAACGCCGCGATGAAGAACGCCTTGATGTAGTGGGGCTGGAGCCGCCGGGCGCGGGCCTCGTCCATGCGCAGCCGCCACTCGGCGACATCGCTCTCGTCGAACCTGTGGCGCTCGAGAGCCCGCTCGGCCATCAGCTTGTCGAGGCCCTCCCCCACCGAGGCGTCGATGACCTGGTTGAGCCGGTCGCGCACCTCGGGCCGGTCGCCGTACTGGATGGCCTCCATGAGGAGCTTGCGCAGCGGCTCGCCCTGGAACGCCTCGCCGAGGACGTCGAAGACCTTGCCCTTGTACGCGCGGCGCTGCTCGTCGATCTTGTCGAGCAGCCGGCGGAGGACCGCGCCCTCGCGGGTGTCCTCGGCCACGAGGTTCCACAGGTGGCAGACCTCTGTCTGGCCGATGCGGTGGATGCGGCCGAAGCGCTGCTCGATCCGGTTCGGGTTCCACGGCAGGTCGTAGTTGACCATAAGGTGGGCGCGCTGCAGGTTGAGACCTTCGCCCGCGGCGTCGGTGGCGACGAGGACACGGCAGTCCTTGTCCTGGGTGAACAGCTCCTTGATGCGCCGCCGCTGGTCGCGGGAGACGCCGCCGTGGATGGCGACGACGGCCTCCTCCCGGCCGAGCAGGCCGCGGATGCGCTCCACGAGGTATTCGAGCGTGTCCTTGTGCTCCGTGAAGATGATCAGCTTGCGCGGGCTGCCGTCGTCGTCCCGGATCAGGGCATTGCTCTGCAGCAGCTCCGACAGCTCGGTCCACTTGCGGTCGGTGGCGGAGTTGCGCACATGGCGGGCCACCTCGACAAGGTCGGCCAGGATGGCCAGCTCCTTGTCGAGTTCGGCGATCGTCTGGGCGGTCGTCGCCGCGTCCACGACGTCGTTCTCGATCTGCTCCAGCTCGCCGCTCGGCAGGTCGTCGAGGTCGGAGTCGATGTCGGCGGCGTCCTTGCCCAGCAGCACGGCCAGACGCCTCTTGAGCCGCCCCTCCATCGGGCTGCCCTCGGTCACCAGCTCGTGACGGAGCTGCTGGAGCCGCTTGTGGCGTCGTTCGAGCGACTTGAGGATCGCCTCGGGGCTGGAGGCGAGGCGGCGCTGCAGGACGGTGAGCGCGAAGCCGACCGTGTTGCCGCGCCGACCCTCGCCCTGCGCGGCGAGCTGCTGAGCCCTGCCCATCTGCTCACGGACGTACTCGGTGACGACCTCGTACAGCTCGCGCTCGGCGGGCGACAGGAAGTACGGGACGGTGTAGGCACGGCGCTCGGGGAAGAGCGGCTTGCCCTCGAAGGTGAGCAGGTCCTCTTTGACCATGCGGCGCATCAGGCCGTCGGTGTCGGCCGAGCTGATGCCTTCGCGATACTTGCCCTCGAACCGGTCGGAGTCGAGCAGGCCCATGAAGAGCTGAAAGTCGGCCTCGTTGCCGGCGTGCGGGGTGGCGGTCATCAGCAGCAGATGGCGCGCGTGGCGGCCGAGCAGCTCGCCGAGCTGGTAGCGCTTGGTCTTCTTCAGCTCGTCGCCGAAGTAGTGGGCCGACATCCGGTGGGCTTCGTCGACCACGACGAGATCCCAGTCGCTGCGCTTGAGCTGCTCCCACAGCTCCTCGTTGCGGGAGAGCTGGTCCATGCGAGCGATGAGCAGCGGGTAGCGCTCAAAGACGCTCTGATCGAGCTGCGCCTCCACGAGCCGGCGGGTGAGCAGCTCGAACCGGATGCCGAACTTCTCCTGCAGTTCCTCCTGCCACTGCTCGACCAGGCCGCCCGGCGCGACGACCATGCATCGTTCCAAATCACCTCGGAGCATCAGCTCCTTCATGTACAGGCCGGCCATGATGGTCTTGCCGGCGCCGGGGTCATCAGCCAGCACGAAACGCAGCGGGGTGCGGTTGATCAGCTCGCCGTACACCGCCTGGATCTGGTGCGGCAGTGGCTCCAGGTCGCTGGTCGTGACGGCGAGCATCGGGTCGAACCTGGCGGCCATGTGGATGCGCAACGCCTCCGCGGCGAGCTTGAAGTGCGCGCCATCACCATCGAAACCGTAGGCGGCCGATGCCTTACGCAGCGTCAGCCGCGACTCGTGGTCGCGGTAGAGGAGCTGGTCTTCGACCCGGCCGACGCTGACCCGATAGGTCAGGTTGACCGCATTAGACCCGTACCACTTCACGGCGACGACGCTCACGTCGTCGCCGGGGATCACTCCGCTGACCACTGCGCCGGGAGTCAGCTCCTCAAGCCTGACGCCCGTCACTTTGCCCTCGCCGGCAACGGTCGCGGCCGACACTTCACGGAATTGCCAGCCTTTCTACGGAAATCGTAAGAAGTTAAATTTTCTACATCGTGGCACATTTCTACGCAATAGCTCGGTTAGCGACATCAAGGAATAAATCTGAACAAATCACCCCTGGATGTCAAAATGTGACACCAACCCTTTGGGCCAGCACAGCCACAACGCAGCGATGGCTCGAGCGGAGCCTTGTGGGTCGCTCGAACGAAAGGTCAAGCGCGAGTAAAATCTACCTCGGGAGACGAGGGGAACACAAGGCTTATCTGTGGATTGCGTTCACAAGAAAGCGAGGATCAGCAGAACTCGCAGGTCCTACCGCAGCCGGCCCTCATATCGCCAGGCGGCTCAGGCTTCCCCGCACCTTTAGGGCTATCGGGTGATTCGGGCCGTAGAGGCGGGTCAGGTCGTCGAGCAGCCCGGCCAGAGTCATTCGTGCTCGTTCCGTGTCACCAGCGCCGAGTTGCATGAGCCCGATCTGCTGCCTCAATTCCAACGGGCGCGGGTCGTCAGCACCATAGGCCGTCTGTTCGTCAGCGAGCAGGGCCTGGAGCAGGCGCAGTGCCTCGCCCGTCTGTCCCATCAGTGCACGGCACGTGGCCTCTCGCTGCCGACAGTGGAAGACCCGGTCATCGTCGGGACCGTAGACACGGGTCAGGTCGACATGGAGTTCGGCGAAGGCGGGAGCGGCCCGGCGATAGTCCCCGCCCTCGAAGAGGAGCCTCGCCATCTCGACGCGAAGACTGAGCACGTCCGGATCCTCGACGCCGAGCACCTGCGTCGCCGGTGCCGCGATGGCATCAAGCACCTCGAATGCCCGGCCGTACCGTGCCTCACGCACCAAGGAATCGGCTTCCCTACGTGCTTCTTCGATGTCCGCTCGGCTGAAGCCCTCCAGCCCCTGGGCCTGCGGCGTCTGTGGTACCGCGGGTTCGGCTGCCGGCGGAGCCTGATGGGGGGCGGCACCGGCGTGGCCGTCGATGCTTGCCGCGACCTGGGTGTAGAGACGAGACGGCTCGTACGCCCGATCCACGGTGCCGGGAAGTGATCTGACGCCGGATATGAAGGGGAGCAGTCGGTTATAGACGGTGAGAGCCCGCGCCGGCCGATCTTCCGCTCGCTTCTCCAGCAGTTGCAGCACCAGCCGGTCCAGTTCAGGAAGAACGTCGGACCGACGTTCCCGGACAGGTGGAGCGGTTTCGTTCACCTGTCTCTCGAAGATCCGATATTCACTGGGACCGTCATAGAGCCGCCGTCCGGTGAGCATCTCGTGAAGGACGAGGCCGAGCGCATAGAGATCGCTTTGCGGACCGACGGTCGCGCCGCGGACCTGTTCAGGGCTCATGTAGGCGGGTGTGCCGAGGATCGTCCCGGTCCGGGTGAGCCTGGACATTTCGGGATCGTGGAACATGGCGAGACCGAAGTCGAGCACCTTCACGCTGCCTTCGCGGGTGAGCATGAGGTTCGACGGCTTGAGGTCCCGGTGGAGGATGCCTCGCTCGTGGGCCGCGCAGAGCACCGCCGTGATCTGGGCGCCCATCGCCGCGACCCAGTTGACGGGAAGAGGATGATGCTCGCTCAAGACATCATCCATCGTGACCCCGTCCACGAACTGCATCACAATGAAAGGGCGGGGCTCCGCCTGCGATTCGTCGAGGACATCGACGTCGTAGATGGTCGGAGTGCCGGGATGCTCGAGCTTGGCCATGACTCGTGCCTCGTGCAGGAAGCGTTTGACGAGGCTCTCGTCCGGACGGTCATGAGGGAAACGGATGAGTTTGACAGCGACTCTACGGTCCAGCTTCTGGTCGTATCCCGCGTAGACCTCGCCCATCCCGCCTGGGCTCAAAGGTAGGTCATCAAGCTCGTAGCGGTTGCCGATGACCCTTCGTCCCGCCGCCACTCGCCCTCCCCCAGATCGTCTTCGGGGCAAAGCTACACCGGCCACCGCTCTTCGGGCAGTGGAGAATGACCGCTGTCAGAGCTGCAATTGAGGCCTATCCCAGTGGCGGGCTGAGCTCGCCCGTGCCGAAGCCCTTGACGATGGCCGCGGCGGCAACGCGGCCGGCGATGCCGATGTTCCGGAGCTCATCTTCGAACTCGAAGACTTTCCGGAAGGCCTCGCCGTAGCGCCATTGCTCCTCGATGGGCACACGCGGGACCAACACCCGGCGCGGATCGAATCGGCTGATGCTCGATT
>DATCXP010000113.1:0-12544 GCA_036565765.1 Terrimesophilobacter sp.
CTTCATCGAACTGCACACGCCGAAGCTCATGGCGAGCGCGAGCGAGTCGAAGGCCGAGCTGTTCGAGGTCGGCTACTTCGAGGGCAAGGCGTACCTGGCCCAGAGCCCGCAGTTCTTCAAGCAGATGGCGCAGCCGGCCGGGTTCGGCAAGGTGTTCGAGATCGGCCCGGCCTTCCGCGCCGACCCGTCGTTCACCTCGCGTCACGCCACGGAGTTCACGAGCGTCGACTCCGAGATCAGCTGGATCGACAGCCACGAGGATGTCATGCGCCTGCATGAGGAACTCATGGTCGCGGGGTTCACCGCAGTAAAGGAGAAGCATGGCGCGGAGATCGAGGCCGCGTTCGGCCTCGAGGTGACCGTTCCCACCACCCCGTTCCCCCGCATCCCGCTCGCCGAGGCTAAGCGCATCGTCGCCGAGCGCGGCTACGAGGTTCCGCGCCACGACGACGACATGGACCCGGAGGGCGAGCGCCAGATCTCGGCCTACGTCAAGGAGACGCTCGGCCACGAGTTCGTGTTCCTGACCGACTATGCCTCCAGCATCCGGCCGTTCTATCACATGCGGCATGCGGACGACCCAGGGCTCACGAACAGCTACGACCTCGTGTTCAACGGCGTCGAGATCTCCACCGGTGCACAACGCGAGCACCGCATCGACGTGCTCGAGGCGCAGGCGCGCGACAAGGGTCTCGACCCCGAGGAGCTCGGCTTCTACCTGGACTTCTTCCGGTACGGCGTGCCGCCGCACGGCGGATTCGGAATGGGACTCTCGCGCGTGCTCATGCTCATGCTCGGCCTGCCGAACCTGCGCGAGGCGACCTACCTGTTCCGCGGACCGACGCGGTTGCTGCCGTAGCTCGGATTCGACAGAGTGAGTTGGCGCTCCGTCTTCCCAACGCTCCCCTCAAGTAAGTTCACTTGGCTTACCCGGTGCGGCGCGAGCGAAACCCGCCAGCTGCTAGGTGAGGTCTTCGACCTTTGCCGCGGCGGCGCTCTTCATGACCGACTCGACGGCGTTCTTGGCCGAGGACTTCGCAATGTAGTTCTCACTGACGGCAAGGGTCTGACCGTTGCTGGCGACGATGCGCCAGAAGTAGGGCTGGGATGCCGACTTGCCTTTGGCGATCTGAAACTTCATGAACCTGCTCCTTTGCAGCCGCGGATCATCGCGGTTCCTCCATCCTAAAGAGGGATGTCGACCGCGCGGCGCTCGGAAAAGTTCCGAGAGATCGGTTCTCGGCAACCCCTACTGGATCGCGGCGCGCAGCGCCTCCGGGTCGACGCGCCAGTGTGCATGCTCGGTGTCGTTGATGAGGACGACGGGGATCTGCTCCCAGTAGCGCTCGTACAGCTCGGGGTCATCCAGGATCGACAACTTCTCCACGGTGACCTGGCGATCGGATGCGGTGGACCGGAGCTCGCGCACAACCCCGTCGATCACCTCCTCGGCGACATCGCACAAGTGGCATTCCGGCTTGCCGATGATGGTGAGACGAACGTGAGGCACGCAGTAAAGCCTAGTTCTCCGGGGCGCACGGTCCCGACCCCGGGAGCCAACTAGCATGGTCGGGATGACTTCAGAGCTTCCCATCCGCAGCGACTCCCCCGTCATCGCCTTCTTCGATGTCGACAACACGTTGTTGCGCGGTGCGAGCATCTACCACCTCGGCCAGGGCGCGTTCCGGCGCGGCCTGCTCACGACGCGCGACCTCGTGGTGTTCGGGTGGCAGCAATTGCGCTTCATCGCCGTCGGCGAGAACAAGAACCACCTCGTCAGCGTACGTGAGCGCGCGCTCGAGCTGGCTGGTGGCCACACCGAGTCCGAACTGCTCGACCTCGCCGACGAGGTGTACGACCGCTACATCAAGCGGAAACTGTGGCCGGAGACGGTCGCGCTCGCCCGCGAGCACCTCGCACAGGGCCACCAGGTATGGCTCATCACCGCGACGCCCGTCGCGATCGCGAAGGTCATCACCGACCGCCTCGGGCTGACCGGCGCCCTCGGGACGGAGATCGAAGTCGCCGACGGTGTCCTCACCGGGCGACTGCTCGGCCACATCCTCCACGGCGAGCGCAAGGCCATGGCCGCGACGGAGCTCGCGAGACGGCTCGATGCCGACCTCGCGCAGTGCTGGGCGTACTCGGACTCCCGCAACGACATCCCGCTTCTGAACCTGGTCGGCAATCGGGTCGTCGTGAATCCGGATGCGAGTCTCGCCCGCTACGCGAAGGCCCGCGGCTGGTCACAGCTTCAGCTTCGGCCGTCGAGCATCCGGGCGGCGCAGCGCAGGGTCAGGGACGAGGCGCGCGCCGCACGCAGAAACCAAAAACGCCAGGCCGGTTAGCCTGACGTTCTCGAGCAGTGCTACTTCTTGTTGCGACGCTGGTGACGAGTCTTGCGAAGCAGCTTGCGATGCTTCTTCTTCGCCATACGCTTGCGACGCTTCTTGATTACTGAACCCATACACACCTCATAAATTCTGGCTTCACCGATTCGTGAACGTTCCACCGGGCCCGTCGCGGGCCGCGGAAAATTGCCTCGGGCAAGTCTAGCTGATCAGAATCCGGTGAGAATCCGGTGGCGGTTGCAGCAAGCCCAACCCGCGCAGAGCAGTCGTCAGCCGGCTTCCGCGACGTGAGTGTCGATCGCAGTCCGGACGGCGGATTCCGGAACACGGAACGAGCGGCCGAAGCGGATCGCCGGCAGTTCGCCGGAGTGGACGAGGCGGTAAACGGTCATCTTGGATACGCGCATCATGTCCGCCACTTCCGCGACGGTGAGAAACCTCAAGTCGGAGAGATCGCGTGCCATAGGACAGAACCCCTTGGGTAGGCGCACCTGAACGGGTGTTAACAGAGTGCTTGATGGATACTTTAGGGGCTCATGTGACTCCTTGTCCATGACCGCGTCCCCCGGCGATCACGGACCGGTCGTCACGCCCCGTCGCCGCGTTTGCCCAGCTTCTCGCGGATCGGATCGATGACCTTCCTCTCGATGCTCGCGGAGGCCTCCTCGATGGCGTGGGTCGCCCCCTCGATCACCGTACGGACCTGATGCGAGGCGTCGGCAACGGTACGGCCGACCGCCGCCCCGGCATCCGCGGAATGCTCGATCGAGTCGGCCATCCGGCGCAGGGGCTTCGGAAGACCGGAGCCCGACCAGGCCGCGAACACGGTCGTGCCGGCCTCGTCGGCCAGACCGTCGTCGAAGTCGGCGCCGAGGAACGGTATCAGCCAGTCCTCGAGAACCTCGAGGGGGGCGGAGTCCAGCCGGTAGTAGCGGTGCTGGCCCTCCTCGCGCACCGTGACGAGGTCGATATCCCGCAGAACCTTGAGGTGCTTGGACACGGTCGGTTGACTGAGCCCGAGCTTGTCGACGAGCTCGCCGACACTGATTTCGCCCGCCTCGGAACCCGAAGTCCGGTAGCGCTCCAGCAGCACCTGCAGGAGCTCACGCCGGGTGGGGTCTGCAACAACGTCAAAGATGTCAGCCATCCAAATAGGCTACTGGGCATGGCTGGGGAGTACCATGACAAGCTGCCGCACTCTCGGTGCTGCATCACGAGCCGCTAAGGGGGCAGGATGCGTGCCAGGGCCATGGCCCAGGGGTCCGTGTTCGCACGGGTCCGCGACTTCGTCGACTTCTTTGCGGCATCTTCGCCCGCCAGATTCGCCATCCTGATCTTCACGGGGCTCGTCCTGGCCCTCACCGCGGTCCTCTCTCTCCCGATCGCGAGCGCGGAACGCAGCGTCACGCCGCTTGCCGACGCGTTCTTCACCGCGATGTCCTCGATCTGCGTGACGGGACTCAGCACGGTCGACATGTCGACCCACTGGTCGACGTTCGGAACCGTCGCGATCCTGATCGGCCTCGAGGTCGGCGGCATCGGCGTCCTCACCCTGGCGAGCCTGCTCGGACTCATCGTCTCGCGGCGCCTCGGCCTCAAGGCGAAGCTCATGGCGGCGAGCGACAGCAACCCGCTCCGCCTCCACGTCGGTCCGGTCGCCGAGGGCCAGGCGGTCCGGCTCGGCGAGATCGGCGGGCTGCTCGCCACCGTCGCGATCAGCGTGCTGACGATCGAGACGATCATCACGGCCCTGATCGCCCCCCGCCTCCTCCTGGCCGGATACGACCCGTGGGCCGCCACCTGGCAGGGCTTCTACTACGCCACCTCGGCGTTCACGAACACCGGCTTCATGCCGAACCCCGAGGGGCTGGCCCCGTTCGCCACCGATCCCTGGATGCTGTCGGCGATCGCACTCGCCGTGTTCCTCGGCAGTGTCGGCTTCCCGGTGATCTTCGCACTCACGAAGAACTGGAGGAACCCGCGGCGCTGGTCCATCCACGTGAAGCTGACTCTCGTCACCACAGCGATTCTGATCGTGATCGGCGCGATCGTCATCTACGCGCTCGAGTGGAACAACCCCCTCACGATCGGCGCCCAGGATCCGGTCGCACGCCCGATGACCGCGACGTTCCTGTCCATCATGACGAGGTCGGGCGGATTCTCGACGGTCGACATCGGGCAGATGCACGACTCGAGCCTTCTCGTGATGGACATGCTCATGTTCGTCGGAGGCGGATCGGCATCCACCGCAGGCGGTATCAAGGTCACGACCCTCGCGGTGCTGTTCCTCGCGGCCCTCGCGGAGGCCCGCGGCGACAGCGACATGCAGGTGTTCGACCGGAGGATCCCACAGGATGTCCTGCGTCTGGCGGTGAGTGTCGTCCTGTGGGGCGCGACGATCGTAGCGGTGTCGACGATCGCCATCCTGCAGACCACCGACGCACCGCTCGACGAGGTGCTGTTCGACGTCATCTCCGCCTTCGGCACCTGCGGGCTCAGCACCGGGGTCACCGAGACTCTCCCCGAGACCGGCAAGTACATCCTCTCGGCCACCATGTGGGCAGGCCGGGTTGGTACAGTGACCCTTGCCGCAGCGCTCGCGGCAAGCCAACGCCGACAGTTGTTCACACGAGCAGAAGAGAGGCCCATCGTTGGTTGAGAGAATTGCCCATGACGCTCCCGTGCTGGTGATCGGCCTCGGGCGATTCGGAGCCGGGGCCGCGGGCCAGCTCGATCGGCTCGGCCGCGAGGTGCTCGCCGTCGATGAGAGCCAGGCGCTCGTGCAGAAGTGGGCTGAACGTGTCACCCACGCGGTGCAGGCGGATGCGCGCAGCATCGAAGCGCTCCGGCAGATCGGCGCCCAGGACTTCGCCGTCGCAGTCGTCGCGGTCGGCTCGTCGATCGAGGCGAGCGTGCTCATCACCGCGAACCTCGTCGACCTCAAGATCCCGCAGATCTGGGCGAAGGCGATCAGCCAGTCCCACGGCAAGATCCTCGCCCGCATCGGCGCGAACCATGTGATCTACCCGGAGGCCGAGGCCGGCGAGCGCGTCGCCCACCTGGTGTCCGGTCGGATGCTCGACTTCATCGAGTTCGACGACGACTTCGCGATGGTCAAGATGTACCCGCCGAAGCCGGTGCGCGGCATCCCGCTCTCAGAATCCGACATCCGCAGGAAGTTCGGCGTCACCGTCGTCGGGGTCAAGTCCCCCGGCAACGAGTTCACCTACGCGACGCCGGACACCGTGATCTCCAACCACGACCTCATCATCGTGAGCGGCAAGTCGTCGGCGATCGAGAAGTTCTCGAGCCTGCAGAGCTGAGCGCTGGAGCTTGGAGCATAGGCCATTTCTGGCCTATGCCGCAGGCGCAGCCGTGCCAGCTCCGACGGCCGTCCCGGCCGGCGGTCACCTCAGTCTGACCTCAGCCGGCGGCGAGTTCGCGAGCACGGGCCAGCGCTGCGGCGGTCGCGCGGTCGAAGACCGACTTGAGGTCGGCCTTCTCAAGCTCGGCGATCGCCCGCTCCGTCGTCCCCTTCGGGCTCGTGACCTGCCGGCGCAGCTCTTCCGGTGTGCTCCCGGATGCCGCGAGCAGCTCGCTCGCGCCGAGGAAGGTCGTGTTCACCAGGGTCGCCGCCTCCGACTCGCTGAACCCCATCCCGACGGCCGTTCTCGTGAACTGCTCGATGAGGTAGAACACGTAGGCGGGGCCGGAGCCGGAAATGGTGCTGAGCGCATCGATGCGCTCCTCGGGAACGGCGACGACGGTGCCGACCGTCTCGAACAGCCGGGTCGCGAGCGCGAGCTGCTCGGCGGTCGAGCGACTCCCTGCGCTCAGTCCGGTGACCGCCCTGCCGACGACGGCGGGAGTGTTCGGCATCGCGCGCAGCACGGAAACAGCCTCCGGAAGCAGCGCTTCCATGGTCGCGGTCGTGACCCCGGCCGCGACGCTGATGACGATCGCATCCGGCTCGAGCGCGCCGGCGATCTCGCGCAGGAGGTCGGGGATCATGGCGGGCTTCACGGCGGTCAGGACGAGCTGCGCGCCCTCGACCGCGGCGAGGTTCGCACTCGGATCGATTTCCGTCGAGTAGCTGGCGACGCCATCCGTTCTCAACCCCGCGGCCTTCGCCTCGGTGCGGTTCGTGACGCGGATGCCCCCGGTCACCGAAACGCCGGGCTTCAGCAGTCCGCTGAGAATCGCGCCGCCCATGGATCCGGCGCCGAGGATCGCCACAGCGGGGAGAGAGATCATGGCACCATCCTAGGATTGTTGTGAGGACGAACGAGGGAGCATCGTGAGCACAGGCAGCGGCAAGAAAGCGATCATCGCAGCGTTGCTCGCGAATCTCGGCATCGCGATCACGAAATTCGCGGCCTGGGCGATCTCCGGATCGGCGTCGATGCTCGCCGAGGCGGTGCACTCCGTCGCCGACACCGGCAACCAGGGGCTCCTGCTGCTCGGCGGGGCCCAGGCGAGACGCAAGGCGGATGCAGAGCATCCGTTCGGCTACGGCCGCGAGCGCTACGTGTACGCCTTCGTCGTCGCGATCATCCTGTTCAGCATCGGAGGCGTGTTCTCCGTCTACGAGGGGATCGACAAGCTCCAGCACCCGCACGAGCTCACGAACGCCTGGCTTCCGATCGTCGTGCTCGTTCTCGCCATCGTCCTCGAATCGTTCTCCCTGCGCACGGCGGTGAGAGAGGCGAACCACGTGCGCGGCGGTGAGAGCTGGATCCAGTTCGTCCGGCACGCGAAGGCCCCCGAACTGCCCGTCGTCCTGCTCGAAGACGTCGCCGCGCTCACCGGTCTCGTCTTCGCCTTCCTCGGGGTCGGCCTCACGATCATCACCGGCAACAGCGTGTGGGATGCCATCGGAACGCTCGCGATCGGCGTGCTGCTCGTGCTGGTCGCCGTCATCCTCGGGATCGAGACGAAGAGCCTGCTCGTCGGCGAGGGGGCGCGGCCGGCCGATGCGATCGCGATCCGGAACGCCATCAACGAGGATCCCCAGGTCGAGGCCCTCGTCCACATGAAGACGTTGTACCTCGGCCCGGACGAGCTGCTCGTCGCAGCGAAGGTCGCGTTCTCGCCGAAGAGGAAGCTTGCCGACATCGCCACGGCGATCAACGCACTGGAGGCTCGCGTGCGTGCGGCGGTGCCGATTGCGCGCGTGATCTTCATCGAGCCGGATGTCTACCACAAGCCGGGAAATGGCAACCCGCCGACCGACTCTGTCGTCATCAAGGGGTCTGATTGAGCCCGAGGGCCGGAGCGCGCCTGGCTCTCGTCCTGCAGCACCACGAGAACATCACGCTCGGCAACCTCGAGCCCGTGCTGCGAGAGCACGGGTACGACATCCGCGTCGTCGATGTCACGCGCGAGCCCGTCTCCGCGCTCGACCCTGAGGATGGCGACCTGCTCATCGTGCTGGGCGGCCACCAGGGCGCCTACGAGACCGAGAAGCACCCCTACCTCGCCGAGGAACTCGAGCTCATCCGGCGGCGCATCGAGGCCGAGCGGCCGATCTTCGGCGTGTGCCTGGGCGCTCAGCTCATGGCCGGCGCGCTCGGCGGCCGCAACTACCGGGGCGAGAAGCCGGATCTCGGCTACCAGGACATCCGGCTGACGGATGCCGGAGCCGCCTCCCCGATCCGCCATGTCGCCGGGGTGGGGATGCTGGAGTGGCACGGCGACCACTTCGAGCTGCCCGAACGCGCGACCCTGCTGGCCAGCTCCTCGGCCTACCCGAACGAGGCGTTCTCGATCGGTGACTTCGCGCTCGCCGTGCAGTTCCACCCGGAGGTCACCGACGACATGCACGAGGCCTGGACCGAGGACACGGACGGGCTGCTCGAGCGGGAGGGCATCGACCGCGCGGAGTGGCGCAGGCGGCGCGACGAGAACAACCCCGCGATGCAGCGCGCCTCACGCGCCATGTTCAGTGAGTGGCTGGACGGCCTCGCTTAGACAGACGGTGTAGCCGATCAGCGCTTTCCGGCGAAGAACTCCCGCAGCAACTGCGCACTCTGCTGCTCCTCGACGCCCGCCAGAACCTCGACCCGGTGCGGCAGCCGGCGGTCGCGCAGGAGGTCGTACACACTTCCTGCCGCGCCGGCCTTCTCGTCCCAGGCACCGAAGACGACCGTGGGAACGCGCGCGGCCAGGATCGCCCCGGCGCACATCGGGCACGGTTCGAGGGTGACGACGAGCGTGGTCCCCGTGAGCTGCCAGTCGCCGGTCGCCTCTGCCGCCGCGCGCAGGGCGATCACCTCGGCGTGGGCGGTCGGATCCTTCCGCAGCTCCCGCTCGTTCCGTCCGCGCCCGATCACCTCGCCGTTCGCGGACAGGACGAGCGCCCCGACCGGCACGTCGCCCGTTTCCAAGCAGAGGCGCGCCTCGGCGAGCGCCTCGTGCATCCATCCGGTCATCCGGTTCTCGCGGTGGCCCCCTGAGGCCCCCGAGGGGTTGATTCCGCCCACTGCCTGCCTCCACCGTCAAGTAGATTGAGCCTATGCGAGTACACGTTGCCGATCACCCGCTCATCACGCACAAGCTCACCATGCTGCGCGACAAGACCACGCCATCGCCGACGTTCCGGGCCCTCGTGGAGGAGCTCGTCACGCTGCTCGCCTACGAGGCGACGCGAAGCGTCCGCGTCGAGAGGGTGACCGTGGAGACACCGGTCTCGACGGCGGAAGGACTCGCGATCAGCCAGCCGCGGCCACTCGTCGTGCCGATCCTGCGCGCGGGCCTCGGGATGCTCGAGGGCATGGTGAAGCTCGTCCCGACCGCCGAGGTCGGCTTCCTCGGCATGGTGCGCGATGAGACGACGCTGCAGCCGGCGATCTACGCCGAGCGGCTCCCGGATGACCTCTCCAACCGCCAGTGCTTCGTGCTCGACCCGATGCTCGCAACGGGTGGCTCGCTGCTCGCCGCCATCAACTACCTGTTCGAGCGCGGTGCCGTGGACGTCACGGCGATCTGTCTCATCGGGGCGCCGGAAGGACTTGCCGCCGTCGAGGAGGCCACGAAGGGGCGCGAGGTCACGATCGTGCTCGGCGCCCTCGACGAGAAGCTCAACGAGGTCGGCTACATCGTGCCAGGACTCGGCGACGCCGGCGACCGCCTGTACGGCACGGTCGACTGATTCCGCATCCTGAGCGATCGCCTGGGCGAGCGTCTTGTTGGGGTTGGCAGCTTGCCGAGTGGTGGTCGTTCGGACGAACGGCCGCGCCGAGGCGGCATCACTGGTCCGCACGACCATCATTCGGGGAGCGCGAGCCGCGGATGGGTCCGGCTTGCCGCCGTGTGCGCGAGCCACAATCGTGATTTGACTTTTCTTGCGTGGATGCAAGATAGTTGCTCCATGACTGTTAACGCGCCCGCCCTGACCTCCATTGAGGCTCGCGGGGTTGCCGGCATGATGATGCCGCGCAGCGCAGTCATGTGTTGTCGAATGTGTGCCTAGTCGGCCGAACTCTCGCCGAACCGCGCTCGATTGAGTCAGCGGTTCCCGGGCTCCGACCCTCATAACGGTCGGTTCTCCGCTACGCAGTGCAGAAGTTCCGAAGGACAAACCCTCCCCATTAGAGGCCTTCACCCCTCCTTTCAAGGATTCGACACATGTCGCTCGCCACCATCGAACTCGACCGTCCCCGCACCTTCACCCCAGCGCCCCTGTATGCGGCGCCGGAACCGGCCCCATCCCCCGCGGCCTCGCCACCGACCCCTCCCCGCATCCGTGCCATCCCCGACGGTCCGGAAGCGCGCGGCTTCGTGCTCTACGTCGGAATCGACGAGGCGAAGGCCGCAGCGGCAGGCACCGACCTCGGCACGATCGTCGCCGCCCTCAAGAAGCTGACCGCAGACCTCGTGCCGACCTCCGAGAGCTACGCGGCAGTCGCCCTCGCTCCGCGCGGTTCCGGCGGCAGAGATGTCGACGTCGTGCGACTCGCGCTCCAGGATCCGACCGCTCTCGCCCGGCACCGGCAGGCCGAGGCCGAGGACGAGGAAGCTCGCGCAGAGGGCGTGATCGTGGACCTGACCCGCAAGCGCGTACTCATCGACGAGCAGACTGCCCCGCTGACCTACAAGGAGTTCGAGTTGCTGCAGTACCTCGTGCTGCGCGTTGGCACGACGATCGCGCGCTCCGAACTCATCACCGCGCTCTGGACGGCCGGCGACGAGGACGCCCCGAACGAGCGCACGATCGACGTGCACGTTCGGCGGCTCCGCTCGAAGCTCGGCGGCTATGAGGACATCGTGCGCACCGTGCGGGGCATCGGCTACCGCTTCGACCGGCACGCGGATGTTTCGGTGCGGCACGCGTCGACGCCCAGTCCCGACTTCTGAGCCGTCTGGTGCGCCGACCACCCGGCTGCGCACCACTGCGAGTACGCTCTCCGACCATGGGCCTGACCGTGGAGGACGAATCCGCGCTCGTCGCACGCCTGCGTGCGGCCGGGTGCGTGTTCGCGGAGGATGAGGCACGTTTGCTCGCCGAAGCCGCCGACACCGGCGCCGATCTGGAGCAGCTCGTCGAGAAGCGCGTCCAGGGCCAGCCGCTCGAGTACCTCCTGGGCTGGGTGGACTTCTTCGGTTTGCGCATCGCGATCGACCCCGGGGTGTTCGTGCCGCGTCGGCGCACCGAATTCCTGGTGCGCGAGGCGATCGCCCGCGCCCACTCCGAGGCCGTCATCCTCGATCTGTGCTGCGGATGCGGCGCCATCGGGATCGCGATCGCGAGCGCCGTCTCCGGTGCGGAACTGTACTCCGCCGACATTGAACCGGCCGCGGTGGAGAACACGCGCAGGAACTTCGCCATCACGGGCGGTCGGGTGTTCGAGGGCGATCTGTTCGACCCCCTGCCGGATGCCCTGCGCGGCCGGGTCGACATCCTGACCGCGAACGTGCCGTACGTTCCCACCGACGCAATAGCGCTCATGCCGCCGGAGGCCAGGGACTTCGAGCCGCGCGTGACCCTCGACGGCGGCGAGGACGGGCTCGACGTGCTGCGACGCGTGGCCGCGGAGGCCCGGCTCTGGCTGGCGCCCGGCGGCAGCCTGTTCGTGGAGACGAGCGAGGACCAGGCACCGGTGGCGTGCGGGATCCTCGCCCGGTCCGGCCTCGCCCCCCGCATTGCGAGCTCTGACGAGTACTACTCCACCGTCGTGATCGGTGAGCGGTCGCATCTTGCACAGTGACGGTGGCCGGAAGCCCTACCGGCTGCGCAACCGTCGCGCACGAAGCGACGATTGAGTGCGTGTTTCCGGCAAACTCGCAAGAAAATAACGAATGTATAACTAGACGTCCGTTACCGAACTGTTATATGGTTCAAGAGCAGAAGTTGTTTGCTGTGGCAGCTACTGCGGAATGTGATTGCAGGACACTCTTGGTGCAAGGGAGAGGGCCCGTCGCTAGCCTCTGCGACGGGCCCTCAGTCCGTTAATCGGCATCCACGCAGCCCGCTTTGTAGAGTGGACCCGAGCAAAGGAATGCCGATGACTGACGCCGCGACCGCGGTAGCCGCCTGGGAGGCGTTGTTCCGTGCGCAGGTGTCGGTCATGCGGCAGTTGTCAGCCGAGTTCCCCGCCGGGGACGTCTCCCTGAACGACTACGACGTGCTGTTCACACTCTCGCGCGAGCCGAAACACCGGCTGCGCATCCGGGATCTCGGCGAGAACCTGCTGCTCACCCAGCCGAGCATCAGCAGGCTCATCGACCGGCTTGCGGGTCGCGGCCTCGTATCGAAGGCGCAGGATCCGGATGACGGGCGCGGCGTGATCGTCGAACTCACGGATGCCGGCTTCGCCGCGTTCCGCCGCGCGGCGGTGCGACACATGGAGTCCATCTCGCGCCGGGTGGGAGGCTCCCTGAGCCCGGCGGAGCTCGTCCAGCTCACCGAGCTGTGCGACCGCCTTCGGCTCGGCCCAGCATCACGTGAACCATGAGGGCGTTTGTACTAGACCACGGCGAACGTTCGCCGTCATTTGGTACAAACGACGTCATGGTTATGGTCGCCCGCCATCGTCATGGTTGCGGCGGCCCGCACACCGGCGGTGCGCCCTAAACCGAAGTACCCGGACGTCCACCGACCATGGTGACGGCGCGGGCCGCCACCGCGACCCCGGCCTCCGCGGCCTTCACGGCGTCGCCGTCGACGATCCAGGAGGCGAGGAAACCGGCGGTGA
>DATCXP010000115.1:0-3300 GCA_036565765.1 Terrimesophilobacter sp.
GGCTGCCCCGCCTGCTCAGCCGCGACTACTCGGGCTCGCTCGAGGCGGGCAAGACCTCCGCGCTGTTCGGCATGGCGATGACCGAGAAGCAGGGCGGATCGGATGTCCGCGCCAACACGACGCGCGCCGCCGCCGCTGACGCCACTGACGCCGGCGATGGCCGCTGGCTGCTCAGCGGCCACAAGTGGTTCTGCAGCGCGCCCATGTCGGACGCGTTCCTCGTGCTCGCGCAGGCGCCGCAGGGACTGAGCTGCTACCTGCTCCCCCGCGTGCTGGCGGACGGCACGCGCAACGCGTTCGCCATCCAGCGGCTCAAGGACAAGGTCGGCAACCGGTCGAACGCGTCGAGCGAGGTCGAGTTCGACGGCACGACCGCGTTCCTGCTCGGTGAGGAGGGCCGCGGCGTCCGCACCATCATCGAGATGGTGGCGCGGACCAGGCTCGACTGCGTGTACGGGTCGGCGGCGGGCATGCGCCAGTCGGTAGCAGAGGCGCTCTGGCACGCCAGGCATCGCAGCGCGTTCGGGGCGAAGCTGGTCGACCAGCCTGCCATGACGGCGGTACTCGCCGATCTCGCGCTCGAGTCGGAGGCGGCGACGGCGACCGCGCTACGGCTCGCGCGTGCGCACGACGACGATGCGAGCGAGCAGGAACGCGCGTTCCGCCGGCTCGCGACCGCCGTCTCCAAGTACTGGATCTGCAAGCGCGGGCCGGAGCATGCCTATGAGGCGATGGAGTGCCTGGGTGGCAACGGGTACACGGAGGACTTCCCGGTCGGGCGGCGTTATCGCGAACAGCCCGTCATGGCGATCTGGGAGGGATCCGGCACCGTGATCGCCCTCGACGTGCTGCGCGCCATCACTCGTGAGCCGGAGACCGTCGACGCCTTCGACGCTGAGGTCACGCTGGCCGACGGCGCCCACCCGGTATTCGACGCCTGGCTGGCCGAGACGAGGGCGTTGTTGCGGCGTGCCGGTGAACTGGATGCCGGACGGGCGCGTGGCCTGGCCGAGCGGCTCGCGCTCACCCTGCAGGCATCCCTGTTGCTGCGATTCGCCCCGCCGGCCGTCGCCGAGGCGTTCGTCGCGGCCAGGCTCGGGCAGGAGCGGGGGCGGCTGTACGGGAGCCTGCCGGCCGGCACCGACCTGCGGGCCATCCTCGATCGCTCCTGATCGCGCACGGCCGGCCGCGGGAGTGATCAGCCGCGCGGGATGAGCCTCTGCAACTGCGTGACGTGGCCGGGTTCGAGCTCGTCGAGCGAGTTCACCCCGAGCAGGCGCATGGTGCGCACGAGCTGGCTGGAGAGGATCTCGATGGCGCGGTCGACTCCGGCCCGTCCGCCGGCCATGAGGCCGTAAAGGTAGGCGCGCCCGACGAGGGTGAAACGCGCGCCGAGGGCGATCGCGGCGACGATGTCCGCGCCGGACATGATGCCGGTGTCGAGGAGCACCTCGGTGTCCTTGCCGACTTCGCGCACGACCTGCGGCAGCAGGTGGAACGGTATCGGCGCGCGGTCGAGCTGGCGTCCGCCGTGGTTCGACAGCAGGATGCCGTCGACGCCCATCGAGGCGAGCTTCTTCGCGTCATCCACGTTCTGTACGCCCTTCACGACGAGCTTGCCCGGCCACTGCTCCTTGATCCATGCGAGGTCATCGAAGGTCACGGTCGGGTCGAACATGGTGTCGAGCAGCTGGGCGACGGTGCCGCTCCAGCGGTCCAGGCTCGCGAAGGCGAGCGGCTCGGTGGTGAGGAAGTTGATCCACCAGGCCGGGCGCGGCAGGGCGTTGAGCACGGTACTCGGGGTGAGGGTCGGCGGAATGGTCATGCCATTGCGGGAGTCGCGCAGCCGGGCTCCGGCGACCGGGACGTCGACCGTCACCAGGAGGGTGTCGAATCCGGACTTCGCAGCCCGGTCGACGAGAGCCATCGAGCGGTCCCGGTCCTTCCACATGTACAGCTGGAACCAGTTGCGGCCGTCCGGGTTCGCGGCCTTCACATCCTCGATCGAGGCAGTACCCATCGTGGACAGGGAGAACGGGATGCCGGCTGCGGCCGCGGCGCCGGCCCCGGCGATCTCGCCCTCGGCCTGCATCATCCGGGTGAAGCCGGTCGGGGCGATACCGAAGGGGAGGGCGACCGGGCCGCCCAGCACCTCACGACTCGTATCCACCGTCGACACGTCGCGCAGGATGTGCGGGTGGAACTCGATATCTTCGAACGCCTGGCGGGCGCGGGCCAGACTCAGCTCGGCCTCGGCGGCGCCATCCGTGTAGTCATAGGGGGCTTTCGGGGTCCTGCGCTTCGCGATGGCCTGCAGATCGTAGATCGTGAGGGCCTCCTGAAGCCGCCGCTTCTTCGCATTGAGGGTCGGCTTCTTGAACCGCATGAGCGGTGCGAGGTCGCGAGGGCGGGGGAATCGGCGCTTCATCGTGGATCCTGTTCTGTCAATCGGGTGAGGGCGTAGTAGCCGGTGATGTGGGAGTGAACCCGGGTCTGTGCGGTAGCGGCGTCGCCGGAGGCGATAGCCGCGACGATGCCGCGATGCTCAGCGCGCAGCTGTCTGGTCTCTGCGGGCCAATCCGCGATCGCGGGAACGCCCTCGAGCACGTAGCTTTCGATCGAGTTCCGGAGGCCCGCCATCATTGCCGTGACGACCTGGTTGCCGCTCGCCTCGGCCAGGGCGACGTGGAATCGTGCATCGAGCGCGAGGAACTCCGCGGGTGCGAGTTCGTCCGAATCCATCGCGTCCAGTAGCGCGGTCGCGGGACCGAGGTCTGCGTCCATCTCGGCGAGCCCGGCCGCCACCGCGGTCTCGAGCAGGAGGCGGGTCTTCACGACGTCCGCGACCGGGAAGCCCTGCGCAGCGACCTGAAGCCGCATGAGCGCCGACATCCCCCCGGATGGCGTGGAGATGATGATCGCTCCGGCCTGCGGACCCGAGCCGGTCTGGGTACGCACGAGGCCGAGCACGTCGAGCACGCGGACGGCTTCGCGGACGGAGGAACGGCCGACGCCGAGCTCCGCGGCGAGGGCGCGTTCCGGCGGGAGATGGTCGCCGGGGCCGAGTTCGCCGGAGAGCAGGCGCGCCTCGATGTGGTGGAGAACGCCCTCCCAGGCTCGTGGTGCGTCGGCCATCCTCGTCCTCGAAACTATGTGGTCAGACCACACTAACACCACCGGTCGCGACGCTCGGCGACCACTTCGTGGCAGATGCGGAACGGAACTTCACCCCTTCTGCGCCTCGGCCTCGACGATAGCGATCTCCTGCGTCGCCAGTTCCCGCACCTGGGTATCGCCGGC
>DATCXP010000144.1:0-10447 GCA_036565765.1 Terrimesophilobacter sp.
CACGCCTCGAAGGCCGCGGTGGCGTCGTACGGCGACGACCTGCGCGTCTCGTGGCGCCACCGCGACGAGAGGTACGCCGAGAAGCTGGCGACGCCGGACACCAGCGTCGGCGACCTGATCGGCGACGTCGACCCGATCCGCGTCGCGCAGGGCCGGACGCTGGGCGACCCGGAGACGATCCACTTCGGGCTGATCCCGCGCTCCCACCGCGGCATCGTCGCGATCAACGAGCTGCCCGACCTCGCCGAGCGGATCCAGGTCGCGCTGCTCAACGTGCTGGAGGAGCGGGACATCCAGGTGCGCGGGTACCAGCTGCGGCTGCCACTCGACGTGCTGGTGGTCGCCAGCGCCAACCCCGAGGACTACACCAACCGCGGCCGGATCATCACCCCGCTCAAGGACCGGTTCGGCGCGGAGATCCGCACGCACTACCCGGTCGCGCTCGAGGACGAGATCGCGGTGGTCCGGCAGGAGGCCGACCTGCGGGCCGAGGTGCCCGACTACCTGGTCGAGATCCTGGCCCGCTTCACCCGCAACCTGCGTGAGTCCTCCTCTGTCGACCAGCGGTCCGGCGTGTCCGCCCGGTTCGCGATCGCGGGCGCCGAGACCATCGCCGCGGCCGCCCTGCACCGGGCGACGGTCCAGGGAGAGGCCGAAGCGGTGGCCCGGGTGGTCGACCTGGAGACCGCCGTCGACGTGCTCGGCGGCAAGATCGAGTTCGAGACCGGCGAGGAGGGCCGGGAGACCGAAATCCTCACCCACCTGCTGCGCACCGCGACCGCCGACACCGTGCGGGAGCACTTCCGGGGCATCGATTTCGGGGCGCTGGTCGAGGCGATCGACGGCGGCGCGACGGTGTCGACCGGCGTGCAGGTCACCGCACCCGAGTTCCTGGCCGAGCTGCCGGTGCTTGGCGAGTCGGAACTCTATGAGGACATCTGCGACCGGCTGGACGCTGCCAGCAACGGGCAGCGGGCCGCCGCCATCGAACTCGCCCTCGAAGGCCTCTACCTCGCCCGCAAGATCGGCAAGGAGACCGACGGAAGCGACACCGTCTATGGTTAGACCCAACATCCGGTTCCGCCGCTACGACGGCGGCGACCCGCTCGCTCCCCCGGTCGACGTCGCCGAGGCACTCGACGCGATCGGCGAGAGCGTCATGGCCGGCAACTCGGCCGAACGCTCGATGCGCGAATTCCTGCGCCGCGGCGGCCAGGGCCGCACAGGGCTCGACGAGCTCGCCCGCCGGGTATCCGAGCGGCGCCGCAACTTGCTGCAACGACACAACCTCTCCGGCACCCTCCAGGAGGTGAAGGAACTGCTCGATCACGCGGTGCTCGAGGAGCGCAAGCAACTGGCCCGCGACGCGGAACTGGACGACATCGAGCGCGCCTTCGCGCAGACCCGCCTGGAGAGCCTGCCGTCGTCCACCGCGGCGGCGGTGAACGAGCTCAGCGACTACGCCTGGCAATCGGCCCAAGCCCGCGCGGACTACGAGAGGATCAAGGACCTGCTCGGCCGGGAACTGCTCGATCAACGGTTTGCCGGGATGAAACAGGCGCTGGAGAACGCCACCGACGAGGACCGCGCGGCGATCAGCGACATGCTCGCCGACCTCAACGACCTGCTGGACAAGCACCGCCGCGACGAGGACACCAGCCAAGACTTCGACGACTTCATGGCGAAACACGGAGACTTCTTCCCTGAGCAGCCGCAGAACATCGACGAGCTGATCGACACGCTGGCGCGGCGCTCGGCCGCAGCGCAGCGGATGCTGGACTCGATGACCCCGCAGCAACGCGAGGAACTGCTGCAGCTCTCCGCCCAGGCATTCGGGTCGCCGCAGCTCATGCAGTCGCTGGCCCAGCTCGACGCCAACCTGCAGGCGCTGCGGCCGGGCGAGCGGTGGACCGGCGCGGAGCGGTTCGACGGCGAACAAGGCCTGGGGCTGGGCGACGGCACCGGGATGCTGCAGGACCTCGCCGACCTGGACGACCTCACCGAGCAACTGTCCCAGTCCTACGGCGGTGCCCGGCTCGATGACATCGATCTGGACAAGCTCGCCCGCCAGCTTGGCGACCAGGCCGCCGTCGAGGCCAGCGCGCTGCGGGAACTCGAGAACGCGCTCCGGAAGGCGGGCACGCTGCGCCGCGACTCCGCCGGACAGCTCAAGCTCACCCCCAAGGCCATGCGTCAGCTCGGCAAGGAGCTGCTGCGCGACATCGCAACCCGACGGTCGGGGCGGCAAGGCGAACGCGACCTGCGCCAGTCCGGCGCCGCGGGCGAACCCTCCGGTGCCACCCGGGCGTGGGAGTTCGGCGACACGGAACCGTGGGACACCCCGCGCACCGTCCTGAACGGGGTGCGGCGCCGACTGACCGAGGGGGGCGGCCGCCCGATCGCGATCGAGGACATCGAGGTCGCCGAAACCGAGGCACGCACCCAAGCGGCGGTCGCGCTGCTGGTGGATACCTCGTTCTCGATGGCCCTGGACGGCCGCTGGGTGCCGATGAAGCGCACCGCGCTCGCCCTGCACACGCTGATCCGGTCCCGGTTCCGCGACGATCGCCTGCAGTTAATCGGATTCGCGCGGATCGCCGAGGTGATGGACATCGAACAGCTCACCGCGTTGGACAGCCAGTGGCAGAAGGGCACCAACCTGCACCACGCCCTGCTGCTGGCCAACCGTCACTTCCGTGAGCACTCGAACGCGCAGCCGGTGCTGCTCATCGTCACCGATGGCGAGCCAACGTCCCATCTGGAGAACGACGGCACGGTCAGCTTCGCGTACCCGCCGCATCCGGTCACCATCGCGCGCACGATCGGCGAGCTGGACAACTCGATGCGCCTGGGCGCGCAGACCACGTTCTTCCGTCTCGGCGAGGACCCCGGGCTGGCCCGGTTCGTGGACTCGATGGCGAAACGGGTCTCCGGGCGCGTGGTCGCCCCCGAACTCGGCGATCTCGGTGCCGCCGTGGTGGGTTCCTACCTCGGCTCTCGCGATTTCTGGCCGGCCGCCGACTCGCGCAGCGAGTACGGCACCTGGTACGGCGGGCGGGGATTCTGGGTCGGGGACGAGTGACGTCAGCCCGGCCGACGGCGAACGCGCCACCTTGTCACGAGCGCGCCGGGTCGACCGGACGCGCTCGTGACAAGGTGGCGCGAGCAAGCCGTTACCGGGTCACCTCCGACTCGGTGACCAGCTCGGCGGTGATCGGGGACGGCCTGAAGCCCTTGACGACCAGCCAGACGCCCAGTGAGAACTCCCAGAGCGCGAGGAAGAGGGCGCCGAGTCCGGACAGCGGGGACACCGTTCCCCAGAGCCCGAAGAGCGTGCCGGCCACGGCGGCGACGAGCAGTGGTGCGCCGATGAATCCCAGCACGGGAAGGATCCGCGGCACCAGTCGCGATCGGTACATCAGGGAGCCGAGCAGCAGCGCGTTCGCGGCCGGAAGGAAGCCCTGTCCGAGCACCGTCGTCCAGGTGTGCAGGGCGAGCAACGCCTGTCCGGTGATCAGCGCATCCTCTCCCGCTCCGGCTTGCCGAAGGCTGACGATGGAGAGAAGGGCGACGACACCGGCGAAGATCAGGGCGCCCTCCAGGATCCGTGCGGCGACGAAGCCCAGCGCGATGCCTTCGTTCTGCCGCTTGACCACCGGGTACAGCGCGACGCCGGTGCCAATGCAGGCCAGGGCAACGATGATCTCCAGGATGCCGCCGAAGATGACGGCGGTGTCCGGGCCGGGGCCGGCGATGTAACCCGGGTCGGTCCGCACCGGACCGTAGAGGGCCAGGGTCGGGATGGAGATGAAGGTGATCAGGTAGAGCACGCCCGCGACGAGCGCGGTCTTCCGCAGCGAGCCCATCGGGACTCGTGCTGCCTTGGGCTGGATGGTGGTCATGATGTCGTTCTCCTTCGTGGAATTGATGTGGATGTTGAGTTATCGAGGCTCTGAACTGGGCTCGGGCCGGTCGGTGTCGACCCGGGTGACCGCGACCAGCGGTAGCCCGGTGTCGCGTAGTTTCTGCAGCAGGCCGTGCAGTGCCGCCTGGTCGATGATCGGGCCGTGGATGAGCGTGGTTCCGTTGCTCTCGGGGGTGAGGCTCAGCCCGTCAAGCCAGGCGGACCATCGAGTGTCGAGGTGCCCCTGAACGCGAATTTCGTACCATGGTGGGTTGTCGTTGGGTATCACGCTGCTGGCTCCTTGCGTTTCTGCATGCTTGAAACGTAGAAGGAGGGGTGGTGAGCGGGAATCACCACATGGGGTGATTAACGTGGTGATTCAGCCGCGCGACAACAGGTCGAGTTCCTCGGCTCGGCGCACCGCGGCCCGGCGGTTGGTCACCCCGAGCTTGGCGTAGATGTTCTTGGTGTGGGTGCGGACGGTGTTCAGCGACACCACGAGCTCTCGGGCAATGGCCGGGCCGTTCAGCTCGGATCCGAGCAGGCGAAGCACATCCAGTTCGCGTTCGCTGAGCGGCTCGATCAGGCGCTGCCGCGCTCGGCTTCCGTGCGGAGCCGTGCCCGTGGCGGTCAGGATTCGCCGCACAAAGTGCGGGGCGACGCCCTGCTTCGCGGCGGCTCGCAGCAGCGACACGAGCGGGGCCCCCTCATCCGCGAAGATCCGCAGGTAGCCCTCCGGCTCGGCCAGCTCCAGCGCGCGGCGGAGTGCGCCCAGTGCCGAGCCTGTGTTCCCTAGGGTCTGCTGTGCGAGCGCCTGCAGCACCAGGATCTCGATCACGCTCCCGGTGCGCTCCCCCGCTTCCGCCGTGTGCCGGAGGCGATCCAGGAGCAAGGTCGCCGCGAGGAGGAAGTGCTCGTCGCGGTCGATCGCGTGCTGGGCCAGGAGAAGCCGGGCCAGGGTGATGTGCTCGTACTCGCGCAGGTAGGAGAGCTCGTCCTCGGGAGAGAGGCCGCGCTCGCGCGCCCAGGCGAGTGCGTCGCCGACCCGCCCCTCGGCGATCCAGACCCGCGCCCGCACGGCCGCCACCGGTCGCACGTTCGGGAAGAAATCCCCGTCGTACAAGCGCTCGGCCTCGTCGAGCAGCTCGATGGCGGCATCCGGATCCCCTTCGGCCTGCAGGATCCGTGCCATGGCGACCCGCCAGCGGTACCGGTTCTGCGCGAGGCCGGCTGGCTCGCCCAGGTCGCTGCTGGAGTGCAGGTGCCTCCGGGCGGTCTCCAGGTCATCGCCTTCCCGGAACAGTTCGCTCATGCCGACGTGCATGTCCGCGGCTCCCCGCAGTGCCGAGTCGGCCTGAGTGGTCGCGGTCAGGCCCCGTTCGTAGGTGCTCATCGCCTCGCGGAGCCGGCCCTGCGTGATCCGGATGTCGGCCAGGGCGATGGAGCAGCCGGCCACGTCGGAGAGGTGCCCGCCTTTCCGTAGTTGGGCCACGGACTCCGTCCACCAGCGGTGCGCGGTCGTGAGCTCCCCGCTCGCCCAGTGTGCGAGTCCAAGCATGCCGGCCGCCGCTCCGTACTCGACGGGGTTGTCCTCACCGATCAGGTCGAGCGCGCGCCGGGCATAGACGATGGTGCCGGCGCCATCGCCAAGAGCCCACGCCTGCGCGGCCCGGTAGATGGCGATCTCGCTGGAAAGACCGCGCAGCTCCCGATCTTCCCCCGGCTCTGCCTCCCGCTCCGCGGCCGCGTGCTCCAGCCACCGCTCGGCATCCCGCAGGCGTGCCTCAACACCGTCGACCTCTCCGGTGATCAGCATCACCCCGGCGTGCATCACGCTTAGCTCGGGCCTGGCTTCAAGCAGCTCGCCCGGCAGCGCCTCGAGCAGGTGGCGCAGGGTGACCTCCTGTCGGGCCTGGCGCATCGCGGGGAGGGCGCGCTCGATGAGATCCGCCGCTTTCTCGAACTGGCCGCCGGCCATGGCGTGGCGGATCGCCTCGGGCAGGTCGCCGTTGTGCTCGAACCAGTCGCCTGCCCGTGCGTGCAGCTCGGCGACGACGTCGGGCTGCTCGTCCAGCAGGCGCGCCCGTAGCACATCGGCGAACAGGTGGTGGTAGCGATACCACTGGCGGCGATCATCGAGCGGGATCAGGAACAGGTTGCCGCGATCGAACGCTTCGAGCGTGGCCTTGCCGCCGGTCTGTCCGGTGACCGCGTCGCACAGCGATCCGTTCAGCCGGCTCAGGATGGAGGTCTGCAGGAGGAAGCCGCGCACCCACCCGGGCTGCCGCTGCAACACCTCTTCGACCAGGTAGTCGACGATGTAGCGGTCGTCGCCGGCGAAATCAGAGATGAAGCCGGTGATGTCGTCCCGGCCCTGCATGGAGAGTGCCGCCAGCTGGAGCGCGGCAATCCAGCCCTCGGTGCGTTCCGCCAGCGCGGAGACGTCCTCCACCATCAGCGTCAACGCCATCGCCTCGTTCAGATAGGCCGCGGTCTCGTCCGGGGTAAAGCGCAGGTCGTCGGCGCGGATCTCGACGAGCTCGCCGCGGGCCCGCATCCTTGCCAGCGGCAGCGCCGGGTCGGCTCGGCTGGCGATCACCAGGTGGATGTGTGGCGGCAGGTGCTCGACCAGGAAAGCCACCCCGTCGCGCACCGCGGGCGCCTCGATGACGTGGAAGTCGTCGAGCACGAGCACGACGTCGTTCGAGGCAGTCTGGAGGTCGTTCAGTAAGGCCGTCAAGAACACCTCCGTCGACGATCGGGACGACTGCAGGAGTGGCAGCGCGTTTGCGCCGACTTCGGGCACCGCCGCCTGCAGTGCCGCGACAAGGTAGGTCCAGAACACCACGGGATCGTTGTCGCGCTGGTCGAGCGACAGCCATGCGGCCGATCGCCGGTCGGCGGAAGCATCCGCCAGCCACTCTGTCAGCAGCGTCGTCTTGCCGAACCCGGCGGGAGCCGACACGAGCAGCAGTGTCGACTCGCTCCCTCGGCTGAGGCGCTCGCTCAGTCTCGGACGCGCGACCAGACCGCGCCTGAGCTTTGGAACGTGAAGCTTGGTCTCGAGCAGCGGGCCTGCCATCACGGCCTCCGTTCAGCAGTCAGGCTTCGCGCGTGGTCACCTCAGCGTAGTGTCAGCCGGTCGGTGAGACAGGGACCTCGACGGATGTCAGCGGGGTGCCGACCGCTCCTCACCACATTGGCGAGATTGTCACGTCCACGTTCAGGATTGGCGGAAACGACACCACGTCGCCGGGTTGCCAGGTCAGTGGCTGGAATTGATAGAACAGAAACCAGCCGGCGACGACGGCCAGTACACCGACAGCGACTACTACCGTCGCGGTGATCCCCAGAATGCGAACTGCCCGCTCCACGTGACGGCGGGCGCGCCAGATTCCCGCCGCGATGACGACCGCGATGACCAGGTAAATTCCATTGTTCGGATGCATGACGACCGAAACGCACTGGGGCGCTACGGTAGTGGGTTCGCCCGCGCCATCCAGGTAACCGCCGTCGCCGGTGACACCACCCGGGCAGTATCCCCACGAAGCGGTCGCGAGGATCGAGTAGAGGACAGCTGTAACTAAACCGAGAACGATCGAAGCATTGCGCCGCGAGGCGAACCTGGATTCGGCCGTATCGACCTTCGGCGACAGGGCCGGACTGAACTGACCGACGCTCATTTGTGTTCCTCCGAAGCCAGCTTCGTCGGGGACGAGTGACTGGTCTCGCCGGCACCGGGCGGCCTTCGAGGCAACTGATGGGCTGATCAACGGGCGTGCGCGTCGATCTCCGCTCGCCGTGCCTCCACGATCCGCCGCAGGACGGCATCCGGCAGCTGATGCTCGGCCGAAAAGTGGATGCTGCCACTCGTCGTCTCGAATCCGGTCAACTCATCAGTGACGAATGCCACGACCGCGCCACTATACGGGTAAAGCGATAGGAACTTCTTCGCCCGCAGCGTGGATATGAGCCCCTTGCCCCGGTAGAGCAACGCGGGCATAGCGTAGCTCGTTCCTTCCTCGGACTCTGGAACGAGGTCTCGCGCGATCGCGTAGACACGCTCCAGCGCGTCCCGATCGGCACCATCGATCGTGTCAAGGTACTCGGCGACTTCGCCCATGGTGCGAGATTACGCCGCAACTCGCCAAGGCGTCGTGCCCGGCGAGAGCGGTGCCCGGGTATGAACGACCCCGTCCTCACACTCGGCCACGGATCCGCCGCAGCGGGATGACCAATCCAATGGCGACGAGCATGTAGCCGAACACGGCCGCGGTGGGGAAGAACAACCCGACCACGATGAACATCAAGTAGAAGCCCAGACTCGGAGTCAGCCGGCGGGTGAGCAGGCGGACATCGAGACCAGTCCGGTCGGCACGCACGAGCTCCTCCCGGAGCGCGAAGCGCCACAGCGTCGACAGGCACAGGGCGGTGACGAGCAGAACCGAGCCGTAGAGAGTCACGGCCACTCGCTCAGCGTCGGGTGACGCCGTGTTTTCAGCCAGCAGGCGAGTCGGTAACGGAAGGAAGGCGACGAAGAGCAGGAGCAGCAGATTGAGTCGCAGGAACCCCGGCGATACCTCGCGCAAGAACTCCGTCATGGAGGTGTGGCCGAGCCAGATCGCGCCGATCGAGAAGAAGCTCACGAGGTAGGCAAGAAAGGACGGCCACTCCCCGATGATCGCCTGCAGCAGGTCGCCCTCGTCGGAAGTCGGCACCGAGATCTCGAGCACCAAGAGGGTGATCGCAATCGCGAACACCCCGTCGCTGAACGCTTCCATCCGGCTCGAACGCAATCGGAAGCCTTGCATCCGTTCCGCGTCGTCGCGGTCCATGCTCCCCGATGGTAGTGACGTTACAGGCCGATGACCAGAGTCAGCGGTGTTGGTCGACGAGTACCGGGTTGCCATCCGGGTCGACGACGATGAAGGATGCCGGCCCCTCCGACTGCTCCTCGGCTTCGCTGACGAAAGTCACCCCGGCGGCCTTCAGCTGCCGCTGCAGGTCGCGCACGTCGGTGAACTCGTCGAGCTCGTGCGCGTCGCCATCCCAGCCCGGATTGAACGTGAGCATGTTGCGCTCGAACATCCCCTGGAACAGTCCGACTATGGCGCTCCCGTTCCGCATGATGAGCCAGTTCTGCGACATATCGCCGCCGAACTGTTCAAAGCCGAGTTTCTCGTAGAACGCCCGCGACGCCGTGATGTCCTTGACCGTCAGACTGATCGAGAATGCTCCAAGTTCCATGCTGGTGTCCTTTCTCAGCCGATGCGGATCATCTTCTTGTTGACGAACTCGTCCGCCCCGAACCGGCCGAGCTCGCGGCCGAACCCGGAGCCCTTGACGCCACCGAACGGGAGTTCGGCCCCGTCCGCGCCGACGACGTTGACGAACACCATGCCCGCCTCGATCCGATCGGCGACCCGCAGCGCCTGCTCGGCATCCGTGGTGAACACATAGGAACCCAGGCCGAACGGCGTGTCGTTGGCCAACGCGATCGCCTCGTCCTCGGACGCCGCCCGGTAGACGGTGGCCACCGGGCCGAAGAACTCCTCGTGGTAGGCGTCGTTCTCGGCGGTCACATCGGTGAGCACGGTGGAGGAGAAGTAGTTACCGTCTCTCCCACCCCCGCCGACGATGCGGGCACCGCCGGCGACGGCACGGTCGAGTTGCTCCTGCAGCCGGTCGGTTGCATCATCGGAGGACAGCGGCCCGAGCACGGTGTCCGGGGACATCGGGTCGCCCGGCTTCGTGCCGGTGATCGCGGCGGTGAACTTCTCCAGGAACGGTTCGTAGAGCTTGTCGATCACGATGAACCGCTTGGCGGCGTTGCAGGACTGGCCGCTGTTGTCCAGCCGTGCCGCCACCGCCGAGTCGACCGCGGCATCCAGGTCGGCGGTGTCCAGCAAGATGAACGGATCGGATCCGCCCAGCTCCAGCACCACCTTCTTCAGGTTGCGTCCCGCGACCTCGGCCACGGCTGCGCCGGCGCGCGCCGAACCGGTCAGCGAGACGCCCTGCACCCGCGGGTCGGCGATCGCGGAGGCGATCTGCGCGTTGCTGGCGTAGATGTTGACGTACGCGCCCGCCGGGAACCCGGCGTCGTGGAAGATCTGCTCGATCGCCGCCGCCGATTCCGGGCACTGCGAGGCGTGCTTGAGCAGGATGGTGTTGCCGACCACCAGGTTCGGGCCGGCGAAGCGGGCCACCTGGTAGTAGGGGAAGTTCCACGGCATAATGCCCAGCAGCACGCCGAGCGAGCTGCGCCGGATGAGCGCAGAGCCCTCGCCGGCGAGCAGGGTGATCGGCTCATCCTGCATCAGCATCTCGGCGTTATCGGCATAGTACTGATAGATGTCGGCGCTGAAGTCGACCTCGGAGAGCGCCTGCTCGACGGGCTTGCCCATCTCGCGAACGATGATCTCGGCAAGCTGCTCGCGCCGTTCGGTGTGCAAATCGCCGACCCGGCGGATCAGCGCGGCGCGCTCGGCGACGGTGCTGGACCGCGACCAAGTGCGGTGAGCTTCGTCCGCGGCCGCGATC
>DATCXP010000152.1:0-3745 GCA_036565765.1 Terrimesophilobacter sp.
GGTCCCGGAGGCGGAGGGAGCCGCCGTTGTCGTACTCGACGATGGCGCCGTGCTCATGTCCTCCTCGGCGCCGAAGAGTGCCGCCCTCATCGCCGACCTCGGCTACCGGGTGGTCACCGTCGACATCAGCGAGTTCGAGAAGCTCGAGGGCTGCGTCACCTGCCTGTCGGTGCGGGTGCGCTGAGACCGCCGAGCGATACCTCTTCGGGCGAGCGATACCGCCGCGGCACCATCGGATGCCCGGAAAGGTATCGCTCGCAACGGCGCGCGGGGCCATGCTTGCGTCCCACAATTGTTGAGCGCTAGTCTGTAAGGCTGCGCGCCCCGACGGCGACGCATCAAGTGAACGACGTTCGAGAAGAGGAGGATGACATGAAGCAGACATTCCGCGCCATCGGCGGTGCATGGGCCCCTGCTGCTCCCATCTCTCCCTCGGCTGGGCTGCGGTAGCGCCTGACCGCCGTCGCAGCCGCGACGCCCGAACCTCTCCACCTCACTTATCCGTGGCCCCGCGCGGGCCGCCGAACCGATCCTTCGAGGACTTGACTCACGTGTCTGCTCAAGACGAACCCATAAAACTCCCGATCCGGCGGGACTCCACCTTCGCGTCGATCCTGCGGGTTTACCCGTACGCCCGGCCGGCGATGTCACGGATCTACCTGGGCATGGTCGCCGGGCTCCTCGCCGCACTGGTTGCGCTGGCGATCCCGCAGGTGCTGCGCTCACTCATCGACGGCCCGTTGAAGGACGGCGACTCGAGCGAGATCTGGTGGCCGGTCGGCATCGTCCTCGCCCTCGGCGTGCTCGAAGCGGTGATGTTCGCGCTCCGACGCTGGTTGGTGCTCACCCCGGGCACCCACATCGAGGCGCGCATGCGCAACAGCCTCTATGAACGACTGCAGGCGCTGCCGGTGAGCTTCCACGACCGATGGCCGAGCGGCCAGCTGCTGTCACGGGCGATCAGCGATCTCACCCTCATCCGGCGCTGGTTCTCGTTCGGCCTCGTGCTGCTCGTGGTCAACACCGTCACGATCGTGGCCGGAGTCGTGATCCTGACCACCATCAACTGGATGCTGGGGCTTGTCTTCGTCGTCTGCTCGATCCCGCTGTGGGTGTACGGGTACGCCTTCGAGAACAAGTACTCCTCGGTGGCCCGGCGCAGCCAAGACCAGGTCGGCGACCTCGCGACGACCGTCGAGGAGTCGGTGCACGGCATCCGGGTTCTCAAGGCCTTCGGCCGCGGCGGCTATGCGATGAAGAACTTCTCCCGCCAGGCGGAGCAGCTGCGCGGCATCGAGATCGAGAAGGCGAAGGCCATCGCCGGGATCTGGCTGTGGCTGCTGCTGGTGCCCGATGTCACTTTCGCGCTGTGCCTGTTCGGGGGCGTGTGGATGGCTTCTGCCGGGGCGATCACGATCGGCGAGTTGGTGATGTTCTTCGCCACCGCGATGGTGCTGCGGTTCCCGGTCGAGTCGATCGGCTTCCTGCTGTCGATGACCTACGACACGCGCACCGCCGCCGACCGGTTTTTCGAGGTGATGGATTCGCAGGTCACGGTCACCGATCCGGCCGAACCGAAGACCATCGAGCAGCCGCGCGGCGGGCTCACCTTCTCCGCCGTGCACTTCCGGTACCAGGATTCACCGGAGCGGTACGGCGACCTGCTTGACGGCGTCGACCTCGAGCTGATTCCCGGCGAGACCATGGCTCTCGTCGGGCTCACCGGCTCGGGCAAGTCGACGATGACCGCCCTCACCACCCGCCTGTACGACGTGACCGGCGGCGCGATCCTGCTCGACGGCGTCGACATCCGTGAGTTGCGGCACACCGAGCTGCGCCGTCACATCGCGATGGCCTTCGAGGATGCGACTCTCTTCTCCGCGTCGGTGCGCGACAACGTGCTGCTCGGCCGCCCGGGTGGCACCGACGAGGAACTGGCTGAGGCGCTGGAAATCGCGCAGGCCGGCTTCGCCTACAAACTGCCCCGCGGCGTCGACACGATGGTCGGCGAGGAAGGGCTCAGCCTGTCCGGAGGCCAGCGGCAGCGGCTCGCACTCGCCCGGGCGATCGCGGCGAAGCCCTCGGTGCTCGTGCTCGATGATCCGCTGTCGGCGCTCGACGTCGACACCGAGGCCCTGGTCGAGGCGGCGCTGCGCCGAATTCTCGCCTCCACGACTGCGCTCATCGTCGCCCATCGGCCGTCCACGGTGATGCTCGCCGACCGGGTTGCGCTGCTCGAGGCCGGGCGGATCACGGCCGTCGGCCGGCACCACGACCTGCTCGCCACGAGCGAGCACTACCGGTTCGTCATCTCCAGTCTCGAGGACGAACCCGACAACGAACGAACGGAGGTGGGGGCATGAGCGTCCTGGGTGTCGAGGGGGAGGAGCGCGACGACTTCACCAAGGCCGAGAGCCGGCTGATCCGCGACCGCTCGGTGCGCCTGCTCGGGTCGCTGCTGAGGCCGCTGCGGTTGCGGGTCACCCTCACCATCGCCGTGGTCATCGCCAGCACGGCGGCTCAGGTCGCCGGGCCGGCCCTCATAGCCTACGGAATCGATGTCGGGTTGCCGGCTGTTCTCCGGCAGGATTGGTTGCCGCTGACCCTCGCCGTGGCGGCCTATCTCACCACCGGAATCGCTGGCGCGATCCTCATTGCCTGGTACACGGTGCTCAGCGCCCGGATCAGCCAGGCCATCCTCATCGACCTGCGCAAGCGGGTGTTCCTGAAAACCCAGAAGCTGAGCCTGCAGTTCCACGAGACCTATACCTCGGGCCGCATCATCTCCCGGCAGACCAGCGACCTGGACTCCATCCGGGAACTCCTCGACGAAGGCATCAACCAGCTCGTGCAGGGCGGGCTCTACATGGTGTTCATCGCGGTGGCCCTGTTCACGCTTGACCCGGTGAGCGGGCTGGTGCTGTTCGGCTCGCTCGTGCCGCTGGCCTTCCTGTTCCGCTGGTTCCAGTTGCGCTCGCAGAAGCTGTTCCGCCAGTCGCGGGTGGCTTCGGCCAAGGTGATCGTGCACTTCGTCGAGACCATGACCGGCATCCGGGCGGTGAAGGCGTTCCGCAAGGAGAAGCGCAACGAGCAGGAGTTCGGCGACCTGGTTGAGGACTACCGGGATGTCAACAACCGGGTGATCCAGCTGTTCGGCTACTTCGATCCCGGTCTCATCCTCATCGGCAACGTCACGCTGGCCGTGGTGTTGCTGGTCGGCGGGTTGCGGGTGGCCGGCGGCTCGCTCGCGATCGGCGTGTTACTGGCGAGCCTGCTGTACACCCGGCAGTTCTTCGCCCCGGCCGAGGAGATGGCGATGTTCTACAACTCCTACCAGTCGGCGGCCGCGGCGCTGGAGAAGATCTCCGGCGTGCTCGAGGAGCAGCCGAGCGTGCCGGACCCGACCCGTCCCATCGACCTGTGGCGGGCCAAGGGTGCGGTCACCTTCGACGGTGTCGAGTTCGCCTACGCCGGCGGCAAGGTCGTCTTGCCACGCTTCAGCCTGGACCTTCCGGCCGGGCAGACGATCGCGCTGGTGGGCTCGACCGGTGCGGGCAAGTCCACGTTGGCCAAACTGGTCTCCCGGTTCTACGACCCGTCCGAGGGCACCGTCTCGCTGGACGGGGTGGACCTCCGCCGGCTGCATCCCAAGGACCTGCGGCGGGCAATCGTCATGGTCACCCAGGAGGCATACCTGTTCTCCGGGTCGGTGGCGGACAACATCGCGCTCGGCAAGCCGGAGGCG
>DATCXP010000019.1:0-11894 GCA_036565765.1 Terrimesophilobacter sp.
CGCTGATGGCCGGCATTCCGGCATCCGTCAGCACGAGGACATCCGTGTCGCGCGCGAGTTCGACGATCTCGGACGCCTTCTCGACCTCGTTGTGCTCGTGCAGCGCCACGAGCCGCGGCCGGTTCTCGACTCCGAGAGCGCGCATGAGGTGGATCGCGGTGCGGGTGTCCTCGGCCGCGATGACCTCGGCATTCTCGAGGGCCTCGACCAGCCGCCGTGATGCGTCCCCCAGGTTGCCGATGGGCGTCGCCGCGAGGATGATCACGCCCCCATCTTCGCACCTTACCAATTCGACGGAGATGCGGCCCATACCGCGCGAAAAGCACCAGAGAGGTGCGAAGCGGCCCCTTCTCCGTCGAATTCGTTTGGCTAGCATTGCCTCTGTGACCACGAGAGCCGACAGCGACTTCGATCGCGTGGTCACCGGCGACGGCGCGCAACCGATGACGATCGAGGCGGAACCCACCGGCACGCGCCTCGACGCGTGGTGGGGCCGGATGCTGTCGACGCCCGCCCGGCAGCGCGCCTGGGCCTGGGGCGGTCCGATCGCCGTCACCATGCTCGCTGCGGTCTTGCGGCTCTGGAATCTCGGCAGCCCGCACTTCCTCGTCTTCGACGAGACCTACTACGTCAAAGACGCCTGGACGCTCATGCACCTCGGCTACGAGTCGCAGTGGCCGGCGGAGGCCAACGCGTCGTTCAATGCCGGATCGGTCGACGGCTACCTGCAGGCGGGCTCCTACGTCGTGCACCCTCCGCTCGGGAAGTGGATCATCGCCCTCGGCCTCGCGGTCTTCGGCGCCCAGGACGCCGTGGGCTGGCGCATCAGCACCGCGATCGTCGGCATCCTGCTCGTCGCCCTCATCGTCATCATCGCGAAGGGACTGTTCCACTCCACGCTTCTCGCCACGATCGCGGGCGGGTTGCTCGCGATCGACGGCAACGCGATCGTCATGTCGCGCGTCGCACTGCTCGACGGCATCCTCGCCTTTCTCGTCCTGCTCGGATTCGGGGCCGTGCTGCTCGACCGTCGGCACAGTGCGGCAAGGCTCGACCGCTGGCTCCGGCGACGAGCGGAGGCCGGCCGCACGATCGATTGGGGCCCCGCGCTCTGGTGGCGCCCGTGGCTCGTCACCGCCGGCCTGCTGTTCGGGCTCGCCTCCGCCGTGAAGTGGAACGGCGCCTATTACCTCGCCGGCTTCGCCATCTACACGCTCGTCGTCGACGCCGTCGCCCGCCGCCGGGCCGGCGTCACCTTCTTCGGCAGCGGCACGGCGTTCAAGCAGGCGCCCGTGACGTTCCTGCTCATGGTGCCGATCGCGCTCGTTGCCTACCTCGTGACCTGGACCGGATGGTTCGCAACCGACGGCGGCTACTACCGGCACTGGGCCGAAGCCGCCGGCAATGCTTGGCAGGGCGCGCTCAGCTGGGTGCCGCTATCCGTGCAGAGCTTCTGGCACTACCAGGCAAGCGCCTACGCGTACCATGTGAGCGAGCATCAGCCCCATGGGTACGAGGCGAACCCGCTCACCTGGCTGCTCATGATCCGCCCGACCGCGATGTACTACCTCGGCTCGGACGCCGGTCAGAACGGGTGCCAGTTCACCCGCTGCGGGGAGTCGATCACGGGAATCGCGAACCCGATCATCTGGTGGGCGGCTGTCGCAGCGAGCCTGTACCTCGTCTACCGGCTGGTTCGCTTCCGCGAGTGGAGAGTTGGCGCGATCCTCATGGGGCTCGCCGCCGGATACCTGCCCTGGCTCATGTACCTGAACCGCACGGTCTTCCAGTTCTACACGATCGTGTTCGAGCCGTACCTGATCCTCGCGCTGGTGTTCACGATGGGCATCCTGCTGGGAGCCAGGACGGATGCGACCTGGCGCCGGCTGAGCGGCATCCGACTGCTTGCCGTCGTTCTCAGTTTCATGCTGCTCGTGAGTGCATTCTTCTACCCGCTGTGGACGGGAATGCAGGTTCCGGTGGAGTTCATCCAGCTCCACTACTGGCTGCCGACCTGGCGGTAGCGGCCCGAGTGATATACCGGGTAGTGACAACTGCTCGTCTGAGGAATAGATTGTTGTCCATTGCCCTGGGACTCCTCTCTGGTTCCCGGCTCTTACCCGAAGTTCCGTCCCCCGCGGAATTGTGCCTAGTGAGAGAAGTCTCCTATGAGCGTGCGCAAAGTCGCCGCGATCCTTGCCGTCGGCGCCCTCACCATGTTGTCGGTGGTCACGGGATCGTCACCTGCCTGGGCTGCGGTGCCTGCCCCACCCGTCATCGACCAGTCGCATACCCCCTGGATCACCACGTCCCACCAGGAGAGCTCACTCCATGGCTCGATGGGCCTCGGTGTCGACTCGGTCACGGTCAGCGTGTCGAGCGACGACGTCAGCTACCGGCCGCTCTGCACGGCCGTGAATCCGAACCCGGAGTCGAAGCAGGTCTGGTCCTGCTCCGGCACGGCGTTCATCGGATCGCTGCGACTCGGCCTCAACTACCTCCGCGCGACGGCCACCAACAGCGACGGCACCTCGCTCCCGAGCGCTGCGATCATGATCACCCTCATCGACAAGAAGGACCCGGAACCGCCGGCCAGCACCCGGCCGCCGACGATCACCTCCCCGGCCGACGGTCTCTACACGAATGACAACACGCCGACGTTCGCGGGGACCGCCGAGGGAGAACAATTCCGGGTCACGACGGCCAACGGGAACCAAACCCTGTGCGGCGGAACCGTGACCGGCCCGACCTGGAGCTGCACGGCGAACCCCGGACTGGCCGACGGAAGCTACGAGTACCACGTGACGAGCGGTGAACTGCGCTCGGCCTCGCGGACCATCCATATCGACACGCTCGCCCCGGCCCCACCGACCGTCAACGCCTTCCCGGGAGCGATCGACAACTCCCCTGCCCCGACGATTCGCGGACACTCCGAGGCCTACGCGACCCTCCGGCTTCTCCTGGACGGTGCGCCGGCGGGCTGCTCCGCTGGAGAGATCCGGGCGGATCACGCGGGCGCCTGGTCATGCGTCCTCACCGCGGTCCTGTCGCAGGGCACTCATGAGCTCAGGGCGACCCAGACCGACCGGGCCGGAAACACCTCGAGGCTGAGTTCACCGGTGCCGATCGTCATCCGCGACAGTACGCCGCCGGCTCCTCCCCGCGTCACCTCGCCCATCGACAGCACCTCCCCGACATCGATCGAGGCGCTGACGAACGATTCGACGCCGACCATCACCGGAACGGGTGAGCCGGGTGCGACGATCAACTCACCGGCGGCCCCCTGCTCCAGGACGGTCACCGTCAGCCCCGCCGGCCACTGGAGTTGCACGCTCGGGAGCCCCCTGGTTCCGGACGGGAGCTTCGTCCTTCCTTTCACCCAGACCGATGCGAGCGGCAACACCTCCGCCCCCGCCCGCCCGCAATTGAAACTGACCGTAGACACGACGGCGCCGGAGTCCTTCGAGCTGTTGACGCCTACCGGTACATTCGCCGAGGGTGTGGTTCTTGCCACGACGACCAATACCCGCCCGCTCATCTCCGGCATGGGCGAACACGGTGCCACCGTGCGGATCTATCGAGACGGATCGATCCCGGTGGCCTGCCAGGAGGGACCGCAACGCTCCGGCGAAGGCGGATTCCGATGCACTCCGAGCGCCGCCCTCAGCCTGGGAGTGCACTACTTCGCGTTCTCCCAGACCGACGCGGCCGGAAACTCGAACGCCTCCCCTGAGGTGAAGCTCAGGCTCACGGTTCTGGCACCGCCTGCCCCTCCCGCTGCTCCGCAGGGCCCCCATCCGGTAACGCCGCCGGCCATCGGCCACTTCGGTTCGCTGCCGACCCTCGCCGCGTCCTGGCTCCTCGAGTTCCAAGTGCTCGGCGGCAGCCCGGCACCAGGGCAGAACATCACCATCATCGGCGGCGACCTGCCGACCGGTGCGACGGTGACGGCAGAGCTGCACTCGACCCCGGTTCCCCTCGGCACCACCGTCGTAAGGAGCGACGGAACCTTCCGGCTCAACACCGTGATCCCGAACACCGTCGTTCCCGGCGCACACCATTACGTCGTGACCGTCTCACCGGATGGCGACACGGCTCAAACCGTTTCGGTACCGGTCACGATCGTCGCCGCAAAGCCGGCGACGATCCCGGCGCCGCCTCCCACCGTCGTGCTTCCTCCCCTGCACGCTCCCGGGGCAGCCATCGTCCACCGCGACGAGCCTGCAGCGCCCAACGTTCTCAGCTGGACACTCCCCACCGCGCAGTCCGTCCTCATCGACCCGCTCGTCCTCGGTGCTGCGGCGGCGAGCAGTCTCGCCTTCATGTTCCTCGTGGCGTTCCCGGCCGAGTTGCTCAACTCGACGATCGAGGAGAACTACGAGCGGCTGTTCGGCAGAATCCCGAAGCTCAAGCTGCCGTGGCTGGCACGCATGCGCAAGAGTCTCAAGACCAAACCCCTCGTCGGCGGTCTCGCGCTCACGACCCTGGCAGCGCTCATCTTCAGTTTCGCCGACCCCCACTTCGGCTTCGATCTCGCATCGCTCCGGTTGTTCCTGGCCTGCATCATCGGCATGTTCGTGCTCGGCTATGTCGCGAATGCGATCACCGGCGTCATCCTCAGGAAGCGCTGGAGCATCGGATCGGTCATCGAACTGCAGCCGCTCGGCCTCGTCGTCGCGCTCGTGGGCGTCGTGCTGTCCCGACTGCTCGACTTCGCCCCCGGGCTTCTCATCGGACTCGTGCTCGGCCTCTCCCTCAGCGCCTCTGCAACGCTGCGGGACGAAGCTCGCGCGGTCCTGATCTGGGCGGGAATCGTCCTCGGCCTCTCCATCGTCTGCTGGGTCGCCTACAGTCTCGCCAGCGGTGTCGTCGCACCTGACACCTTCGGCGGCGCCCTGTTCGACGACACCCTGGTCGCGGTCGCGGTTGAGGGGATCTCCGGGCTCGTCGTCGGACTCCTGCCGATCGGCTATCTCGACGGCGCGAGCCTGTTCCATCGCACCAAGATGTTGTGGACGGTCTCCTATCTGGTGGCGCTCGTGGCGTTCTTCATCATCGTCGTGCCGAGCGGGCAGCTGTGGGGCGACATCCAGGGCCCGTTCTGGGCCTGGCTGACCGTTCTGCTGGTGTTCGCGGCTGTGTGCGTCGGGATCTTCCTGTACTTCCGATTCCGCCGCGAGGAGGCCGCGCGGGAAGACGCGGAGGACCGGAACGGCGATCGCGTGCCGGCGCGGGTCGCAGAGGAGTAGCCTCTGCCGTCACGACAGGATGTCAGCCGATCGACCAGGCACTGACAACTACTCGCTATGGGCTAGATTGTTGTCGAACGCCCCACGATGCCCCCCGCCTCCGGGCTAAACCCGATATCCCGTTCCCGCGGGACGAGCTCAGCCCGATCGAGAGGGGCCAGCCATGACCGTGCGCAAACCAGGCGCAATCCTCGCCATCAGCGCACTCGTGCTGCTGTCCGTTGCGACCGGCTCCACCGCCGCGCACGCGGCCCCGAACCCGCCGACGGTCGACCAGTTGTTCCCCGATCCGTGGATCGTCGACCATGGTGCGCCCGCCATCCAGGGGAACATGGACCTCGGAATCGTGCGGATCGACATCGAGGCGTCCAGCGACGGCGGAGCCACCTACTCGCCGTTCTGCACCGTCGTCACCGACCCTGCGGCGACCGTGTGGTCCTGCTCGACACCCACCGGAATGCTGTCACTCGGCACGAACCTCGTCAGGGCGATCGCCACGGATGGCGTGCCGGAGAGCTCCGCGGCAGGTCCCCCGATCTCGATCACCCGCGTCAACGGTCCGACCATCAGCTCCCCCGCGGACGACCTCTACACCAACGACTACCAGCCGACCTTCTCCGGCACGTCAGAAGGATCGTATTTCGACGTCTACACCTCCGACTTCGCCATTCACTTCTGCGGCGGCACGGTCGTCAACCTGACCTGGAACTGCACGGCGACGACCATCCCCGACGGCGATTACACCTACCTCGTTGAAAGCGCATACGGCGCAACCACTCTCTTCTCCGGCTACCGGACGATCCACATCGACACCGTTGCGCCGTTCCCTCCTTCGATCAACTTGCCGGTCAATCCGGTGGACAGCTCCCCAGCCCCCACCATCTACGGGATAGCGGATGAGGGATCCACGATCGAACTCTTCGTGGACGGCATGCCTGCCGACTGCTCTGCGGGGCCGATCGACTACACCGGAAGCTGGTCCTGCACGCTTCTTGACGAACTCACGGCGGGCCCGCACGCGCTCACGGCGATCCAGACCGACCAGGCGGGCAACGCCTCCGCGGTCAGCTCCGCGGTGCCCCTGATCATCACGGACACCACACCACCGGCGCCGCCGGTCGTGACCTCCCCGCTCGGCGCCGTCTCAACGTCCATGAATCTCGTCATCACCAACAGCACGGGCGCGACGGTCACCGGCACCGGGGAGCCAGGTGCGACCCTCTTCCTCTTCGGCAACATCTGCATGATGGTGCCGACGATCGTCGATGCGAGTGGCAACTGGTCCTGCCAGCTCACGACGCCGATGACACCCGACGGCAGCTACGACGTCCACTTCGGACTGACCGACGTTGCCGGCAACTCCTCCGCCCTCACCAGTCCCTATCTCAGCTTCCTCGTCGACACTGTCGCTCCCGGCGTGCCGGCGGTGTGGAGCCCGACCGGGCCGCTCAGCGGTGATGGGCTCATCCAGGTCACCACTGCAGGCACCAGACCGGTCATCACCGGGATGGGCGAATTCGGCGCGACGGTGAGAATTTACGACGGTGCGAGCCCGGTTTCCTGCCTGGAGAGCCCGTTGATCTCCGGCGCAGGCGGGTTCAGCTGCACCGTGAGCAGTGCTCTGAGCCCCGGCGTCCATCGCTTCGGCTTCTCCCAGACCGACGAGGCGGGCAACTCCAGTGGCGCTCCGGTTCCCTTGCTGCAGTTCACGGTTCTCGCCCCACCGGCACCACCGGTGCCGGCTGCCCCGCCGACGGCATCCGCGGCCCCACCGGCGACAACGATCCCGTTCTCCTGGATCCTCGACTTCCTGGCCAGCAGCAACGAGGTCCTTCCTGGGCAGAACGTGACGCTCACGGCGGGCGGCCTGCCTCCCGGCGCCACCGTGACGGCCGAGCTGCACTCGACCCCCGTCTTTCTCGGAACGACAACTGTGAAGCCGGATGGCAGCTTCATCCTCGACGTCGTCATCCCGTCGACCGTCGAACCGGGAGACCACCACTACGTCGTCACCGTGACGCCGGAGGGCGGGTCGGCGTCCACCGCAGCGCGGCCGGTCACGATCATGACGGCGGCGGTGACCGAAGACCCGGCACCGGCTCCTGCGCCTTCAGAAGAACAGCCGACCGGTGGCACCGGCAACCCCGGCACTGGCGGTTCGCGCGCTGAGCCGGCTTCCCAGAACAGCCTGAGCCAGGCGCTGCCCACCCTGCAACAGATCATCGGCAACCCCGTCGTGATCGGGGCCGCGGCAGCCTCGAGCCTCGCGCTGCTCTTCCTGGTGGCATTCCCGGCGGAGCTCCTCAATTCCACGATCGATGAGAACTACGAGCGGCTGTTCGGACGGGTCAGGAAGCCCAGGCTGCCCTGGCTCAGTCGCCTTCGCGAGAGAGTGAAGAAGGCGCCGTTCGTCGGCGGTCTCGCGCTCACGACCCTGGCAGCGCTCATCTTCAGCTTCTCCGACCCGCTATTCGGGTTCGACCTGGCCTCGCTGCGCCTCTTCCTCGCCTGCACGATCGGCATGTTCCTGCTCGGCTACGTCGCGAACGCTCTCACCGGCACGATCCTCAAGAGGCGGTGGAGCATCGGATCGCTCATCGAGCTGAAGCCGGCAGGCCTCGTCGTCGCCCTCCTCGGCGTCGTGCTCTCCCGGCTGCTCGACTTCGCGCCGGGACTGCTGATCGGCCTCGTGCTCGGCCTCTCGCTCAGCGCGTCGGCAACGCTCCGGGAGGAGTCCCGATCCGTGCTGATCTGGGCGGGAATCGTGCTCGGCCTCTCCCTCGCCTGCTGGGTCGTCTACAGCTTCGCGAGCGGCACCGTCGCACCGGACACCTTCGGCGGCGCACTGTTCGACGACACCCTGGTCGCCGTGACGACCGAGGGGATCTCCGGGCTCGTCATCGGCCTCCTCCCGATCGGATATCTCGACGGGGCGAGCGTGTTCCGCCACTCGAAAGTGCAGTGGATCTCCACCTACCTCGTCGCACTCGTTGCGTTCTTCGTCGTCGTCGTGCCGAGCGGGGAGCTGTGGGGTGACATCCAGGGTCCGTTCTGGGTCTGGCTGACCGTCCTGTCGATGTTCGCCGCCGTGTGCGTTGGGAGCTTCCTGTACTTCAGGCTCCACCGCGCGAAGCCTGGCGAGGAGCTCCCCGACACTCAGAGTGGCGATCCCGCACTGGAGCCTGCGCTCCCCCGCCCGGACGGCAACTGAGAGAGCCGGCACCGCGCTCGGACTCAGGCCCCGCCGCGCTGATCCGAATCGGCAGCGCGCAGGCCCGCGACATCCGTCACCGGAAGCCGGCAGACGAAGTCCTGGCACAGGTACGCCGTTGGCACGCCGCCCTTCGCCACACGCGCCTCGAACAGTTCGAAACCGGACTCTGCCCACTCCACGGCCTGAGCGCTCGTAACGACGACGCAGAGGCCGCCCGAACGGAACCAGCCCCTGGCGAACTCCGTGAGCGGGTCGGAAGAATCGTCGCTCACGACGACGAGCTGTCCGGCCGGCTCCGCGAGGCCGGCCATCTCGGCGAGCGCCGCCCCGAACCCGAGCGGCTGCTGGAGCGCGAGCGGCACGAGCTGCTCGATCGCCCGTTCGCTCGCGGCGCGGTACGAACGGTCGCCCGTGAGGAGGTGGAGCCGGTGTGCTGCGGCCCCCATCGCGCTCAGGCCGGAAGGGTAGGCACCCTCCGAGGGATCCGCCGCGAGCAAGAGCCCCTGCTGCGCGAGCACCGGATCGCCGCCGCCGGGAACCGCGAACCCACTGCCTGCCGGGTCGCCCGCACTCCCGCGCAGGCAGGCATCCACGAGCCTCCGTGCCTCGATCGCCCACCGAACCTCCCCCGTCGCCTGACCCAAATGAAGGAGTCCGGATGCCAGCAGACCGTAGTCCTCGAGCGTCGCCCTTGCGGCAGACGGCACTCCGCCCACCGTCGCCCGGAGCAGATCACCGTCTGCCTTCATTTGGGTCGTGAGGATGCTGTCGGCCGCGGTGCGTGCCGCGGCCACCCAGTCCGCACGATCCAGGTGGAACCCCGCGAACGCGAGCGCCCCGATCGCGAGCCCGTTCCAGCCGGTGAGCACCTTGTCGTCGAGCGCGGGGGCTTCCTGCTTAGCCCTCTCCTCGGCCGAGAGCGAGTAGTAGTCGCCCTCGGTCAGGTATCCGTCGACCATGCTCTCGCTGTTCTGCGCGGAGGCGAACACGCCACCCGGCAGGCGGAGGACGGTGAGCAGGTAGTCGGCGATGCCCGCGGAGACCTCCGCCGCGAGCTTCGCCCGCTCCGGCACGCGAAGGGCGAGCAGCGCGTACGCCCGCAGCAGCTGCGCGTTGTCATAGAGCATGCGCTCGTAGTGCGGCTCGGTCCAGTCGCGTCGAGTCGCGTAGCGGAAGAAGCCGCCCTCCACCGGGTCCCGAAGACCGGAGCCCGCGATCGCAGTGAGAGTCCTGTCGCCAAGAGCCGGGCCGGTTGCTCCTGGCTGCTCCAGCAGGAAGTTCAGCACCGGAACGACCGGGAACTTCGGCGCGGTTCCGAAACCGCCGAACTCGGCATCCTCGTTCCTCGCGAGCAGGTCGACAACCGCCGCAAGCGCGCCGCGATCCGGCAGTTCGCCGCCCGGTCGCTCCCCCTGAGCGACGATCGCCTCGGCTACCGCGGCCGAGCTCGCCTCGACCTCGCTGCGGCGTTCGGTCCAGGCATTCGCCACCCCCTCGAGCACCTGGCGGAACGATGGATGCCCGGCCATGGCATCCGGCGGCCAGTAGGTGCCCGCGAAGAATGCGCGCCCGGCCGGCGTCACGAAGACGTTGAGCGGCCAGCCGAGGTTCCGGGTGAACGCGCTGGCAGCGGCGAGGTATCCGGAGTCGACCTCCGGATGCTCCTCCCGGTCGACCTTGATGGCGACGAAGTGCGCGTTCAGGTATTCGGCGATGGCTAAGTCGCTGAAGCTCTCGCGCGCCATGACATGGCACCAGTGGCAGGTGGAGTATCCGATCGAGACGAACACCGGGACGTCACGCCGTACCGCCTCGGCGAACGGCTCGGCTCCCCACTGCTGCCAGGCGACCGGGTTGCCCGCATGGGAGCGGAGGTAGGGGCTGATGGCGCCGGCGAGTGAATTGGGCATAGTTCAACCGTACGCCGCGGGGTTAGCCTGAAGGCATGTCAGAACTCGCTGTGACGTATCTTGGCGGACCGACGATCGTTCTCGAATACGGGGGCTTGCGCATCCTCACCGACCCGACGTTCGACCCTCCCGGCCGTTACCCGGACCCCGACGGCGGGCAGGACCTCGTGAAGACCGTCGGCCCGGCGCTCCAGCCGGACGAGCTCGGTGCGATCGATCTCGTTCTGCTCTCGCACCACCACCACGAGGACAACCTCGACAACGCGGGTCGTGACTTTCTCGCCCGGGTTCCGCTCACCCTCAGTACCGGGATGGCCGCGAGGGATCTCGGCGGCACGGTCGAAGCCCTTGAGCCAGGACAGTCCCGCACCTTCGGGGCCGTCACAATCACCGGTACGCCTGCGCTGCACGGCCCCGCGGAGCTCGACCCGGTCATCGGCCCGGTGATCGGCTTTCTGCTTCGGGCCGAGGGAGAGCCAACAGTGTATGTCAGCGGCGACAACGCCTCTCTCGACATCGTCCGCGAGGTCGTCGACACGGCGAAGGGCGTCGACGTCGCCGTCCTGCACGCCGGTGCCGCGCGAGTGAAGGAGATCGACGCCGCGCTGACCTTCGGGTCGGCGGATGCCGCGAAGGCTGCGGTGATCCTCGCCGCACAGCGGGTGGTCGGTGTCCACACTGAGGACTGGGATCACTTCTCGGAGACCCGAGAGCAGCTCGTGAGCGCGTTCGAGGCCGCCGATCTTGCGGAGGTGCTTGTCGACACTCCGCGCGGCGAGCGCACCACGATCAGCGTCGGCCGGCTCTGACATGCCCTCCAGGCCATCCGTCACCGGCACGATCGAGCTCGAACTGCCGGAATTCGATGCCCCACCGGCGGACCCGATGCCGCTGCTCGTGTCGTGGGCGGACACCGCGGAGCGGGTCGGTGTACGCGAACCGTACAACGTGGCGCTGGCGACGAGCGATGCTGCGGGGAATCCGACGAACCGGATGGTGCTCGCGAAGTCATTCGATCTGAACGGCATGACGTTCGCGACGAACTCCGGGAGCCTCAAGGGCCATCAACTTGCCGACCGCCCGCACGCCGCGGCGGTCATCTACTGGCTGGAGACCCGGCAGCAGCTGAGGCTCGTCGGCACCGTTGCTCTGCTCCCGACGGCGGCGTCCGACGCGATCTGGGCCGATCGGCCGATCGAATCGCAGGCGGCGTCGGCCGCGTCCTTCCAGAGCTCGCGCCTCGATGACGAGGCCGTTTTCCGCGCGGAGGCGGCTCGTCTCTCAGCGCCGGGTTCCCCGCTTCCGAGACCGAGCGACTGGAACGGCTACCGGCTGCGCCCCGACTCGATCGAGTTCTGGCACGGCGGGGAGGACCGGATGCACAGGAGGCTGCGTTACGACCGGGCAGACTCCGGCTGGACGCACCTCCGCCTCTACCCGTAGCGGTCAGCCCCCCTCCCTTCGAGGCTCGCTGCGCTCGCACCTCAGGGAGCGGGAAGCGACGGCGATCAGTTGACGGTG
>DATCXP010000164.1:0-3574 GCA_036565765.1 Terrimesophilobacter sp.
GCGGCGCGGTCGAACAGGATGTACTCGGCCATATACGTGCCCGCGGCGGACAGGACCTGGTAGGCCATCAAGAGCAGCACGAAGTGGCTGGAGAGAAGCCGGTGGAGTGGGGGTCGCGGTAACCCATGCGGTGCGCGCTCCACCTGGCCCAGCCGTTCGGCGAACCGGCCGGCGGTCACTGTGAGCAGCATGACGAACGCGACCTGGGCGATCGCGGCAATGAGAAACAGGCCGTTCGTCCCGCCGGGAAGGCGCAGCAGAGGCATGGCCACGAGGCCGCCGGCAATGAAGCCGACCGCGAAGCCGGAGACGATGCGTGGGAAGTGAATCCGGATCTGCTGAACGTCGAGCAGCCGTCCGGCCTGCCCACCGACGAAAACGAAGCCGACCTGGAGCAGGATCGGGAAGAGCACGATCAGCGGCGCGGAGACCCAAACACCCGACCACAGCGTGAGCACCGCCCACGCCCCGAAGAAGAAAACCCCAACGACGGACTCGACGAGAATGGCAACGTATGGGAGCGGCCGGTGCCGGACAACCCGCGCGATCCACGCGGCGATGAGTGTTCCGAAGAGCGCGATCGCGACGAAAGTGATCGGAAGCCATTTCGACCCGTAGGCGGCGAGGAAGATCGCACTCGACGCGATCACGAGGAGCGACTCGCTCAGACCGAACACGAACGCCTGTGCCGCCAGCAGCCTGACCACACGACCCTCTTGGTTCACTCGAGCACGGCGGAGTCGTCGGCGCCGGCATCGGCACGCTCGCGCAGGCGCAGGACGAGCGCCCTGATCACCTCGGTGGCGAGCTCGGGCCGGTCGGCAAGCAATTCGTCCAGGACGGCCTTGCGCAACCTCAGGAGCAGCGTCGAGTCGACTGCCGTGACCGACGCCGACCGCGGGCCGGGCACCAGCACCGCGAGCTCTCCAACTGACGAGCCGGCGCCGAGCTCAGCGAAAACCTGACCGCCATGATGCACACGGACGCGGCCGCTGACGATGACGTAAAGGCAATCCTCGACCGCGCCGTGCTCGATGAACGTCGAGCCCGGCTCGACCGTCACCTCCTCCGCGGTCGCGGCGACCGAGGCGAGCATACGCCCCGGCACCGCGGAGAACAGATCGACCTCGTGAAGGGCCGCCACGCGCTCGACCAGCATCATGGCCCATGCAGACGCTCGAGCATCGAGACGAGCTCGGCGGCAGCGTACGGCCGGAACCAGGTCCGCACGTAACGGTCGCCGGGGATCACCAGGAGCTCCAGCTCCAGCTCGGCCGTCACGTCGCCGTTTCGCTCCGCCCGCCGGATCACTCCCGTCGTGCCGACCGGCACCCATGGACTCAACGCGACCGCCGGATATCCGCCGGTCGGCTGCACGCGCAGCCCGGGTGCGGTCGGAATGTAGACGAAGCCTGAGGGAGAGCCGGCCGTCATGACGATCTCGTCCGCCGCCACACGTACGCGTCTGAGATCGGCGAAGGCTTCGTCAAGCTCGAGCCCGTCGACCTTCGCCCCGCTCTGCGCGAGCTGCTTGAGGAAGTGGCGAGCCTCCTTTGAACGTGGATCGACGGCGGCGCCGCCGTGGAAGCGCCGCCACTCCTGCTGGGTGGCGCCCTCGGGGCTTGCAAGCTCGGACTCGACGGCGCTGATCCGGCCGGCCGACTCGGGATGCACCGCCGCGACGAGCCGCGCGACAAGGTTCGCGAAGTCTGGGTTGTCTCGCGGACGCTCCACTTGAACATGGGGTTCGTCGGTAATCACGGGGGCAGGAAGGTCGAGCGCTGGAGTCCCGGCCGTGAGCATTGGCAGGACGTCCGCGAGGATCTCGCCGATTACCAGCGAAGCGCTCCCGGCGGCCGCGATCGCTGCTTCGGGCTCGAGGTAGGCGCCGCGGTGGAAGGCGATCCGCACCTGGCCTTCGGCCGTCACCGTCACCGCCCGCAGGTTTGCCTCGCCGGCGCTTCTCGCGTTGTGGCCGCGAAGCAGGTACAGCTTGGCATCGTCCGCCGTCCGCAGCGAGAAAACGACTTCTCCCGTGGCCGCGTCGATCAGGATCTCGTACCCACCGGTCGTCCGCAGTGAGGTCCCTCGCTGCCGCAGCGCGTCCGCAACCCGAAGCAATCGGAGTGCGTCGAGCACGTCATCGGCCAGACTGCGGTGCGCGACGTCCTGCGACGTGAGCCAAGCGAAGGAGTCCTCGAGCGGGCTCTCGTACCAATCTGCGTTCGCCGAGGCGACGAACGGGTCCGTATCACGAGCGGAGAGCGCCTCGTCCGCGACCCGGTGCGTCTCGAGGTCGGTCAGCACGGCGCGCTGGATCAGATTCCGCAACGCATCCCTGTCGTCGAGCAGCGACGCGGGGACGAGCGACTTGCTGTGAACGAGAGTGAGGCTGAGCAGCTCGCGGAGGACGACGTGGGACGGGACGCCAAGCGGCGCCGCTTCCTGGACCGCCTGCAGCCGCTGCGCGAGCGGTCCGTCGAAGCCGAGGAGGGGGTCGATCAGGTCCTCAAACTCGGCTGCGAACACCGCGTGCGCGGCGTAGATCGGGTGGAGCCGCCGCCCGGTCGTTGTGAGATCGACCATGCCGATGTCGTGGAGATATGTCGCGAGCAGACCGTAGGCGACCAGGAACGCGAACCGCTCCGGCGGGCGCGGTGAAATCAGCAGGCCGTTCGCCGTTTCGGCGAGATCCTGGTAGCAGGCAGCGACATCGCGTACGTGGATCGGGCCGTGATCCGAGAAGAGCGCGGGATGATTGATCGGGTCGGCGAGGAACAGCGGATCTGCGAGCAGTCCCTCGAGCTTCGCGGCCTGCGCGATCGGGCGCAGGTACCGCTCCTCCAGCTTGTCGAGCACCGCGGCCGGAACCGGCGCGTCCCCCCGCACCTCGTCCAACACCATGGCGACGAGCCTAACCGTTCGGCGCGGCGACTTCCGCCGCGGCGGCGAACCCTGAACTGGCGGCAGACTCGCTCCTTGACACCAGCCGGTGTCCGACAGTGCTCAGTCAAGGGCTGGCAAGGCGGGGCCTAGGATGTGTCGTGATGATCCGATGAACCTCTTCGGCTTCGTGCCTGGATACGGCACGCACATCTACGACAGCGGCCGAGAGCCTGCGTTCCTGGTGCTGCTGGCCTTCATCCTGACGCTGGCGGGCACACGCTTCTACACCCGCATGGCTCGGGTCCGAGGATGGGGGAGTGCGATCGTCGGTGACGTTCACGTCCACCATCTCGTACCCGGTGTCGTGCTAAGCCTGGTCGCAGGAGGCCTTGCCCTCGCGCTCGAGCCACGCGAATTCTGGGTCGCGATTCTGGCGGCCGTCTTCGGAGCAGGCGCGGCGCTCGTCCTCGACGAGTTCGCGATGCTTCTCCACCTCGACGACGTCTACTGGACGACAGAGGGTCGTCTCTCGATCGACGCGTGCGTAGCAGCGATCGCGTTCCTCGGGCTTGCGGTGCTGGCGACCTTTCCCCTCAGTTCGGACTCGGCTGGAGAGAGGCTTGGCAGGTCGATCGCGGACGGACTGATTGTTCTGAACATTTGCCTGGTAGCAGTGACCTTGCTGAAA
>DATCXP010000172.1:0-7108 GCA_036565765.1 Terrimesophilobacter sp.
TTCGTCATGACGGCCCGGGCCAAGGGTGTGCGTGAGAAGCAGATCCTGTGGCGCCACGTGGTACCGAACGCGCTCCTGCCCACGTTCACGGTCGTGCTGCTCTCGCTCGGGTTCATCTTCGGCGGGGCGATCACGGTCGAGTACGTGTTCTCCTATCCCGGGTTGGGCCTGCTGACGGTGCAGGCGATCGACTCGAAGGACTTCCCGTTGCTCCAGGGCCTGTTCCTGTTGTTCTCGGCGGCGGTCATCATCGCCAACCTCATCGCCGACATCCTGTACTCACGGCTCGATCCCAGGGTGAGGGCCGGATGATGCCCCGACGAATTTGAGCGCCGGCTTCGGGAGCGTCTTCGGCAGCGACGTGCCGGTGGGCCGATCAGCCTGATACCGGGCGATCTCGTCTCGCCTGGCATCAGCCGGATACAGGGGGCTGTGCGAGGCACTCCAGAACGCGCCGTTCCCGTCCCAGAGGCAGAACCAGGACACACCCGGTGTTGAGCTGTGACCGCGAAGGAGCGCCGCGAGCGAGTCGCATGTCTCCGGCGGCAGGTTCTCGTCACTCGGCGCGATTTCGTCGAGCGCATCGTCCCCTGGTTCGAGACCGCTGACCTCCACGAAGGCGATGTCGGGCGTGAGTTCGAGACCGTGTTCGCGGGCGAGGTCGGCCCATCTTCGACTGATGCTAGGATCGAGCACGCCGCGCCGGGCGGGTCGGAACTTGGCCGGATGGAAGATGCGGGCGTAGGCCTCGAACCCTCCTGGCACGAAGCTTTCAAGTCGTGCGCCGGTCGGATCCCACGGCTTCAGGTAGCCGACGACCCAGTCGGCCGGACTCACGTCCGTCATGAGTTCGACCCCAGGAGGCAGCCACGTCAGCACGACGTGAAGTATCTCGTAGGCGGGCAGCGAGGCGTAGACCGAGGCAGCACGCCGAAGGATGTCGTTTGCGTCACGAACCGACATTCTCGGGCAGAATCAGGATGAGGACTTGCGATGGGCAGAGTCACCAGGTCACGGCCAGAAGCGCTGCTTAGCGCCCCTGCGCCTGACGGTCTTGCCACGCTGGAGCGGTGGGGCGACTCCGTAGGTGGGCGGTTTGGCTACACGGAAGGCGCTCGGCTCGTCGATGTCTGGCTGGTCCCGGCGGACAAGCGCCTCGTTGCGTTCATGGATGCCCCCGACGAGGCGTCCTTCGACTGGGTCGTGGAGGAGACGGCGCGGGTGCTCGGGATCTCGAAGCAGGTCGTCGAGCTGCGGATGCTCGTCAGCTTTCGGGATCGTTGGGCGTTCCGCGGGGACCCAGTCGTCCAGAACCCGACGCGCCGAGACCCACGCCTGGTTCGCTGGGACCGGATCGACGTCGAGGCCGACGATCAGACGCTCCGAATCGAGTTCGTCCACGGGATCATCGACGGACTTCACCACGTCGAGGTCTACGAGGACGACGAAGAGGTCCGGGTCACCGTGTTCCTGGGGCTGAACCATGACTTCCGAGGCGGAAGGCATGTGCTCATGGGGCTCTTGGCGTGGACGACTGCCAAGACCAATCAGCCGGTCGGTCGTAGGTACATCAACGACGGAGCCGACTCATGAGGTCCCTAAGAACGTCTCGCCGGATGTCGTTTTCGGCGGAATGCGATATCGCGGTTCCCAGCGTCTAGCCGTCGGACTCCCGCAGCATCCCGACCAGCACCGCCCGCAGCATCCGATCCTCTCGACAGTCGATCAGCTTCGGAAGCTCGTCAGTGGAGAGCTGTACGTCGGGTGGCTTGGCAGTCGTGTTGTTCCACCTTTACCCACGCTTCTCCACGTCAGTTTCCTCGACGACCCTCTCCACGATCTCACCAGCCATGTCCTCCGCAATCCTCCGCTCCTCTTCCTTCTTCTGGGCGACCTCCACTCGGGCCGCCTGCCAGGCCGACCAGTGACCCGATACGAGAGCCCAAAGGGAGAGTGAAGCCACGTACGCGACGCTGTTGATCCAACCAGTTGCGATTGAAATCGGGATCATGGCGATCCAGAAGATCGTCAGCCACCCGTTCACCCGTTGCATAAATACCGGATCCCCTTGGATGGAGCCCCAAAGGGACTTGACGTACCCGGTCATGACTACTAACGCGTCCTAGTCCTTTGCTTCCCGTAACCCGCCCTCGAGCTTGTCTTCCTAGCGCCGGTCTTCCGGGTGGTGGTCTTCCGGGCACCGGTCTTGCGAGCGGTGGTCTTCCTGCCACCGGTCTTCCGGGCACCGGTCTTCCTAGCACCGGTCTTCCTAGCACCGGTCTTCCTAGCACCGGTCTTCCTAGCACCGGTCTTCCGAGTGGTGGGTGGCCTCCTGGAGCTGGGCCTGCGGCCGCCAGCTTTTGCGGCCTTCTCTTTGACGATTTCGGCAGCATCATCGGCCTTGTCGACAGCGATCTCCTCCATCTTGTCGGCGACGGCACCGATGACGCCCTGCGCTGCGTCGGTCGCAAGCACCTTCTTTCCCGCCCCGACCACCTTGTTGGTCACGCTCTTCCGTTGCGGCATTTGGCCCTCCTGTCCCGGATATTGAAGTCCAGCGGTTTAGCTCATTCCCAAAGCTGGCCGGTCTATTCCTGTGAAAGGTCGGTTCGCTCGAAGTCGGGGAGCATCAGGACGTGGAGCAGTTCGGCGCGGGGAGCGGGACCGAGGGCGTCCAGGCGTTGAGGCAGCAGCGCCTCGAGTTCGTAGATCTCCATCGACGCGGGGCTAGGCCCATCGTGGCGACGCCCGCCGCGCTGTCCCCACTCAGGCCAGCGTCTTCGCTCGCTGCCGCTGCTCCAACGTCATGCTCGCGGCGAGACTCTCCCAGTGTCGGGGCGGCGTGACCGGGTCGCCGTTGAACACGACCCCCTCTAGGGTGAGCTCCACCTTCTCGGTCCCGGGCTCGGCGAGGCCGGCACGGGCGCGCTCCTGGATCATGGATCGGACTCGGGCGACATCCAGCTCGCCGAAGCGGGGCTTGGTCCCGATCCATTCTGGATGCAGCGCCTCGAGCGTCTCGCGCGCCATGAAGTGCACGTAGAAGATCCGGCGAAGCGTCTCCGAATCGTTCGCCCTCGACCCGTGAGGCGCGCTGATCGAATGCAGGAGCACGTCGCCCGGGTCCATCGGGAGCGCGACCGCGTCGGGCCGGCCGAATAGCTCCTCCTCCGCGAACCGCTCCACCTCAACGTGCCCCGCCAGGTGGTAGCCGGCGAGCCCGTACAGGCAGCCGTTCTCGACCGTCGCCTCGTCGAGGTAGATGTCGCAGTCGAAGTTGGGAATCCCGAACGTGTTCGGTAGCCCGTCCGGTCCCTCGTAGGGCGGATCCTGGTGCCAGCGGATCGCCACGCCGGAGCGGGGCAGCTTCACGACGAGCGAGTCGTTGATCGGCATGAACGGGTGACCTAGGCACTGGCCCACCGCCGAGAGGAGCCGTGGGTTCACCGTCGCCATCCGGAACGCGGCGTCGCGGTCCCACAGGACCCCGTCGGTGCGGTAGTACTGCCGGCGGCCATCGACCTCCCGGTAGCCGTGGCCCGTCCCCCGGCCGGCGACCGCCTCCGCCGTCACCTCGTCGGCAGCCCGCTGCAGCGCCCGAACCTCGTCCCGGTCGAACACGCCGCGGATCACCAGCAGGCCATCGCGATGGAACCGGTCGATCTGCTCTTCGGTCAGCATCCCTCTCTCCCTCATCCGATTCCGACCTGGTCTCGAGGCTAGGCGGCCTCGCGACCTGTAGCGAGGGCCGGCTCCGACGTCGAGGGGTACGATTCCGTCCTCATGACCGCAGCGCGTCGCGGCCTCTCACGGGCGGTGGTGGAGGTCGGCGTGCACCGGCCGGGACTGATGCGGCGACACGCCGACCGCGTCCTCCCTGTGCACGAGCTCATCGTGGTACAGGCGGGGATGTTGCCCATCGCGGAGCAGGACCAGCGATTCGAAGTTTGCCGGGACGAATGGGTTTTCCTCCGGGCGGGCCGGCGGCACTTTGGCTCGGACGACCTGGACCGCGAGACCTGGTTCTACTGGGTCTGCTTCGGCGACGCACCCACGGACGCAGGCGCCGACGACGCCGCAATCGCATCGGAAAGCCGGACCGGCACCGTGGCCCGGCCCGGCCGGGTGCGAGCTCACTTCGAGCATCTCCTCGAGGACCAGCAGCGCGGGATCCTGTCGCCGGCGATCGCTCGGAGTTACGTGCAACTTCTCCTGTCGGAGATTCGGCTCCCGTCGATGGCCGATGCCCACGACGCCGCCCCGACGCTCGCCGGGCGGGCGTCGACCTTCGTTGCCGAACATCTGGTCGACCCGGACCTGAGCACGGCCCGCATCGCCGACGCGCTGGCCTGCAGTCCCGACTACCTTGGACGCGTCTTCCGAGCGTCGTTCGGGGAAACGCTCACGGAGCAGATCCATCGACTGCGCATCGACCGGGCGCTCGCGCTGTTCCGGTCGACCGAGCTGGCGTCTGACCGCGTCGCGGCGGCGGTCGGGTTCGGCGACGTCCGCTATTTCCGCCGGATCTTCAGGCGTCGGGTCGGGCTCACCGCGGGGCAGTTCCGGCGGCTCCGTCCGTCCGTGGAGAACGGCGGCGCCGGAACGCCGGCGGCGCTTCGCCGCATCGTTCCTTGAACACTCGGCTGAACGTGGACTCCGACCGTGACTCCACACGTCGGGCGATCTCGGCGATCGTCTTGTCGCTCGAGCGCCACATACGCGCCGCCCCGTTCACCGCTCCGTCGATCGGATGATGCGCCGCGCACTGGGGAGTCAGGTCCCTCTAGTGCGTCATCCCGAGTGCTCGGTGGGCGGTACGGAGGCAGTACGCGACCCGGGCCAGGCCGCCGCGCTCAGTCGCGCTCTTCCTTCGAAGGTCGTCCGTGTACGAGCGACTGAGAGGCAGGAGAGCCTGTCCTAGGCGGGTCCCCGCTCCATCCCTCCATGAGCAGCCCCACACGACGGCCTTTGTTGCCTTGTCCTCCACTGGGTCGATTAGGAGCTCCCGAAGGTGCGGATCTGGGGGGTAGCTCCAGAACTCGCCGATCCGGTCTACCCGGTCGAAATCGGGGCAGCATGAGGACGTGGAGCAGTTCGGCGCGGGGAGCGGGACCGAGGGTGTCGAGGCGTTCTCGTAGTTCTCGCTCGAGCTGATCGGGTCTCATCGTGGGAGCCTACGCCGTCACGAGGGTCGGTCCTCGCCGCCGTATCTATGGGCGGGTGAACTGGCTCACGCCGCCATGCGCGGGACCTTAAGCAGACCGCATCTCACCAGAATCTCGGGGTGGTCGACCACGGCGAATCAGCACCGCTGAAGCAGTTCCGGAAACGAGAGAGGCGAGCGCGATTCGAGCCACGTCCCCCCAATGGCCCGGAGTGAGACTCGCCATGGCCAGCGCGGAAACCAACCAGAGGACCGTGAGGGTCGCGAGGGCGAGTCCAGTGGCGAAGGCGACCCGTCTGAGCGCTGCATCTCGGGACCTGGTCATCCTTCGATCATCGGCGCGGTCTCGGCGACTCATGAGCACCGTCGGTCCTTCGGGCTCAAGTACGCCGTTGAAACGTGACCGGCGTCATGCGGCCATGCTCGGAATCCCGGCTCTCTCTGGACCATGGGCTAATCAGGCGTTCATGGACGGATCGACCTGGCAACTCCTGCGCGGCGATCAGATTGTTGCTGACCTGATCGTGTACGGTTGCCCGGCGCTGGGTCCAGGTCGCGCGTGACCGGATCAGACCGCCGGCTCGCCGTGCGGCGCCGGCTCCCGGTGTGCCCAATGTCCGGGGGTGACCCCGAGCCCTGGACCCAATGCACGTCGAGGCCGCACTTCGTGCAGTTGAGGGAGAGATCCTCAAGCTCGCGTTCGAGATCGGCCTTCACCTTGAGCAACTCCAGCCGGAGCATCTTGGCGTGCGTGACGAGTGGATCGGACCGGCCGTGCCCGACCTCGATCGCTTCGTCGACGAGGTCGTCCGCCTTCGCCGCCTGCTCTGCGATGGTGTGGACGGCATGCTCCAGGATCTGCCGCTCCGGCCGCGCCATAACCGGAGGCTAGATCGTCTCGCCGACCTTCTGGAAGCCTGTTGACGCCGCCCTACACTCGTCCGACGTGCCGGGCTTCGGCTGAGGCGGTAAGTTGAATTGCTCTTGATTGTCGGCTTAGGCTCGTCTTGATTCTGCTCGGGGTCGTCCTGCTGCTGAATGTTGAACGCATCGATGCGTGGCAGCGGAGACGGTTTCCCCCACGTCCGATAACTCCTACGAGATGGCAGGGCGCGTTGATCGTCGTGTTCGGAATAGTGGTTCTCATTGGCGAGGCGATTAACCGAACGTGAAGCGCGGCTCGGCCCTCGATACCCCTAACTCAGCGGTCCGCCTCCCGTAGCAGCTCAACCAGCACCGCCCGCAGTGTCCGGTCCTCCTCGCAGTCGATGAGGAGTTTGGCGAAGGCGCGGCTCTCCGGGTACGTTCTGCAACGCTCGCACACCCCACCGGCCTATTCTCTGACTCAGCCATGCGCGCACTGATCCCGGAGGAGAGGGCGATCCTGGAGTTCCTCCTCACGAAGCGTTTTCCTGGACGGGACCAGCTCCTCGCGCAACTCGATCACGTGCTGGTTAGGGGGTCTTCCTGCAGCTGCGGCTGCGACTCGGTCGCCCTTGCCGTCAGCCGATCAGCCCCGCAGGCGACGGTCAGCGAGCGAGTGCCAACCGACGCGTTCGGCCGCGATCCATCCGGAGTGGAGGTCGGCGTGCTGCTGCACGTGATCGACGGCTTCATGGCGGAGTTGGAGTTCTACTCCACCAACGGAGCGTCAGGCTTCGGTCGACCAACCCTGGACTCGATGCGGCTGGCCGAATGGAGCGAGCCCGATGATCTTGGTGTCCGCACCCGTCCTCCAGATACGGGTCCACCAGCCGAACACTGACGAGAGTTCGCATCAAGCGACATTCCTGAACACTCGGACACCCAGGCGTGATCTACGATCCCCATGTGGGAAGCACCGCCTGGGGTCTCTACTGGTTGCTCGCAGGGTTCGTCTTGATTGCGTGCGGCTTCCTTAACATCTTCGCTCCGTCGCTGATGACGCGATGGCAGGTCCAATCG
>DATCXP010000199.1:0-2611 GCA_036565765.1 Terrimesophilobacter sp.
GGATTCTTCGCGGCATATCCGTATGTTCGTGAGCTCTTTCAATCCTGCACAAGCAGACTCCAGCTCGATCCGATGGTTCTCGGAATGCTGCTCGCAGGCTCCACGAGCCCGCGCGGCGTGACACTTACTCGCATCTCCGACTATGGCGATGGTGAACCGGCAGCGCCGGCGGTTGACGCGGAACTCGCACCCCAGTAGCTCGGTGGCGGCTCCGATAGCGTCATTCTGGGCGGTGTGACGCGGTCACAGCGCGCGGGAAGACTCGCCGATTACCCGGGCTTCGTGTGACTCTTGCACGCCCACTCAGTCACGATCCCGATGACCGAGCCAAGCATGCATTCGTGCAGGGCGGGCTCAACGGCATACCCCAACATCGTGTGAGTTCCCCGCCAAGGCAGGAGGGTCAGGCGTTGGAGACCTCTTGCTCGAGTTTTAGCACGCGGGGGAAGAGGACGTTGTTCTCGAGGTGAATGTGCTCGTGCAGGTCGAGCTCCATCTCCTCCAGGCCCTTGAGCATGGCGCGATAGGAGTTGCAGGCGTCGTCCGGTGCGGCATACCCGTCGGTGATCGTGCGGATCTCCTTGAAGAGCGCGCCGACGGCGTCATGCTCGGCACGCAGCTCCTCGATTGGCTTGGCGAACGAGCCGAACGCCGCCAAGGGCGCGCCTGTCTTCTCGAGCCGGCTGATCGCCGGGAAGACGACGCGCTCCTCCGTGGTCATGTGCGGATCGAGGGCCGCCACGGCCTCGGTGTAGGCCGCGCGCACCCGAGCGAGCTCGGGGTGCCGGTCGCCGTGCACCGTGTTGACCTTGTCGACAAGCGCCTGCAGTCGCGGCATCTCCTCCCACATGTACGCGTGATGGGTGTCGACGATGTCGTGGGCGAGGACCGCGTTCTCGCGAGCCGGCTGGCCTTGAGGCGACGGCGAGCCGTCGGGGAGGTCCAGGGCTTGCGCGATGACGTCGACGTCAAGACCGGCATCCCTCGTCGCTTCGGCAAGGGATCGCTGACCGCTGCAGCAGTAGTCGATCCCGAACTTCTCCAGGATGCGGGTGCGGCGGGCGTCCTCGATGACCAGATCACCCAATGTGGCGCTGATGTCTACGGGCATGGCGCTCATGTTATGTCCACGTGCCAGCGCATCGTCGTCCGCGCCGGCGGCGCGCAGGACGTCACCTGGACTCGAGCAGAGCCTTGAGTCGGGCGAGATCCTTCGTCGTGGCCCGGCGCATGGCCCGGGCCATCGCCTTGGCGCCGACGGCCGCAAAGCCGCTGGGCTGACCGGAGTTGCGCAGCGTCATACGGGTCTGACCCTCGCCGACCTGCTCCCACGTGTAGGTCGTGCGCATGGGGAAGGGCCTGCCGCCGGACTGCATGACAAGCCGCTCTCCGGGAACGTGCTCGACGATCTCGTAGACGTATCGGAGCCGCCGGCCAAGGAACAACGCGACGAACGCAACTCGGCTGCCGATCCGCATCGGCGGCTCGGTCTGCCAGTCGACCCGCCTGATGTTGGCGTACCACGCGGGTGCGTTCGACGGGTCGCCCGCGAACGCAGACACCTCGGCGACCGGCCGTTCGATCACGGTCTCCACGAGGACGTCCACCGCCATGGGCACCAGCGTCCCATTCCGAGCCGGGCTGCGTGACCCCTCCGCCTGGTCAGATGCGTGCGTTGATCGCCTGGTAGCCCGAGTCCTCGCGCGTGCCGCCCATGCCGTCACCGATCGTGCTGTAGTCGGCGACCCACTCGAGCGAGCGGATGTACTTGACCATCTTGTACCCGACGTAGGACTCGACGCGGAGCCGCAGCGGCGCCCCGAAGGTCCACGGCAGCGGCTTGTCGTTCATCGACCAGGCGAGGATCGACTCGCCCTCGTGGCAGTCCTCGAGCGGGACACAGGAGTAGAACGGCTCGAGCGGTCGCCCGTCGTGCATGCTCTGGGCGAGGCCGAACGAAGTGACGAGCAGGTAATTGGCGTCAGCCGGCGGCGGCCCGGCGAGGGCCATGACGTCCATCACCTTCGGGCCCTTCCACTTGGCGATGCCCGTCCAGCCCTGCATGCAGGCGTGCGCGACGATCTGTTCCTGCTGCGGCAGGGCCTTGATCTGCTCGAACGGCACGCGGACGACTCGGTCGGGGTCGTTGGACGGGCGGATCTCCAGGACGTAGTCACGGAAGTCCTGCGCGGCGAGCTCGTGCCACTCCGGGGACTCTCGTCCGGCCGGGGGTACCGGCCGTTGGTCCAGTGGTACGGCGAGATGTCCTTCTCCGTGTACGCGTGGGCCGTGCGGTTCCGCGGCCTCAGCCTGTTGACGGTGAGCCTGCGGAAGGGCTCCATCAGGGCGAACAGGAACCTCTGCGTCCGGCGGCGGTCGGGCAGGCTGAGGTGGCTGATCGCGATCCATGCGATGACGACGAGGGCGATCGTCGTGAGGATGATCGTCGTCGCCTGCGCGACCCGCGCCGGGTCGTACTCCCCGAAGACCATGTGCGTGACGTTGTACTCCCGGTGCGAGATGAACACGAGCGCGACATGCCCGACGATGAAGACGGAGAGGACGACCATCCCGAGGAAGTGGATTGACCGGGCGGCCTGGCGGCCGCCGA
>DATCXP010000222.1:0-31171 GCA_036565765.1 Terrimesophilobacter sp.
GGCGCTGGGCGACCGCCCGCGGCTGCCGTTCCTGCTCAAGGTGCTCGCTGCCGCATCGCCGCTCTCGCTGCAAGCGCACCCGACCGCTGCGCAGGCCCGACTCGGGTTCGAGCGGGAGAACGCGCTCGGCATCCCGCTCGATGCTCCGCACCGCAACTATCGGGACGCCCATCCGAAGCCCGAGATCGTCGTCGCGCTGAGCCCAACGTTCGTGGCGCTGTGCGGTTTCCGACCGGTCGAGCGGACGCGGGCGCTGTTCGAGGGGCTCGGCCTCGAGTCCCTCGTGCCGCGGCTCGCCTCGCTGCCCGATCTGTTCGAGTGGCTCATGACGCGCAGCCCCGGCGTTGACGAGGTGCTCGCCCAGGTTGTCGCGCTTACCAAAACGACGGAGATTCGCCCGGGTGACGGTGTTCCCGGCACTGAAGCAACCGCGGATGGGGGAGACTCCGTCGTTGTGGAAGCCGTCGAGACGATACGGGTGCTGAGCGCCGCATCCCCGGGAGACCCTGGCATTGTTGCCGCCCTCCTGCTCAACCGGGTCACCCTGAAGCGTGGCGAGGCGCTTTATCTGCCGGCCGGCAACATCCACGCGTACCTGAATGGCCTCGGCATCGAGCTCATGACCGCGTCCGACAACGTGTTGCGCGGCGGGCTCACGCCCAAACACGTCGACTTGCCGGAGTTGATGCGGGTGCTCGACTTCGAGACCGGGCCGGTGCCCTATCTGGAGCCGGATGTCCGGACGCCTCGGCTCGACGTCTACCGGCCGGGGGTGCCCGACTTCACGCTCGCGCGGGTGTCCGGTGCCGCGACCTGGAACCTCACGGGGCCGGGGATCGCCTTGTGCACGACCGGGAGATTCTCGATCGATGGGAGGGAGTCGTCCGTCGCGGTCGAGCGTGGCTCTGCGGTGTACGTGACACCCTCCGAGGCGCGACTCTCGTTCTCGGGCGAGGGGGAGCTCTTTCTGGCCACCACCCCCTGAGGCGGTGCCCGCGGCTCGTTCTCGGGCGGTGGCAACAGCCGCGTCCTGAGACTCCCCATTGCCGGCGATCCGAGCGGCTGGCGTCTGAACGAAAACGACGGAGATCGGGGGTGGCAAGGAGTGTTCTGGCCGAAAGAGGCCATTTCGAGAAGGTTCTCCGTCGTTTTCGTTTACGGGGCGGAGGCGGCCTGGTGTCCGGGCCGATCGGGGTGGGCGGCACCCCTCCTCCACAGCGGCGAGGCAAGGGCGTAGTCCACGGGCAGGCCGGGCGACGCGGGCGTGGGGTGACCGCATCCGCAACGCTTGGCGCATGTTCCGCATCGCCCACGACATCCGCACGAGCGGGGGCTTCCTGCGCCGCCGCGATCTGCTCGGGATCGGTTACACCGACGGGGGAATCCGCGCGGCGTTGCGGCACCGCATGATCTTCCGGGTGAGACACGGCTGGTATTCGGTGCCGGATGCGCCCGAACCGGCCGTGCACGCGGTCCGTATCGGCGGACGCCTGACCGGTGTCGCGGCGCTCGAGAGCTACGGGCTGCGAGTTCCCCGACGCGCACACGTCGATATCGCCGTGCCGACGTGGGCGCGCCGTCTGCGCAGCCCCGTCGAACGCCGTGAACCCCTGGCAGCGGGTGACGGCATCCGGCCGCACTGGATCGACCGCCCTATCGACCGACTCGGCGCGCAATCGCGCTGGCGCGTGAGTCTCGACGACGCGCTCCTGGTCGTGCTGCGCACCGAGGACCGGGATGTTGCGGTCGCGTGCTGCAGCGCCGTCATGCACCAGTTTCGATGGGGGGAAGCGCGAATGGATGCTGTGTTCCGCCGCGCGCCGCAGCACACCTGGGCCTGGAGGCCTCTCGTCAGCCGGCTCGACGAAGCGCACGGCGAGACGTTCGCCCGGTTGTGGTTCGGCGATGCCGGGATCCCGTTCGAGTCGCAGCCGTTCGTGCCCGGGGTCGGTCGGCTTGATGGGCAAGTGGGGCCGAACGTGTACATCGAGATCGACGGCGGCCAGCACGACCCGGCCTGGACGGGGGAGGGCAAGAGCACGTTCCACACCGACCACCTCCGTGACGCGGAGATGGCCAGGCTCGGCAAGTGGGTCCTGCGATTCGACTACGCGCAGCTCTACGGCGACTGGGCCGGATGCCTCGCCGCGACGGAGCGGGCGATCGCGGATGACCGGGCGCTCAGCGCGTACCGTCGCCGGCATCCGTACCGCCCGCGTCGCCCGGCGTCGCATCGTCGCGCCCGCCCGCGCGCCCGGCTCGTGTTGAACGAAAACGACGGAGATCCGTCGCCATGACGGCCGTTCCGGCACAAAACGACCACGGAGAGGGGGTTCTCCGTCGTTTTCGGCACCCGGGTCAGGCGGGGATGCGCTCCCCGAAGGCGCGGCGGTACGCGGTGGGGGTCGTCTGCAGCGTCTTCAGGAAGTGGTGGCGCATCACTGCGGCCGCCCCGAACCCGGTGTCGGAGGCGATCGTCTCGAGGCCGAGGCTCGTCTCCTCGAGCAGTTGCTGCGCCCGCAGCAGCCGCTGCCGGTTCAGCCAGGCCGCGGGCGTCGTTCCGGTCTCGGCCCGGAACCGGCGCGCGAACGTCCTGGACGACATGAGTGCTTTGCGCGCGAGCTGGTCGACCGTGAGCTCCTGCTCGAGGTTGCCCAGCATCCACTCGGTGACCGGTGCGAGCGAGTCGCTGCGGCACTGGGTGACGGGCGTCTCGATGTACTGCGACTGCCCGCCGTCGCGCTGCGGCGGCACGACCATGCGCCGCGCGATGATGTTCGCCGCCGAGGCCCCGAGCTCCTTGCGCACGATGTGCAGCGCGGCATCGATCCCGGATGCCGTCCCGGCGCTCGTGACGACGTTGCGATCCTCGACGAACAGCACTTCCGGGTCGACGTCGGTGAGCGGGAACTCGGCCCTGAGGCGGTCGGAGTGCATCCAGTGGGTCGTGCTTCTCCTGCCGTCCAGGATTCCGGCCTGGGCGAGTACGAACGCCCCGCTGCACACGCTGAGCACCCATGCCCCCCGCTTCTCGGCCGCCCGGACGACATCCAGGTAGGCCTCATCGACGCGCTCGAGGGAGTGCGCGGGCACAGCAACGAGGTCGGCATCGGCTGCGCCGGAGAGGTCGTTCTCGACGAGAAGAGCGAATCCGAGGCTCGTCGGCACTCTTCCTGGTTTCGCGGTGACGATCGTGAAGTCGAAGGCGGGCCCGCCGCTGTCGCTGCGGTCGATTCCGAACACTTCGCAGATGACACCGAACTCGAATGGGGCGGTGCCGGGGATGGCCAGCAGGGCGATCTTCTTGAGCAACGGAACTCCTTGGCAGAAAATACTCGATCTGTGGCGATCCTGCCACTGGTGGCCGAATTCGTCAAGACATAGATTTTCTGCCATGTTCCTGTTAATGCTGATCGTCGCCACGATTGTCGCCTCGACTGTCGCCACGATGACCCAGGTCTCGCGCGACGGATACCGGAAGGTGGAGAATCGGCCGCCCCGCTGACCGAATCTGCCACTGACCGCCTGTCGAAACCCTCCATACCGAGTTGAAGGTTTACGATCTGCGACTTGACCAAACCGAACTACACGAGTGTAATTACCCCTAAGAGTTGCGCAAGTCGCAGCGGCAGGCAGGGGAGGATGTGCTATGGCGCTCAACGAGCATCGCGGCGGGGTCCCCGACGACTGGTTCATCGATCCGGTCAGGCTTGGGGTTCCGGGGGTCAGGCAAGCGGTTGCGGAAGACGACAACGCTCTCGCATGGCAGTCGGATGCGCTCTGCGCCCAAACCGATCCTGAGGCGTTCTTCCCCGAGAAGGGCGGATCGACACGCGACGCCAAGAAGATCTGCGCGAGCTGCGAGGTGCGCGCGCAGTGCCTCGAATACGCTCTGCAGAACGATGAGCGGTTCGGCATTTGGGGCGGACTCTCCGAGAGGGAGCGCCGCAAGCTGCGCAAGCACGCGTAGTTTGTCTTAGATGCAGCCACGAGTCACCGCGATTCTCGTTGCCCACTCCGGGGCCGAGTTTCTCGAACGGACTCTCGCCTCGCTCTCCGCGCAGACGCGCGCTCCGGATGTCCTGATCGCCGTCGACGTCGCATCGACGGATGCGAGCGAGGCGATGCTCGCCGCGTTCGGCCCCGCCCAGCTCATCACAGTGAAGGAAGGGACGAGCTTCGGGTCCGCAGTCGCGGAAGCCGTGCGGTTCGCGCCCGCCCAGGAGTCGGACAACGAGTGGCTATGGCTGCTCGGCCACGACAACGCGCCGGCACCGACCGCGCTCGCACAGCTTCTCGGCGCGGTCGAGATCGCGCCATCCGTCGCCGTCGCCGGGCCGAAGCTCATGCGCTGGAGGCAGCCTGCCGTCATCGCGGCGTTCGGCGAGACCATGAGCACCTTCGGTGCGGGCGTCGCACTCGTCGAGGGCGAACTCGACCAGGCCCAGCACGACACCCAGGATGACGTGCTCGGCGTCGCGGCGGCGGGCATGCTCGTCCGACGGTCGCTGTGGGTCTCGCTCGGAGGCTTCGACCCCGGCCTGGCGAACATCGACGCCGCTCTCGACTTCTCGGTACGGGCGCGCCTCGCCGGCAACCGGGTCGTGCTCGTGCCGAGTGCACGGATTGCCAGCGCCGGGGGGCCGGAGCTGTTCGGCAGGAAGGCAGTCTCCGACCGCCGCCGATTCCGCCTCGCCCGCTCGGCGCAGTTGCACCGGCGTCTCGTCTACGCGCCGGGCTGGGCCGTGCTGTTCCACTGGTTCTCGCTGGTCCCGCTTGCGGTCCTCCGCTCGATCGGCGATCTGCTCGCGAAACGTCCCGGCGCGATCGGCGGCGAGTTCCGGGCGGCGTTCCACGCGGCGTTCGCCGGCAGGGTCGGCGCGGCCCGCAGAAACCTGCGGCGCACTCGCAGGCTCGGCTGGAGCGCCGTCGCGCCACTCCGGATGCCCACCGCCGAGGTTCGCGAGCGGCGCGCCCAGGCGAAGGAGGCAGAGCTGGCCGAGTTGTACGGCGGGCCGGATGGCGCCAGTGCGCAGCTCGCCCCCCGGGCCGGGTTCGTCGCGCACGGCGGGCTGTGGGTCGTGTTCCTGGCGGCCGTGATCGGCTTGTTCGCCTATGGCTCGCTGTTCGGGGCGAACGCCGTGAGCGGTGGAGGCCTGCTGCCGTTGTCGGAGACCGTGCCGGAACTGTGGTCGAAGGTCGGCTTCGGCTGGCGAGACGTCGGCACGGGCTTCCTGGGCGCCGCCGACCCCTTCGTCGCCGTCCTCGCGGTCCTCGGATCGCTGACCTTCTGGGCGCCATCCTTCTCGATCGTTCTGCTTTACCTCAGCGCCCTTCCGTTCGCCGCGCTCGGAGCCTGGTTCTGCGCCAGGAAGATCAGTCGCTCGCCGTGGATCCCGGCGGTTGCCTCGCTACTGTGGGCGCTCGCCCCACCGTTGCTCTCAGGACTCTCCGGAGGACACCTCGGCGCAGTCGTTGCGCATCTCCTTCTGCCGTGGCTGTTCCTGGCAGCACTCTCGGCGAGCCGATCCTGGGCGGCCGGCGCGGCCGCGGCACTCCTGTTCGCTGGCGTCGCGGCCAGCGCCCCTTCGCTCGTCCCCGCGCTCCTCCTGCTCTGGGTGGCCATGATCGTCGCACGGCCGGCGAGCATTCACCGTATCGTCGGCATCCCCATTCCCGCCGCCGTGCTGTTCGCCCCGCTCGTGGTGCAACAGCTCATGAGGCACAACCTGCTCGGCCTGTTCTCCGACCCCGGCGTTCCGGTCCTTGGCGGGACGGCCAGCGGATGGCGGCTCGCCCTCTCCGACGCGACGGGCGCCCTGCACGGCTGGCCCGCCGTTCTGCAGGGGTTCGCGATCCCGCCGGAGGTCGGCCCGATCCTGGTCGCAGCACTCCTCGCCCCGCTCGGCGCGCTCGCCCTGCTCGCGCTGTTCCTGCCCGGCTCCGGCCGCGCCATCCCGGCCATGGTCACCGCGCTGCTCGGCTATCTCACGGCAGTCGCGGCGAGTCACCTCCAGGTCTCCTCGATCGGCGACCAGGCGGTCACGGTGTGGCCGGGTTCCGGGCTCAGCCTGTTCTGGCTCGGACTCACCGCCGCCGCCGTCGTGTGCCTACCGGCGCTCGGGCGGATGGCCGCCCCGTCTGGTGTCCTGGCCGCCCTCGCGACGACGGCGCTCGCCCTGCCGCTGCTCGGTGCCATGGTCATCGGGACGGCAGCGGTGCAGCCCACAACCGGCCGCATCCTCCCCGCCCTCGTCACGGCGGAGGCCAGGCACCATCCGAGTGCGGGGACGCTCGTGATCGACTCGCGGGGAGCCGCCGGGATCTCGGCGTCGGTCCAGCGTGGCCTCGGCGCGACGCTGGACGACCAATCGACGCTCGCGAGCACGACGGGCACCTTCGGAGCCGCGCAGCGACGGATAGCGGCTCTCGCCGGTAACCTCGCCTCCAGGAGCGGGTACGACGAGGAGAAGGACTTCCGTGAGCTCGACATCCGGTTCGTGGTCGTCTCGCCGGGCACGGAGTCCGACGACAGTTACCAGCGCACGGTGGAAGCGCTCGATGCCAACGAGATCATGACGCCGGTCGGCACGACCGCCAACGGACTGCTCTGGCGCTACGAGGGAGAGACGGCGGTCGCCGGCAGGAACCCCGGCAACACCGACACCGCACTCGGCGTGTGGATTCTGATCGGACTGGGAGTCGTGTTCGGCGTCACGGCGCTGCTTGCGATCCCCACAGAAGGCAGGCGCGGAAGGCCGCGCGCCGCAGCCGACTCCGAGGAGCCCGCGGGAACCTTCGATGAGGAAGACCATGACTGAGGCGGGGCCTGCGGCCGGGCCGGGTGCGCTCGAAGAGCACGGGATGATCGAGGAGCATGGCGCCGTCGACGAGCACTCCGCCACCCCGCCGCGGACTCACATCACGCCGCGCGGTGCGATGCTCGTCGGGGCACGCCTGATGGCCGGTCTGGTCGGAGTCGGGGTCGCCGTCGCGACCGTCGCCGCGGCGACCTGGCTGCCCCTCCCGATGCTCGGGCCGGATCCGGCGTCCAGCCTCGTCACACCGGTGGCCGCACTGCAGCAGCGCATCTGCCCAGGACCCGCCCTGCAGCTCGGGGACGCGACGGGAAAGGATGCTGCAACGGCGTACACGGTCGGAACCGTGGATGTGGCGCGCGCCTCAACGAGGGGGGAGCCGTCGCTGGAGGCACTGCCCTCGCCGGAGAATCCGAGCAACCTGCCGCCGCAGAAGCTCATCCTGAGCCCCCCGGCGGCGGGAGAGCCATCCGGGATCCTTGCGGGAAGCCAGTCCCAGAAGGTCGATGCCGGCGACCTGAAGGGTTTCGCAGCGGTGCAGTGCGCGACCTCGAACTCTGACGGCTGGCTCGTCGGCGGATCCACCGTGACCGGCCGGACGACCCTTCTCTCGCTGAGCAATCCGAGCAATGTGACCTCAACGGTCGACCTCCAGGTCTTCTCGGAGAGCGGGCTCGTCGCAGCGGCGGGCACCGACGGCATCGTCGTCCCGCCAGGCGGGCAGCGGGTGTTCTCGCTCGCGGCCTTCGCCCCGGATGTCTCGAGTCCGGTCGTCCACGTCGTGACCACCGGTGGCCAGATCGTCGCGACGCTCCAGCAGTCGATCGTGCGCACGCTCGACCCTGGTGGCATCGACGTGTCCGGGGTGAGCGCGAGGCCGTCAACACTGAGCGTCATCCCTGGGATCGTCCTCACCGGCAATGACGCGATCGAGGCGATCCAGGGAACCGGCGGATACCAGGACGCGACGCCGGTGCTCCGCATCCTCGTTCCGGGCACGAAGCCGACCGATGCGCACATCACGGTGTACCCGGAGGATGGCGTGACCGCTCCCAGCTCGGTCACCCTGAGCGTGACCGGGGGCGTCGTCGCCGACTTCCCGCTCGGCGACTTCCCGGACGGCAGCTACACGCTCAGCGTCGCGACCGACAGGCCGGCGGTCGTCGCCGCGCGCGCCGCGACTGTGACCCTCAAGGGCGGGATTCCGACCGACCCGGCCAGGTCCCCGGTGCTCGGCGCCACCGACTTCGCCTGGTTCGTCTCGGCGCCCCAGCTGCATGGCGAGGCCCTGCTGAGCGTCGCGCCAGGACCGTCGCCCATCCTGCACCTCGTCAATCCGAACGATGCGCCAGTCACCGTGACGATGAGCGCTGCGGGAGGGGTAGACCGGACCGTGACCGTCCCGGCCGGCGGTGTCGCTGCGGTCCCGGTCAGCGGCGGGGCGAGCTACACCCTTTCCGGGTTCGACACCCTGCGCGCGTCACTCAGCTACCGGGGTGCCGGCGCGCTCGCGAGCTTCGTGCTGACCCCTCCGGAGAGCGCCTCCCAGCCCATGAGGGTGTTCCGCTAGCGCCAGGGCCGTAGCGCGCAGATTGCCCGCAGTGTTGAGAAGAGCCAGAGCGCTCAGAAGGGCCAGAGCGCTCGGACGTGCCTCACGCGCTCAGAAGTGCCTGAACCGCTCGGGGGCGAGATCCCACGGATCCTTGCCGAGCAGCTCGGCAACGGCACGGAACACGCAACTCTCGACCATCATCCGGCGATGGAGGTCGTCGTTCCTGTGGAGCTTCGCGAGCCGCTCGATCGGCAGCCGGAACAGGATGATCCTGCGCTCCTGGGGGATCACGAGCCAGCGCTGAACGCGGCCGACCTCAGCTGCCGGGAGCACCGCGATCTCGAAGTGGACGGTGGCGAGTTCGGCCGGCCACAGGTCCCTGAGGTACTCGGCGGTCGAGGCGACGGTGGCCTCGAACAGGTCGGCGCGCGTGTGCAGCCGGGGAAGCTGCGGTCCGGTCACGGCGGAACGGATGCCGCGGCCGTGACGATCGCGCCATCCCGCGCGCACCGAGGTGCGTGCACTGCTTCGCGGAGCCCTGGCCATGTCGCGATTCTACCCGGCGGGGTGTCGGCGCCGTGCCCCGGCGATGGCTATGGTGGAGGGACGATGGATGGTCGGTTGTGCAGCAAGGTGGCGTGCGTCCGAGAGGCCGTGTCGACGCTCACCTACGTGTACGCCGATTCGATGGCCGTGCTCGGGCCGCTCAGCAGGAGGCACGAGCCGCACAGTTACGACCTGTGCGCGAAGCACTCCGAACGCCTCTCCGCCCCGCGGGGGTGGCAGGTGGTGCGTCACGTAGCATTGGAAAATGAGCTCTAACCCCGACCTCAGCGAGTTCGTCAAGGCATACGACGTCCGTGGGCTGGTCGGTTCCCAGTTGACGGATGCCGTGGTCTCTGCGATCGGCGCCGCATTCGTCGACGAGGTGGCGGCATCCGGCCTCGACGTCTACGTCGGCCACGACATGCGCGACTCTTCGCCCGGATTCGCGGCGGCGTTCGCGCGTGGCGCGCAGGCCCGCGGCGCGAATGTCGTGGCGATCGGGCTGTGCTCGACCGACGAGAACTACTTCGCCTCCGGCCGGTTCGACGCCCCGGCGGCGATGTTCACGGCGAGCCACAACCCCGCGACCTACAACGGGATCAAGCTCAGCAGGGCCGGCGCCCGCGGGATCAGCTTCAACACCGGGCTGGAGGCCATCCGGGACCGCGCGACCGTCTACCTCGAGTCCGGCATAGGAGAGGTCGCCGCCCCAGGAGGATTCCGGGAGCTCGATGTCCTCGCCGACTATGCGGCGTACCTGAGGACACTCGTCGACCTGTCCGGCGTTCGCCCGATGCGCGTCGTCGTCGACGCGGGTAACGGCATGGGCGGGCTCACGGTGCCCGCAGTGCTCGGCGGGACGGCCGGTCTGCCCGCGCTGCCGATCGAGGTCATCCCGCTGTTTTTCGAGCTCGACGGCACGTTCCCGAACCACGAGGCGAATCCGCTCAACCCGGCGAACCTCGTCGACCTGCAGAAGGCCGTCGTGGAGCACGGCGCCGATCTCGGGCTCGCGTTCGACGGTGACGCGGACCGCTGCTTCGTGATCGACGAGAACGGCGAGGCCATGAACCCCTCTGCGGTCGCGGCGGTCGTCGCGCTGCGGGAGATCCGCAGGGTGCGCGCGCTGGAGCTTGGAGCGTCGGCCATTTCTGGCCAGCGCCGCGACGCCAGCGCCGACGACCGTCCCGGTCGCCGGGAAGACCATGCCCCGATCTACGTCATCCACAACCTCATCACCTCGCGCATCGTGCCGGAGACGATCCGTTCTGCCGGGGCGATCCCCGTCCGCACGCGCGTCGGGCACTCGCTGATCAAGGATGAGATGGCCGCGACCGGAGCGATCTTCGGAGGGGAGCACTCCGCGCACTACTATTTCCGGGACTTCTGGGGTGCCGACAACGGCATGCTTGCGGCGATGCACCTCCTCGCCGAGTTCGGTGGCCAGGACGGGCCGCTCTCCGCGTTCTCCCGCCGCTACACGCCGTACGCCCTGAGCGGAGAGATCAACTCGACCGTGGGGGATGTTCCCGCCGCCTACGCGCGCATCGTCGACGCCTACTCCTCGCTCGGCGAGTTCGACGAGCTGGACGGGCTGACCGTCTCCGGGCACTCCGACGACACGTTCTGGTGGTTCAACGTGCGGCCGAGCAACACCGAGCCGCTCCTGCGCCTGAACGTGGAGGCGGGCACCCGCGAGACCATGGTGCGCATCCGCGACCACGCGCTGTCCCTCATCCGCGCCGCCTGAACGAAAACGACGGAGAAACGGCCGTTTCCGCGCCGTGGGTCGCCGATTCGCGCTTTCGCCGGCGGATCTCCGTCGTTTTCGTTCAGCGGCCACGCGGGGGGCGCGTGGGGGAGAATAGAGCCATGACCGTGACTACCGCCCTGCCCTTCAAAGTCGCCGACCTCAGCCTGGCCGAGGCCGGCCGTCACCAGCTGCGGCTCGCCGAGCACGAGATGCCCGGCCTCATGGCCCTGCGCGAGGAGTTCGGCCCGAGCCGGCCGCTCGCCGGCGCGCGCATCGCCGGCAGCCTGCACATGACCGTGCAGACCGCTGTCCTCATCGAGACGCTCACGGCGCTCGGCGCACAGGTGCGCTGGGCGAGCTGCAACATCTTCTCAACGCAGGATGAGGCCGCCGCAGCCGTTGCGGTCGGCCCGACCGGCACGGTCGACGCTCCGGCCGGCGTCCCGGTGTTCGCCTGGAAGGGCGAGACGCTCGAGGAGTACTGGTGGTGCACCTCGCAGATCTTCGACTGGAGCGCGGAAGGCGCCGTCGGCCCGAACATGATCCTCGACGACGGCGGCGACGCCACGATCCTCGTGCACAAGGGCCGCGAGTTCGAGTTGGCCGGTGCGGTTCCCGGCGCAGCGGCAGGCGACAGTCACGAGTGGCGCGTCATCCTCGACACGCTGCGCACCTCGCTCGCAACCTCACCGGACCGCTGGACCGGCATCGCCGCGGGCATCAAGGGCGTCACCGAGGAGACGACGACGGGGGTCCACCGACTGTACGAGCTGGAGAAGGCCGGCCAGCTGCTGTTCCCGGCGATCAACGTCAACGACTCGGTGACGAAATCGAAGTTCGACAACAAGTACGGCATCCGGCACTCGCTTCCGGATGGCCTGAACCGCGCCACCGACGTGCTCATCGGGGGCAAGGTCGCGTTCGTGGCCGGCTACGGCGACGTCGGGAAGGGCGCCGCGGAGGCGCTGCGCGGCCAGGGCGCCCGCGTGATCGTGAGCGAGATCGACCCGATCAATGCGCTGCAGGCCGCGATGGACGGCTACCAGGTCGCTCGCATCGAGAGCGTACTCGGCGAGGTGGACATCTTCGTCACCGGCACCGGCAACCAGAACGTCATCACGGTCGACCACCTGCTCGGGATGAAGCATCAGGCGATCGTCGCGAACGTCGGACACTTCGACGACGAGATCGACATTGCCGGGCTCGAGGCGCTCGCCGGCGCCGAGAAGGTCGAGATCAAGCCGCAGGTGCACGAGTGGAGGATGCCGAACGGGCGCAGCGTGCTCGTGCTCTCCGAGGGACGGCTCATGAACCTCGGGAATGCGACCGGACATCCTTCCTTCGTCATGAGCAACTCGTTCAGCAACCAGGTGCTCGCACAGCTCGAGCTCTACCTGCAGGACTACCCGATCGGCGTGAACGTGCTGCCGAAACGCCTCGACGAGAAGGTCGCCCGGCTGCACCTCGCGGCGCTCGGGGTCGAGCTCACCGAGCTCACGCCCGCGCAGGCCGCGTACATCGGGGTGCCCGTCGACGGCCCGTACAAGGTCGATCACTACCGCTACTGACGTGCCAGAGCGCCTGCCCCCGCGTGGCGTGAACGAAAACGACGGAGAATCGGCGGCGGATGCCGCATCCGGGCACGAAACGCCGTGCAGCGACCCGAATTCCGTCGTTTTCGTTCAGACGGGACGGGAGCGGCTCAGTCGCGGTCGGGGAAGGCGTGCGGCAGGCCCTCGAGCACGGGACGGAGCCGCTCGAGGCGGGTGCGCTCGAGCTGGAGCGCCAGGGCTTCGCGGTCGCGCCGCACGGCGGCCACCGCAGCGAGGAACAGCTCCGCGTTCGCAGCAGGGACGGGGGAAACGTAGCGCGCAGCCTCCTGCGCGAGTTGCCGACTGGCCCGGTCCCTGCTCTGCGGGGTGTAGCCGCCGGCCGAGGCGAGGAACTGCGCGATCCGGCGGGCGAGCGCATCCGGCATCCTCGCGACGTCGGCGGTCCTCGACCATTCCATGAGCTCGAGGGGGACCCCGAACACCGGCGGCGTGACGTGGGAGATCCGCTCGTGCTGGCTGTAGGTGCCGGCGACGAGGTCGCCGAGCCGCTTCGACTTCGAGCCCAGCAGCCCGACGAGCGCGGCGAGCCCGCCGAGGGTTCCGAAGATCTCGAGCACCCCGGTCATCGCCCTGATGAACGCGTGCCGGAAGCCGATCGCCCCGCCGTCGTCCCTGACGATGCGCGCCCCGACCGCGAGCTTGCCGAGCGATCTGCCATGACTCAGCAACTCGACCGTTGTCGGGATCACGACGATGCACAGGACGAGCGCCATGACGACGATCGACTGCAGCACCGCCGCATCCGCCAGCAGCTGGAACACGGGTGACGTCACGGCGATCACGATCACGATCCAGAGTCCGAAATAGACGGCCCAGTCGATCGCCGCGCCTGCCCCGCGCAGCACGAAACTCGTCGGGCGCAGGTCGAGGGCGACTGCTTCGCCCGTCATGAGCTCGTCGTCGACCGTGTCCCCGGTGACGGATGTCGGCTCCTGCGGCAGGGTCATGCCTAGTATTTAAGCAGATGGATCTCGACGCCTACTCCGCCGCCCACCGCGATGAATGGGACGAGCTTGCCCGGCTCGGCGCGAAACGCCGGATGACGGGGGCGCAGGCGGACGAGCTGATCGACCGGTACCAGTCCGGGGCGAGCCAGCTTTCCGCGATCAAGGCGACCGTTGGGCAGTCGGTGCAGGGGGATCGGCTGTCGCTCGGCTTGTCCCGCGCCCGGCTGCGGTTCACCGGGGCGAGCACCAACATCCTGAGCCGGTTGCCTGCTTTCTTCGCCGCACAGCTGCCTGCCGCGCTGTACCGCATCCGGTGGCTCTCGCTCGCGGTCACGGCCGCGACGGCGATCGTTGCCGTGCTGTACGGGGTGTGGGCGCTGCAGACACCCGGTGTGCTGGCGAACTTCGGCACGGAGGAGATGCGCCGGCAGTTCGTGGAGAAGGATTTCGTCGGCTACTACTCCGAGCACGGCATGGGCTCGTTCACGGCGCTGGTGTGGACGAACAACGCCTGGCTCGCCGCCCAGTGCGTCGCCTTCGGGATCGTCGGCGTGTATGCGCCGTACCTGCTGTTCACTAATGCCGAGAACCTCGGGTTGTCGGGCGCGCTCATGGCCTCCCACGACCGGCTCGACGTGTTCTTCCTGTACATCGCTCCGCATGGCCAACTCGAGCTGTACTCGATCTTCGTGGCCGGCGCCGCAGGCCTGCGGATCTTCTGGGCCTGGATCGCGCCCGGCCCCCGGACGCGCGTCCAGGCGCTCGCCGAGGACGGGCGGGCCCTGTTCACGGTCGCGATCGGCCTCGCGATCGCCCTGTTCGTTTCGGGGATCATCGAGGGCTTCGTGACCCGGCAGGACTGGCCCTGGGTGGTCAAGATCGGCATCGGCACGGTTGCCCTCGCCGGATTCCTCGTCTACCAGTGGGTGCTTGGCGGCAGGGCGTTCCGTGCCGGGGAGACCGGCGATCTCGACGAGTTCGAGAGCGGAGCGCAGAGGATCGTGGCCGGCTGACATCCGCCTTATTTTGAGTGGTTCACGATTGAGGCTATACTGTTGACGTGACAACTACGATCGAGAGCGAGCTCCGCGACGCCGGCCTTCGCGTGACCGGTGGCAGAGTCGCCCTCGTCGGCGCGCTGGAGGCGCAGCCGCACAGCGACGCGGAATCCCTGAACAGGGTGCTCCGCGAGACGCACCCGGGCATCTCGGTGCAGTCCGTCCACAACATCCTTCACGACCTGACCGTCGCAGGCATCCTGCGCCGCATCGAACCGGCCGGCTCCCCGGCTCGCTACGAGCGCCGCAGGGGCGACAACCACCATCACCTGGTGTGCACGAGTTGCGGGGCCATCGCGGATGTCGACTGCGCGGTCGGCAGCGCGCCCTGTCTGAGCCCCTCCGACACCGCCGGATACGCGGTGCACACGGCGGAGGTCACCTTCTGGGGCCTGTGCGCAGCCTGCCAGGCCGCATCCGCCTAGATTTCCCGTCCGACCGAATCGTCTCACCGAGCAAGGAGCCACTATGTCGAAAATCACCACCACCCAGACCGGAACGCCGGTCGCGAGCGACGCACACTCGCTGACCGCGGGCGCGGACGGCGTCACGGCGCTTCACGACCGTTACCTGGTGGAGAAGCTCGCCCAGTTCAACCGCGAGCGCATCCCGGAACGCATCGTTCACGCGAAGGGCGGCGGCGCTTTCGGAGAGTTCGTCGTCACTGAGGACGTGTCGCAGTACACCCGTGCCGCGGTGTTCCAGCCCGGCGCGAGGACCGAGATCGTCACGCGCTTCTCGAGCGTCGCCGGAGAGCAGGGGAGCCCGGACACCTGGCGTGACGTGCGCGGCTTCTCGGTGAAGTTCTACACGACGGAGGGCAACTACGACATCGTCGGCAACAACACCCCGGTGTTCTTCATCCGCGACGGGATCAAGTTCCCGGACTTCATCCACTCGCAGAAGCGCCTGCCGGGCTCCGGGCTGCGGGACGCCGACATGCAGTGGGATTTCTGGACGAACTCGCCGGAGTCCGCCCATCAGGTGACCTATCTCATGGGCGACCGCGGCATCCCGCGCTCCTGGCGGGAGATGCCCGGCTTCGGCTCGCACACCTACCAGTGGATCAATGCGGCCGGCGAGCGCTTCTGGGTGCAGTACCACTTCACCTCGAATCAGGGCAACCACGAACTCACCGGTGCGGAGGCCGAGAAGCTCGCCGGGATCGACGCCGACTACTACCGCCGCGACCTCTACGAGGCGATCGAGGCCGGCAACTTCCCGTCCTGGGACGTGCACGTGCAGATCATGCCGTACGAGGACGCGAAGAGCTACCGCTTCAACCCCTTCGACATCACGAAGGTCTGGCCGCACGCCGACTATCCGCTGAACCGGGTCGGCACGTTCACGCTCGACCGCAACCCGCAGAACTTCTTCGCCGAGATCGAGCAGCTCGCCCTCTCGCCCGCGAACACCGTCCCGGGAATCGACATCAGCCCGGACAAGATGCTCATGGCGCGCGTGTTCAGCTACCCGGATGCCCAGCGCTACCGCGTCGGCACGAACTACAACCAGATTCCGGTGAACGCGCCGCACGCGGCGCCGGTGCACAACTACTCGCAGGATGGCGCGGCTCGGCACGGCTTCAACGCGCCGGATGTTCCCGTCTACGCTCCGAATTCGAAGGGTGGGCCGGCGGCGGACGCCGCGGCCGCCGGCGCCGGGAGCTGGGAGAGCGACGGAGAGCTGGTGCGCTCCGCGGCGACCCTGCGCAGTGATGACAGCGACTTCGGGCAGGCCGGCACGCTCTACCGTGATGTGTTCGACGATGCGGCCAGGGCGCGCTTCCTGGAAACCATCACGGGCGCCGTCGGCGGCGTGAAGAGCGCCGACATCCGTGAGCGGGCGATCGGATACTGGACGAACGTGGACGCCGGACTCGGCGCCGCGCTCCGCTCCGCTCTGGGGATGTAGACCCGGGCGCCGGCCGGCTCCTCGCGAGGCCGGCCGGCGTCTGGACCTCGAGGATTCAGGCCCTGCGATCGAACAGCGGCTTGTAGCTGAAGCCCGCGATCAGCCCGCCGATGGCGGGGACGAGGATGAACACCCACAGCTGGGCCAGGGCGTCGCCTCCTCCGTAGATCGCAGTCGCGATCGACCGGGCCGGGTTCACCGAGGTCGCGTCGATCGGGATCGAAATGAGGTGGATGAGCGTGAGGGCGAGACCGATCGCGAGGCCCGCGAAGCCGGCGACCGCGCGGCGATCGGTCGCCCCGAGCACCACGTAGACGAAGACGGCAGTGAGCACGAGCTCTGTAATGATGACCGCGGTGAGGCCGAAGCCCGACGGGGAGTGCGCGTCGAACCCGTTCGAGACGAATTCGTTCTTCTCGGCGGCCGCGAGGAAGCCATCCGGGCCGTCCAGGGCGATCAGGAACAGCACGCTCGTGGCGATCGCCCCTCCGACGATCTGGGCGACGATGTAGCCGCCGGCCTCCTGCCAGGTGATACGACCTGCCGCTGCGGCGCCGAGGCTCACGGCGGGGTTGAAGTGGCCGCCGGAGATGTGACCGACCGTGTAGATGCCCACGATGACCGTGAGGCCGACCGCGAGGGCGATGCCGAGGTAGCCGACGCCGACATCCGCGACGCCCGAGGCGAACAGCGCGGTGCCGATCACCCCGAAGACGAGGAGGAAGGTGCCGAACAGCTCGGCGACGAGCTTCGGCATGAGGCGGCTTGCGGTGGTCTTTGCCATGGTTATCCACTTCCGTTCCGGTGAACTGGTCCTGAAGCGCAGGCTACTCCTCCCGGCCCGCACTCCGCGTGCCTCCTCCCCGGAGCGCTTCGAACGAAAACGACGGAGAACCGTCCGGAATCGCCGTTTTCGGCATCCGGGGCCGCAGAATCGCCGGATCTCCGTCGAATTCGTTCGCTAGAGACGGCCCGCGGCCTTGAGCGCGATGTAGCGGTCGGCGAGGGCGGGCGGAAGCTCGGCGGGGGAGCCCGTGACGACCTCGCCCCCGAGCTGCCGGATGGCGGCAGACACGCGGGCCACATCGAGCAGGGAGCGCTCGGCCGCCGCGGCCCGGTACACCTGCTCGCGGTCGCCGCGCTCGCGCAGGCGGCCGAGCACACTCGGGTCGGTCACCGAGGAGACGAGCACCGTGTGCCGCCTCGTCAGCTGGGGCAGGATGCCGAGCAGGCCATGCGAGGCGCCCGGCGCGTCGATCGAGGTGGCCAGCACGACGAGCGCACGCTGGCTCGTCACCGAGCGGACGAGCCCTGGAACGGCCGCCCAGTCCGGCTCGACGAGCTCCGGGTCGACCGGTGCCATCGCTTCGACCATCCTGGACAGCAGCTCCGGCCCGCTCGCGCCCTGAACCCGCCCCCGCACCCGCCGATCGAAGATCACAAGGTCGACCCGATCGCCCGCGCGCGTGGCGAGCGCCGCGAGCAGCAGCGCGGACTCGAACGCCGTGTCGATGCGCGGTTCCCCCGCGATCCTCGCCGCGGAGGTTCTGCCGCTGTCGATCACGATCACCACGCGGCGGTCCCGTTCCGGCCGCCAGGTGCGCACCATGAGGTGCTGCTCACCCTGCGAATCGCCCCGCCGCGCGGTGGCGCGCCAGTCGATCGAGCGTACGTCGTCTCCACGCACGTACTCGCGCAGGCTGTCGAACTCCGTGCCCTGGCCGCGGATCATGACACTCGTGCGCCCGTCCAGCTCCCGCAGCCTGGCGAGGCGCGACGGCAGGTGCTTGCGGGAGGTGAACGGAGGCAGCACCCGGATGGCGCCGGGAAGAGCGATGGTCGCCTGCCTGGCCGCGAGCCGCAGTGGCCCGAAAGAGCGGACCGTGACCTGTGCCGCCCGGCGCTCGCCGCGCCGGATGGGGGTGAGGCGCGTCGTGATCGCCCGGCGTTCCCCCGCCGGGATCGACACGCGCGACCTCGTCGGGTTCGCCCCCGCGGAGGGCTGCCAGGCGTCGCGCGCGATGCCGCGCAGCGTGCGCTTGCCCGTGTTGGTGAGGTACAGGGTCGAGGAGACGGTTTCGCCGAGGCGCACGCGCCGCGGCAGTTCGCGGGCGAGCGTGAGCCTGCGCGGCGAGGCGGCCAGAGCGGCATCAGCAGCGCCGAGCGCGATGCTGAGCAGCAGCCAGCCGGCGAGCCAGAGCGGCTCGTCGAATGCGACGATCGGCACGAGGCCGAGCGCGAGCAGTGCGACGAACCACCCGGAGACTGCCATGCTAGATCGGCACCTGCACCTGCTGCATGATCGACCGCAGGATCGTGTCGGCCGAGACCCCCTCGAGCTCCGCCTCTGGGCGGAGCTGGATGCGGTGCCGCCACACCGGGAACGCCATGGCCTGCACGTGGTCGGGCGTCACGCCGGTCGACGCGTTCAGCCACGCCCAGGCACGGCTTGCCGCAAGCAGGGCCGTTGTACCGCGCGGGCTCACCCCGAGCTTCACGGATGGGCTCTGGCGGGTGCCGCGGGCGAGGTCGACGATGTAGCCGATGACGTCCGTGCTCACCGTGACGGTCGCAACATCGGCCCGTGCCGCGGCGAGCTGCTCCGCGTCGAGCACGGGGGTGACACCGGCCGCCGCGAGGTCGCGCGGGTTGAAACCTGCAGCGCTGCGCTGCAGGATCTGCAGTTCGTTGTCCCGCTCCGGCAGGTCGAGCACGAGTTTGAGCAGGAAGCGGTCGAGTTGGGCTTCTGGCAACTGATAGGTGCCCTCGTATTCGATCGGGTTCATGGTCGCCGCGACCAGGAACGGATCGGGGAGCGGGTGGGTGAGTCCGTCGACCGACACCTGCCGCTCCTCCATGGCCTCGAGCAGCGCCGACTGGGTCTTCGGCGGCGTGCGGTTGATCTCGTCGGCGAGCAGGATGTTCGTGAACACCGGCCCGGCCCGGAACTCGAACTCGCCGGCCTTCGCGTCGTACACGAGCGAGCCGGTCACATCGCCGGGCATGAGGTCGGGAGTGAACTGGATGCGCTTGGTCTCGACGTGCAGCGCCCGGCTGAGCGTTCTGACGAGCAGCGTCTTCGCGACGCCCGGCACCCCTTCGAGCAGCACGTGCCCGCCGGCCAGCAGGGCGATCATGAGCCCGGTGACCGCGCCATCCTGCCCGACGACGGCTTTGCCGACCTCGCTGCGCACCCGGGCGAACTGTCCTCGAAGATCATTCGTCATTGCACTATTCTCCTGGTTTGCGATCGGGGCGGATGGCGTCTGCAGTCGCCCGCTCGAGTTCGAGCAACGCGTCGGAGAGGCGAACCAGTTCCGTGTCGCCGGCGGGAATCGCCTGCAGCAGGACTGCCGCCACCTCCTGCGGCGGCCGTCCGGTCGCAGCGGAGACGGCGAGGACGACCTCGTCGACGCTGGCGAGTCTGGACAGTCCGCACAGTGCTGCGAGCCGGGCGATCGTCCCGATCCGCAGCGCGTCGAGCGCCCGCAGACGCGCCGAGGAACGCTGGTACAGGCGGGCCCGGCCCTCCATGGTCTCGCTCGCGCGGACGGTGACCGGCAGATTCTCGATCACGAGCGGGCCGAGCCTCCTCGCCCTCCAGAATGCGGCGGCGATCGCCACGAGCACGAGCAGGGCGAGAGCTGCGCTCACCCAGGCCGGGGTGAGCTCGCCGATGCTCGGCGTTCCTGGCCCGGCTGCATCGTCGATCGACGGCAGGTACCAGACCAGGTTGTCGCTCGCCCCGAGCAGATTCAGCGCGAGCGCGGCGTTCCCCCGCTCGGCGACGTGATCGTTCGAGAACGCGGTCCGCAGGCCGATCACGGTCACCAGGCTCCCGCCCCGATCGAGCTGGATGAGCGAGTACACCTCGTCGCCGCTGCCGAGACAGCTCAGGGCGGTCGCGCCGTCGTCGATCAGGCGATAGCCGCTGCCATCTCCGGTGACCTCCCCTGCGTTCTCCACCGCGGCGAGCGGGCAGTCGGCCGTGACGGGGCCCGTGACGCTCCCGGCCTGAGCGACCTCAGGGGCCACCGCCTCGAGCTGGTCGAAGCTCGGGGTCATCAGGACGAGGTTGCCGGCGATGCCGCTGAGCTGCTTCAGCCGCTCACCGTCGAGTTGGGCGCCGTCGTCGACGACGAAGATCGTGGTGTCGCCGGCGGAGCCTGCCGCCCTGCGGGTCGCCTCGAAACTGTCGGATGCCGTGACCGCGACCCCCTGTGCGCGCAGCACCTCGGCGATCGCCTTGCTGCCGCTCGGCCCGGCATTCGTCGCCGAGAGCGGCACTCCTCCAGGCCCGCCTGCGCCGGTCGCGATCATGGTCACGACGGCGATGACGACGACGGCGACTCCGGCGATGATCCAGAAGCGCGAACGCCTGCCGGCCTGCCGTACCGTCGGGGTCTGGATGGTCTGCGCCTGGCCGATCGGTGTCTGGACGTTGGAAGTCATCTGCCGACCCCGGTGGGGAGTGGCACCGGCAGCGTTGCCGGTTTCGCGAGGCGCAGCTCGCGTTCCAGCTCGGCGAGCTCCGCGAACTCGGCCTCGGAACCCGGCTCGCCCAGATAGCGGACCCGGTCGAACAGCGCCCCGCTGCCCACGAGGCGGTCGCCGAACGCGGGGAACACCGCGCCGGCCTTCCTCGCGAATGCGCGCGCGGTCGTCCCTGGGCTCGTCGACACGAGGGTGCGCTCTGCCAGGCGTCGCGCGATGGAACGGAACAGCTCCTCGATCGCCACCGCCCATTCGCCGTTCTTCGCGGCCAGCTCCGCCGCAGCGCGCAGGGCATCGGCGGTTCGCGTCTCATTCTCGCCGAACAGCGAGCCGACGGCGGCGCTACGGTGGCGCAGCCGGGGGACGCCGAAGATCAGGAATGCGGCAGTGAGCGCCCCGGCGACAACGACGATCAGGATGACGAGCAACGGCGCCTGTGCCGCGCCGCCGCCGCTCAGGTCGAGCGAGTTCAGCCAGTTCCAGAACGCCTCGGACAGTCGGTCGAACCAGGTGGGCTGCGCTGCCAGGTACTCGGGTTTCGCGAGCTCCTGCACGATCCACTCCCTGGCCTGGTCGCCGTCGGGATCGACCGGGACATCCGCGAGAAGGCTCGCGGGCACAGCGCCCAGCGCCGTGACAGTGCCCAGTGTCGTGGTAGTGCTCAGGGCCGTGATCATGCCCAGGGGGAGTCGATCGTCGGAGCAGTGCCGGCGGGTGCCGGGGGCAGGTACGGGCTCCCGAGACCGGCCGCGCCGGACTGCTTCGCCTCGACATACCTCGTGAGCTCGAGGTCGAGGCCCTCCCTGCGCATCCGGAGATCAAGGTAGATGAGCGCGCTCGCCGCCGTCTGGATGACCGCGGTGATCGCGCTGATGACGAGGGTGACCATGAGCTGGAGGATGTACACGCCGACCGACACGGGGATCCCGGATCCGGTGTTGTTCGGGTCGATCAGGAGCGCCAGGAGCGGGGCGATGACCGAGAACGGCGTCGTGACGACGCTCGAGGCGATCCAGAGGATGACCCAGACGAGCGCCTGAATGCCGAACGTCCGCCAGAATGCCTGGTTCGTGAGGGCCCAGGACCGGCCGATCGCTCGGCGAAGGCTCAAGCGCTCCAGCATGAGGGCGCTCGGCACGAGTGAGAGCTTGGTTCCGATCCACAGGCCGACGACGAGAAGCGCGAGCCCACCGAGGAACCCGACCAGCACTCCGAGTCCGACTCCCAGGGCGCCCATCGTCGTGACCATCAGCCAGATGGCGCCGACGAGGATGCCGATGACCAGTAGTAGCACTCCGGCGATCAGGAACGCCCACCCCACGAGCGCGCCGATCCGACCTTTGGCGAATCCCAGCAACTGCCGCAGCCGGAGCTTCTCGCCGAGCGTTCCGCGCGAGACCTCGAGCACGATGATGCCCTGCAGAAGGGCGCCGGCGACGATGCTCAGGAACACCGAGATGAGGCCCGAGACGATGGCGATCCCGATCGTGCCGGCGAGGATCGTGCTCTCGTCGGCCTGGGAGACGTTGTCGAGCCTGGTGATCGCGGCGAGGGTGGAGAGCCCGACGGCGAGGAACGTGACGATCGTCACGACCCCCTGCACGATCAGGGCGACGCCGAACGTCGGGCGGGGGTTCCTGCGCAGTACGCGGAACGACGCGCCGAGGATCGTCCCGAGATCGAGGGGGCGGAGCGGGATGAGGCCGGGCTTCGGCGGCGGCGTCCATCCGGTCGGGGCGGCGGGTGGTTGACCGATGGCACCGGGCTGAGGCTGGGAGCCCGGCTGGCCGGGAGCGGGCGCTGGCGCGTAGCCGCCGAAAGGCGGGGTCGGTGGTGGCAGCGCGGGGCCTCCCGGTGCCTGCCAGGACTGTTCGTCCGTCACGTCTCGACCCCCGGGTTGACCTGCTGCGAGTTCGCCGCCACGGCATTATCGTTTCACACTCGGCTACTGTTATGCCAAAGCATGAATGGTGCCGGCCCGACGGTACGGCAGAAACGAAAAGCAGGCCATGACCGCACGAATTCTGGTAGTCGACGATGACACCGCGCTCGCGGAGATGATCGGGATCGTGCTGCGCACCGAGGGATTCGACCCGGTGTTCTGCGCGGACGGCGCCGAGGCTCTCTCCGTCTTCCAGTCCACAAGGCCGGATCTCGTCCTTCTCGACCTCATGCTTCCCGGGAAGAACGGCATCGAGGTGTGCGCCCAGATCCGCGTGGAGTCCGGGGTGCCGATCATCATGCTCACCGCGAAGTCGGACACCACGGATGTCGTGCGCGGGCTGGAGAGCGGGGCGGACGACTACGTCGTCAAGCCGTTCAATCCGAAGGAGCTCGTCGCCCGCATCCGCACGCGACTGCGGCCGACCCCGGTCGGCGCAACCGACACCCTGCACATCGGCGACCTCACACTCGACGTCGCCGGCCACGAGGTGCGGCGCGGCGAGACCAGGATCAACCTCACCCCGCTCGAGTTCGAGCTCCTGCTCGCGCTCGCGTCGAAGCCGCAGCAGGTCTTCACGCGCGAGATGCTGCTCGAGCAGGTGTGGGGCTACCACTACAAGGCGGATACCCGCCTCGTGAACGTTCACGTCCAGCGGCTTCGCGCAAAAGTCGAGGACGATCCAGACAACCCGAGAATCGTGATGACCGTGCGCGGAGTCGGCTATCGTGCCGGCTCCAGCGGATAGAGAAAACGCGCTCCGCATGCCCGATTGGCGGTCCTATCCTGGCCGGCTGCTCCACTTCTGGAGGGCCAGCCTGCAGTTCCGCACGGTCGCCATCACCGTGGTGCTCTCGGGTCTCGCCGTCGCCGTTCTCGGCACGTACATGGCGAGCAGCATCGGCAGCAATCTCTTCGTCAACCGCCTCGACCAGGTGCTCGCGGAATCGGCGAAGGCCGCGGTGCTCGCCCAGACGACGTTCGACAGCGACCTCGCAACGACCGACACCACCAAGACCGACCTCGAGAGCCTGAGCGGCGATGTGCAGACCAACATCCGTGGCTCGACGTCGAGTCCCGGCAGCCTCGGTATCGCGATCTACCGCTCGCCGGGCCAGACGACACCGGTCATCATGCAGGAGTCGGTGAGCTTCGGCTTCCCGGATGCCGTCATCACGCAGGATCTGCGGGGCGCCGTCGAGGGAGACCGCACCGCCGATCGGCCGTGGTGGCAATCGGTGACGCTCGCCAACGGCAACCCGGGACTTGCGGTCGGGTCGTTGCTCGTGGTGCCGAACGCCGGTTTCTACGAGCTCTACCTGGTCTACGACCTCGGCGACGCTCAGGACACGCTGACCTTCGTGCAGCAGACTCTTGCCCTCGGCAGCCTCGCGCTCGTCCTGCTGATCGGCGCGGTGACCTACGTCGTCGTCCGCCTCGTGGTCGGTCCGGTCCGCCTCGCGGCCGAGGTCAGCCAGAAGCTCGCGGCCGGCCAGCTCGAGCAACGGATTCCGGAGAAGGGAGAGGATGTGATCGCCACTCTCGCCCGCTCCTTCAACGGGATGGCGGACAGCCTCCAGGAGCAGATCACCAAGCTGGGCGAGCTCTCACGCCTGCAGCAGAGGTTCGTCTCGGACGTCTCGCACGAGTTGCGCACCCCGCTCACGACCATCCGCCTCGCCGGCGACGTCCTGTACGACCAGCGGGAGAGCTTCCCGCCGGCCACGGCGCGCACCGCCGAACTCCTGCACACCCAGGTGCAGCGTTTCGAGGTGCTGCTCGCCGACCTCCTCGAGGTGAGCCGGTACGACGCGGGAGCTGTCGAGCTCGAGGTCGAGCCGACGAACCTGGTGCGGCTCGTCGAGGACGCGGTCGACTCGATGCGGCCCATCGCGGGCGAGCGGGGAAGCGATCTGCGCGTCGTCGCCGCTGGCGGCTACTTCGAGGCGGAAGTCGACGCGCGCCGGGTCCGTCGCATTCTGCGCAACCTGCTCGGGAACGCGATCGAGCATGGTGAGGGCAACCCGATCGTGGTCACGGTCGACAGCAACGAGACGGCGGTCGCGATCGCGGTGCGCGATCACGGTGTCGGCATCCGGGCGGATGACCTGTCGCGCATCTTCGACCGGTTCTGGAGGGCCGACCCTTCCCGGCAGCGCACGATCGGCGGCACGGGTCTCGGCCTGGCCATCTCGCGCGAGGACACGGCGCTGCACGAGGGACTGCTCGACGTCTGGTCGGAGTTCGGAGAGGGGACCTGCTTCCGGTTGACCCTGCCGAGATACAAGGGGGGACGGTTCACGACCTCCCCTCTCGACCTCCCGCCCGCCCCATTCGTCCCCGACCTGGAGGTGGAGCGTGATTGAGCGACTCGGACGGCGTGCCCCGATGGTCATCGCACTCGCGCTCGTTCTCGGCCTCGCCGGTTGCGGCGGCATCCCGACGAGCGGCCCGGTTCAGGCCGGGCAGAAATTCGACACTGGAACGTCGACCGACTTCGTGTTCCGCGGTTTCGGGCCGGAGAAGGGGGCGAGCCAGCAGCAGATCCTCGAGGGCTTCGTCAAGGCGTTCAGCGGCCCGCAGGGCGACTACCTGGTCGCACGGAAGTTCCTGAGCTCGTCGTTCGCCAAGGAGTGGGACCCGAGGAAGAGCGTGTTCATCCGCACCGGGCCGCCCAGCTACACACCTGTCGACTCCGTCACGATGGATTACACCTTCACGACGGCGGCGCAGGTCGACGAGTTCGGGGCGTACACCGGGACCGTGCCTGGCCAGCAGACCCTCTCGTTCGGATTCGTGAAGGAGAAGGACCAGTGGCGGATCAGCCAGGCTCCGCCGGGAATCGTCCTGGCCGAGAGCACATTCCACAACGTGTTCAGCAAGCATGCCCTGTACTTCTACGACCTGAGCCTGCACTACCTGGTGCCCGACCAGCGCTGGTTCCCGGGAGGAACGACCGCTACGAGAATCGTCTCGGCCCTCCTCGTCGGGCCCCCGGAGTGGCTCAAGGGCGCCGTCGTGTCGCAGTTCCCCGATGGAACCCAATTGAGCCCCGGCACGACCGTCACGATCGATTCGACCGTCGCACAAGTCGACCTGACGAGCGAGGCGGCGAGCGCGAATGAACGCCAGCGGCAGCTCATGCGGCTGCAACTGTCGCAAAGTCTGAGCACGGTTCCCGGCATCGGGAGCGTCGACGTCTCCGCCGCAGGATCACTCCTCTCGATCCCTCCGCTCGGTTCGGATTCTCCGGAGTCTCCGCCCGGGGTCGACTCCCGGCCGCTCGTCCTCGCCACGGACGGGTTCGGCTACTACTCTGGCGGGGACACGGCACCCATCGAACAATTGAGTGACAAGGTCGTGAAGCTCGCGCCTCTCGCGGTGACGCTCGGGTCGAGCGGCACGGTCGCCGCCGTGCAGGCCGCCGATGGGGTGTACGTCGTGCGCACCGGCCAGATCCCGGCGCGCAAGCTCGACGAGCGGAGGGGGCTCATCGCCCCGTCCCTCGACGACTACGGCTATATCTGGTCGGTGCCTGCCGCTCAACCGGGCGCCATCATCGCCTACGATTTCGACGGGGTCCCTCACAAGGTGACCGTTGCCGCGCCCGCGGGCGCAAGGATCGTCTCCCTCGAGGTCGCACGGGACAACTCGAGGATCGCCATGCTGCTGCAGACCGACTCCGGACCTCACCTCATGATCGCGGCCATCATCCGCGACGCGGGGGAGAAGTACGTCCCGCTGAGCCTGGGAACCCCCGTGCTCGACACCGTGATCGACGCCACGACGGCGATCGATCTCGCGTGGGTGGATGCCTTCTCGGTCGCGACGCTCACCGAGGAGAACGGACTCGACCAGGTCGCAGCATTCGATGTCGGCGGGCTGCAGAGCTCTCTCGGCCGCCCGGACGCGTCGGTCGCGATCGTCGGAGGCAACAGCGGGAAGAGCGGCCTGCGGCTTCTCGGCGCCGATCAGTTGCTGCGCGTGCCGCGCGGGAGCGGCTGGCAGAAGACGACCATCAAGGTCGACCTGATCGCAACCCAGCGTTAGCACGCGGCCGATCCTCCACAGGAGTGTGCTCAGGTCCGAGTGCACCTGAATGCGGCCTCCTGTCCCGGCCGGCGTGCGGGTCGGGCATGCTGTGCGGATGCCCCCGCTGCTTCACGAGGCCGCTCTCGACGCGCTCGCGCTCCTGCTCCCGGTCGAGTGCGCGGGATGCGGCCGCCCGGATCGCGCACTGTGCTCCGCCTGTCGGGCACAGCTCGAGGACGCTCCGAGCGGGCACACCCTCGCCGTCGGAATCCGCGTTCTGAGCGCGCTGCGATATGAGGGTGCCGTGCGGCTTGCGATCCTCGCGTTCAAGGAGCAGGGAAGGACCGATCTTGCCAGAGCCCTGTCGCGACCGCTGGGTCTCGCGCTCGCGGAGGCGGCCAGGGCCATTGCGCCGACATCCGGTGAGCGGGTCGAGCTGTGCACCGTGCCGCCGAGCCGTGAAGCCTGGCGCAGGAGGGGCTACTCGCCGGTCGACCTGCTCCTGAGGTCTGCGGGGTTCCGGGCGGCGCATGTCCTCGCGCAGACCGGGCTCCACGAGGACCAGAAGGTGCTCGGCCGCGCTGCGCGCCGGAAGAATCTCGAGGGTTCCCTGGTGTCGCGGCGCTCGCTCTCCGGCCGGCACTTCATCGTCGTCGACGACATCCTCACGACCGGATCGACGATCGAGGAGGCCGTCCGGGCGGTCCGGGAGGCCGGCGGGACGGTCGCCTGTGGTGCGACGCTCGCCTTCACACCGCGGCTCTTCGAGGCAATCGGAGGTTCCTGAGAGTCCGAGGGTGACATCCGAAGGTCCGACGGCTACGGTGGCTGAAAGAGGCGCGAATGAACCGCCTGGTTTCGCTGGGTGGGCGCGCACGAGACTGGGAGGATGCCATGGAAGTTTCCATCAAAGGTCTGGGTCTGGGGATCACCGACCGCTTCCGCGAATATGCGACCGAGAAGTCCGAGAAGGTCGCACGGTTCGCCGAGAGGGCCCTCGTCTTCGAAGTCAAGGTATCCCGGCACAACGAGAAGAACGGCGCCAGCGGCGACGACCGCGTCGAACTGACACTCATCGGACCCGGTCCTCTTGTGCGGGCGGAGGCGGTTGGCGCCGACAAGTACATCGCATTCGACCTCGCGATCGACAAGCTGATGGAGCGCGTCCGCAGGGCGAAGGACCGCATGAAGGTGCACAAGAGCGGCAAGCGTCGCCCGGTCTCGCTCCGGGAGGCGAGCGGGGACGGCTTCAAGGTCGTCGACATCACACCGGCGGACCCCGCGGTGCTCGAGAAGGTCCTCACCGGCGCGATCCCGATCGTCGACGCCGTCGAGGACACGGAGGAGGAGTGGAGCCCCGTCGTCATCCGGAAGAAGGTGTTCCCGGCAGTGCCGATGACAGTCGACGACGCCCTGTACCGGATGGAGCTCGTCGGTCACGACTTCTACCTGTTCATCGACGCGGAGACCGACCGGCCGAGCGTCGTGTACCGCAGGAAGGGCTGGGATTACGGTGTGATCGGCCTCGACCTCGACCAGCAGGAGGAGCACAGAGCACAGCGCCAGCGGCGATGATCAGTGCGCGGGAGAAAGCGGTCGCGGGTTAGGCTTTGTTGTCAGCTGTAGTACGCGGCGCGCGCAAGCATGCCGTAACCGCCCAGATACCGGGAGTTTTCGGTGGCCAATGTTCTTGAACGAGTTCTCCGCTTCGGCGAAGGACGGACCCTGCGTCGTCTTCAGCGTTACGCCCAGGCGGTCAACCAGCTCGAGGATGATTTCAAGGAGCTCAGCGACGAGGAGTTGAAGGGCGAGACCGACGAGCTTCGGGAGCGTTACGCGAACGGCGAATCGCTCGACGATCTGCTGCCGGAGGCGTTCGCCGCCGTGCGCGAGGCCGCCGTGCGCACGCTCGGCATGCGCCCGTTCGATGTGCAGCTCATGGGAGGCGCGGCCCTTCATCTCGGCAATATCGCCGAGATGAAGACCGGTGAGGGGAAGACCCTCGTCGCCACTCTGCCCGCGTACCTCAATGCGATCGCCTCGCGCGGCGTCCACGTGATCACGGTCAACGACTACCTGGCCAGCTACCAGTCCGAGCTCATGGGCCGAGTGTTCCGCGCCCTCGGGATGACGACCGGCTGTATCGTCTCCGGCCAGACTCCTGCCGAGCGCAAGGAGCAGTACGCCGCCGACATCACCTACGGAACGAACAACGAGTTCGGTTTCGACTACCTCCGCGACAACATGGCCTGGACCGCTGCCGACATGGTCCAGCGCGGCCACCACTACGCGATCGTCGACGAGGTCGACTCGATCCTCATCGACGAGGCGAGGACGCCGCTCATCATCTCCGGTCCGTCATCCGGTGAGGCGAACCGCTGGTTCAACGAGTTCGCCCAGGTCGCGAAGCGGCTCATTCCGGAGGTCGACTACGAGGTCGACGAGAAGAAGCGCACCGTCGGCGTTCTCGAACCCGGCATCGAGAAGGTCGAGGACTACCTCGGCATCGACAACCTGTACGAATCGGCGAACACTCCGCTCATCTCGTTCCTGAACAACGCGATCAAGGCGACGGCACTGTTCAAGCGCGACAAGGATTATGTCGTCATGAACGGCGAGGTGCTCATCGTCGACGAGCACACCGGTCGCATCCTGGTCGGCCGCCGCTACAACGAGGGCATCCACCAGGCGATCGAGGCGAAGGAAGGGGTCGCGGTCAAGGCCGAGAACCAGACGCTCGCAACCGTGACGCTGCAGAACTACTTCCGGCTGTACAAGAAGCTCAGCGGAATGACCGGTACCGCCGAGACGGAAGCGGCCGAGTTCATGAGCACCTACAAGCTCGGTGTCGTGGCGATCCCGACGAACAAGCCCATGATCCGGATGGACAAGTCCGACCTGGTGTACAAGAACGAGCAGGCCAAGTTCGGCCAGGTCGTCGAGGATATCGTCGACCGCCACCAGAAAGGCCAGCCGGTCCTCGTCGGAACCACGAGCGTCGAGAAGAGCGAGTATCTCTCCAAGCTGCTGGCCAAACGCGGCGTGAAGCACGAGGTGCTCAACGCGAAGAACCACGCCCGTGAGGCCGCGATCGTCGCCCAGGCCGGCCGCTACGGGTCGGTGACCGTCGCCACGAACATGGCCGGTCGTGGCACCGACGTCATGCTCGGTGGCAACGCAGAGTTCCTCGCCGTCGCCGAGATGAACGCGAAGGGCTTGAGCCCGGTCGACACCCCCGACGAGTACGAGGCGGAGTGGGACGCCGTCTTCGCGAAGGTCAAGAAGGGCGTCGAGGAGGAGGCCTCGAAGGTCATCGCCGTCGGCGGCCTGTACGTTCTCGGCACCGAGCGCCACGAGTCCCGCCGCATCGACAACCAGTTGCGCGGTCGTTCCGGCCGGCAGGGCGACCCTGGCGAGAGCCGCTTCTACCTCTCGCTCGCCGACGACCTGATGCGCCTGTTCAACTCCGCTGCCGCGGAGTCCCTCATGGGCCGCGGCAACGTACCGGATGACCTGGCCATCGAGTCGAAGGTCGTGAGCCGCGCCATCCGCAGCGCCCAGGGACAGGTCGAGGCGCGCAATGCCGAGATCCGCAAGAACGTTCTGAAGTACGACGATGTCCTGAACCGCCAGCGCGAGGCGATCTACGGCGACCGTCGCCGCATCCTCGAGGGTGACGACCTCAAGGATCGCGTCGAGCACTTCCTCGAGGACGTCATCAATGAGGTCATCGACGACCACACCGGCGAGGGGCACTCGGACGACTGGGACCTCGACGCGCTGTGGCGCGAGCTCAAGACCATCTACCCGATCTCGATCACGATCGACGAGCTGTTCGCCGAGGCGGGCTCGCGGGGAAGAGTCAACCGCGCCTTCCTCGGCGAGGAGATCCTCTCCGACGCGAAGCTCTCCTATGAGCGGCGCACGCAGGAACTCGGCGAGCCCGCCATGCGCGAGCTCGAGCGCCGCGTAGTCCTGTCGGTGATCGACCGCCGCTGGCGCGACCATCTCTACGAGATGGACTACCTCAAGGACGGCATCGGCCTTCGGGCGATGGCCCAGCGCGACCCACTCGTCGAGTACCAGCGCGAAGGGTTCAGTCTGTTCCAAAACATGATGGGGCAGATCCGCGAGGAGACCATCGGGTTCCTGTTCAACCTCGAGGTCGAGGTGACCGGCGGCGGTGGCGCGACGGCCGCCCTCCCGACGGTCGCGGCGAAGGGTCTCGGCGGCAGCGCGGCTCCTGCAGAGCGGCTCAGCTACTCGGCACCATCCGACAGTGGCGGCGTCGAGGTGCGCAATCAGCGCGGCCAGCTGGAGCAGGCGGCGACCGCGAAGGCGCAGCAGGCCCAGGATGCCGCCGGCAACCAGATCAGCGCGGCGTTCGGCGGGCAACAGACCCAGCCGGGGAAGCCGGATCAGGCGAGTGGGCAGCGCGGAGCCTTCGGCCAGCGCCAGGGCGGCCCGGCGCAGGGTCAGCCGCCGGTGAACCGGGCGCAGCG
>DATCXP010000232.1:0-8195 GCA_036565765.1 Terrimesophilobacter sp.
CTCGCTCGCGAGCCGGTTCAGCGGGTCGAACTCCGTCGCGCGCGGCGCCGTGATCGCGAAGACCGGCTGGATCAAGACTTCCAGGACGCTCGCCGGCATCGTGCATGCCGCGGATGGGACTCCGCTCGCGTTCGCGTTCTACGCACTCGGCCCGGTCAGGGCGGATGCCACCATCGCACTCGACACCGTGACGACGGGTGTCTACCGGTGCGGCAACAATCTTTCGAACAATTGATTCTGGACAGGGAGGCAACGTGAGTCGGGCACTCTTCATCATCGATGTGCAGAACGATTTCACCGAGGGCGGCGCGCTCGGGGTCGATGGCGGCGCGGCAGTCGCCGCCGGGATCACGGACCTGCTTGCACGGCATCCTGACCGCTACGACCATGTCTTCGCCTCGCGCGACTGGCATGACGCGGACAGCGACAACGGCGGTCACTTCGCGCTGGGCGCGGAGCCGGACTTCGTGGCGACCTGGCCGGTGCACTGCGTCGCGGACACGCCCGGTTCGGAGTATCATCCTGCGCTCAACACGGATGCCGTGACCGTGCATGTACGCAAGGGCCAGGGTTCTCCCGCCTACTCGATCTTCGAGGGCAGGACGGATGACGGCTCGACCGTCACCGACAAACTCGATGAGCTCGGGGTCATCGACATCGATGTCGTCGGAATCGCGACCGACCACTGTGTTCGGGCCTCGGCACTGGACGCCCTCGAGCACGGCCGCGGAGTGCGGGTGCTCACCGACCTCGTTGCGGGTGTTGGCAGGGAGAGCTCGGCCGCGGCACTCGCGGAGCTCGGTCATGCCGGTGCGGAGATCGTGGAGTCGACATCCCTCGAGTGAATCGCCGCGGCATCGCCATGATGGCGGTGTCGCACGTTGTCGATGACTTCTACCAGGGGGTTGTTCCTGCCCTGCTGCCGTTCCTGGTCGCCGAGCGCCACTACAGCTACGCCGCGGTCGCCGGGCTGACACTCGCGGCGAACCTTCTCTCGTCGGTCGCCCAGCCGGCATTCGGATGGTGGGGAGATCGCCGGCCGCGCCGCTGGTTGATTCCTGCCGGGATGCTCGTTGCGGCCATCGGTGTCGGACTCGTCGGCTTCACTCCGGAATACTGGGCGACCTGGCTTGTGATCGCGGTGGCCGGTCTCGGCATCTCCGCGTTCCACCCGGAGGCGGCGCGGGCTGCTCGGCAGGCTGCGGGGGACAGCAACCGGGCGATGAGCGTCTTCGCGCTCGGGGGGAACATCGGATTCGCCGCCGGCTCGATTGTCGCGACTCCTCTGATGCTGTTCACCGGGCTGGGTGGAACGGCGCTTCTGGTCATCCCGGCCAGTGTCATGGCGGTGCTCCTCGTCCTGCGGCTGAGGACCACCCTCGACGGGCCGGTCGGAACCCCGAAGCGCGCCGTGCGCATTCCGGGACCGGACAACTGGCCTGCGTTCCTCCGGCTCACGGCCGTCGTCGTCGTGCGCTCGATCATCTTCTTCGGCTCGGTGTCGTTCATCGCGCTCTTCTTCATCAACGACTTCGGGACATCCAAGGCACTGGGCGGTGTCGCGTTGAGCGTCTTCCTGATCGCCGGTGCCGGCGGAACGCTCGTGGGCGGATGGCTGGCGGATCGCGTCGGACGGCTCCTCAGTATCCGGATCGGCTTCGCGCTCGCCATTCCGTCGCTGCTCGGGCTCGCCCTGTCGCAGAACTGGGTGGTGGCGATGGTGTTCGTCGCCCTGTTCGGCGTGGCGATCTTCGTTCCGTTCGCCGTGTTCGTGATCCTCGGGCAGGACTACTTGCCGAACCGGATCGGCATCGCCAGCGGTGTGACGGTCGGGCTTGCCGTGACCGTCGGCGGGCTGTTCAGCCCGCTGCTCGGCTGGATCGCCGACCAGACCGACCTGCGCGCGACCTTTGCCATCCTGGTCGGACTCACCGTGCTCGCCCTTCTGCTGGCGTTCTTCCTTCGGGAGCCGACGAGCGTGCCTCGGCATCCCCGCCCGGCCGGTGATGCGACGGCGGAGGCTGCTGACGAGGGCGCCTTGTAGTTCGGGGGCCCTGGAAGTTGGATGCTGGGCTCCTCAGCTCAGGCAATGAGCGATTGAGGCGGCCGATGGGGCTGGCCGCCTCAATCGCTCATGACTCGACCCCGCGGTGGCGCTTTGGGTGAAGGCCATTTCTGGCCTTCGCGCGCCCCCAGCGCCGACGCCCGTCTCGGGCGTCGGTAGACCTCTCGCCTAAACCTGGTTCCCCAGCTTGTACTCCGGCATCGCCTCACCCTGCCGCGTGTAGGAGAACCCGTCCGCCCCGATCGTGACGGCGGCCTCCTCGGCCTCGACTCGCTTCACGAGCGGCTTCGGCCGACCGTCGAGCCCGAGCACGGCGGACGCCTCCGAGTACCAGCTCGGGACGACCGGGTTCCCCCACCAGTCACGGCGCTGGTTGTCGTGCACGTCCCAGGTGAGGATCGGGTTGTCCGGGTCGCCCGTGTAGTAGTCGTGCGTGTAGATCTCGACGCGGTGGCCGTCAGGGTCGCGCAGGTAGAGGTAGAAGGCATTGGAGACGCCGTGACGGCCAGGACCCCGCTCGATGCTGTCCGACATCCGGAGCGCGCCGAGGTGGTCGCAGATGTTCAGGATCTGGTTCCGCTCGTGAGTTGCGAACGCAACGTGGTGCAGGCGCGGGCCGTCGCCTCCGGTGAGGGCGACATCGTGCACGGTCGCCTTGCGGTAGAGCCAGCTCGCATAGACGGTGCCCTCCTCGTCCTGAATGTCCTCGGAGACCTTGAAGCCGAGACCCTCGTAGTAGCGCTGGGCGAGCGGGACATCCGGTGTCATGACATTGAAGTGGTCGAGGCGGGAGATCGCGCCGGCACCGTGCACGTCGTAACGGCGCGTGAAACGCTCGACGTGGTCGGCGTCATGGAAGAACTCGATCGGGAAGCCGAGAGGATCCTCGATCCGGACGGCCTCACCGATGCCGCGCGTCGCGCCGGCCGCTCGGCGCTCGACGGGGCAGTCGAGGTCGGCGAAGTATGCCGCCGCCGTCGCGACATCCTCCTGGGACCGCACCCGGTAGGCGAGCGCGGCGAGTGCCGGGACCGGCCCCTTGCGCAGGATCAGGGAGTGGTGCAGGTACTCCTCGAACGCGCGCAGGTAGATGGCGTTCTCGTCCTCATAGGTCACGACGAGGCCGAGCACGTCGACGTAGAACCGTCGACTCGCCGCGAGGTCGGTGACGATGAACTCCGCGTAGGCGGAGCGGATGATGTCTGGCGCGCTGGAGCTATGAGCGAGAGCGCTTTCGCGCTCTCGCTGCGACGCCAGCGCCGGCGGCCGTCCCGGCCGTCGGTTGTCTTTAGTGGTCATCCTTGACTCCTTCATTGTTACCGTTCCCTGAGGAGGTCCGTTAGGACCGTCTCAAAGGGAACTGTCGGCGGTAGCTCCCTTCGAGGCTCGCTGCGCTCGCACCTCAGGGAGCGGGTTGGCGGCTGCGCTCGCACCTCAGGGAGCGGGGATTGTGGCTCCGAATCTCGGGGTGTGGACAGGGCTGAGTGAGATATGCACGGCCTGCTGCTCGGTGTAGAAGTCGAGGGAACGGTACCCGCCCTCGTGGCCGAGGCCGCTCGCCTTGACCCCGCCGAACGGAGTGCGCAGGTCGCGCACGTTATGCGAGTTCAGCCAGACCATGCCCGCTTCGATGCGGTGCGCAAAGTTGTGGGCGCGCTCCAGGTTGCCCGTCCACAGGTAGGCGGCGAGGCCGTACTTGACGGCGTTCGCGAGCTCGAGAGCCTCCGCTTCGCCGTCGAACGGCGTGATCGCCACGACCGGGCCGAAGATCTCCTCCTGGAAGATGCGGGCGTCGCGCCCCACATCGGCGAACACCGTCGGCGAGACGTAGTTGCCCGTTGGCAGGTGCTCAGGACGGCCGCCACCGGCGACAAGTCGTCCCTCGCTCTTGCCGATCTCCACATAGGACATGACCTTCGCGTAGTGCTCGGGGTGCACGAGCGCGCCGACCTCGGTCCTCGGGTCGTGCGGGTCGCCGACGATGATGTTCCTCGCCCGCTCGGCGTACCGTTCGACGAAATCGTCGTAGATGCTGCGCTCGACGAGGATGCGGCTGCCCGCGGTGCAGCGCTCGCCGTTGAGCGAGAACACGCCGAACAGGGTCGAGTCGATGGCGGCGTCGAGGTCCGCGTCCGCGAACACGATCGCCGGGGACTTGCCGCCGAGCTCCATGGAGAGCCCCTTGAGCATGGGGGCGGCGTTCGCGAAGATGGTCTGCCCGGTCGTCGTCTCGCCGGTGAAGGAGATGAGCCGGACGTTCCTGTGCTTCACGAGCGCGTCGCCCGCCTCCTCGCCGAGCCCGTTCACGAGGTTGAAGACTCCGTCGGGCAGCCCGGCCTCACGGAAGATCTCCGCCCACAGGCTCGCTGACAGCGGCGTGAACTCCGCCGGTTTGAGCACCACGGTGCAGCCGGAGGCGAGGGCCGGTGCGAGCTTCCAGCTCTCGAGCATGAACGGCGTGTTCCATGGCGTGATCAGCCCTGCGACGCCGACCGGCTTGCGGTGAACGTAGTTCACCTGGGCGCCGGGGACCTGGTAGCTGTCGTCGCGCTGGGCGACGATCAGGTCCGCGAAGAAGCGGAAGTTCTCGGCGGCCCGCTGCGCCTGCCCGAGCGCCTGCGTGATCGGCAGCCCGGTGTCGAAGGTCTCCAGCTCCGCGAGTTCGGCATCGCGCGCGGCGACCTGATCGGCGATCCGGTTCAGGATTCGCGAGCGCTCCCGGTTTCGCAAGTGCGGCCACGGCCCCTGGTCGAACGCCAGTTTGGCCGCGGCGACGGCGAGGTCCACGTCAGCCTGCTTGCCCGCAGCGGCCTCGACGTAGGTCTGGTTCGACACCGGGTCGAGCACGGAGAACGTCGAGCCATCGACGCTGTCGACGAACTCACCGCCGATGTAGTGCCGGATCCGGTCCGGCAGATCAGCCGGAATGAAATGCGTCATGACTCGCCTACCGTGTATCCCTCGACCGGGCTCAGGTACCGTTCGCCCTCGGACAGGAGCTGCCTGATCTTCACGAGCCCGGCATCCGTCGGCTCGATGAGCGGCGGCCTCACGTGGCCGCTCGCGATCAGGCCACGCTGCTCGAGCACCCACTTGCCGGGGGCGGGGTTCGTCTCGACGAAGAGCAGGTCGACGAGCGGGTGCAATCCGTAGTGCAGCTCACGGGCGCGGGCGAAGTCGCCGGACTCCCAGGCCTCGAACATCTCGGCGACCGCGGCCGGCGCGATGTTGGCGGTCGCGCTCACGAAGCCGGCGCCGCCGAGGGCCAGGAGCGGGAGGCACAGCAACTCGATGCCGCTCCAGACGAGCAGCTCGGGGCCGCACAGGTGCAGAACGCGGGAGAAGTGCTCGAAATCCTTCGTGGTCTCCTTGACTCCGACGAAGTTCTCGACGTCCCGGAACAGCCGCGCGACCGTCTCCGGGGCGATGTCGACCGCAGTGCGGCTCGGCACGTTGTAGGCAACGATGGGCAGGTCTGGGAACTCGTCGGCCACCGTCTTGTACCAGCGGTAGAGCGCCTCCTGCGTGGGGCGAGCGTAGTACGGCGTGATGATGAGCGCGGCGTCGATCCCCGCATCGCGCGCCGCTGCGGTCAGCTCGAGCGTCTCATCGAGCTTCGCCGATCCGGTGCCCGGCATGAACGGAACCCGGTCGCCGACTGCTGTGGCCACGGTACGGATCGCGTCCACGCGCTCCTGAATCGTCTGCGCGCTAGGCTCGCCGGTCGATCCGCCGATCGAGATACCGTGGCTCCCGGATGCGAGCTGCCAGTTCACGAGGTTGGCCAGTCCGGCATGGTCGACCGCGCCGTCGCTCGTGAACGGGGTCATGAGCGGGGCGATCGACCCGCGGATGCTGCTCGGGTTACTGCGGAATCTCATGCTGTCTCCTGTGTCTTGGTGGTTCGGCGGGTCCCCTTCGAGACGCGGCCTCGTTTCTCGGTCGCTCCTCAGGGAACGGTTTTCACGTCCCCGCTCCCTGAGGTGCGAGCCTGCGAGCCTCGAAGGGAGCCGCGTGATGCTTCATGCGCGAGAAATGCCTCGAGCGTCGCCAGCCGATGATTGCGGGCCGCCAGCTCGATGTCGATCGATGGGGCGCGCCGTTCGATCAGGTCGAGGATCGCCTCGTGCTCCGTGACCGACTCCTTCGCGCGTCCGGGGACGAAACTGAATGTGGACTCGCGCAGCGCCCGCAGTCTCGCCCAGCCTCGCTCGACGAGGTCGAGGACGTGAGGATTCGGGCAGTGCTCGAACAGCACGGCGTGGAAATCGAGGTTCAGGCGCGTGAAGTTCAGGGGATCGAAGTGCTGCAGGCAATCGAAAAGCTCCGCGTTGATCGCGCGGGCGCGGGTCATGTCATCCGGTGTCATGAGCGGAGCGGAGACGGCCGTCGCATACCCCTCGACGAGGCTCAGCGTCTGCATCGTGACCTGGTACTCGGTCGGATCGAGCATGGCGACCTGCGCGCCGACATTGCGCTCGAACTGCACGAGCCCCTCGGCCTCGAGCAGGCGGATCGCCTCGCGCACCGGCACGACGCTCACGTCGAGCTCCTTCGCGATCTGGCCGAGCACGAGCCGGTAGCCGGGGGTGAAACTGCCGTCGGCGATGCGCTCCTTGAGGAAGTCGTAGGCCAGCTGCGACTTGCTCGGCGCTACCGGACTGCCGGTCGCTACCGCGACAGCCATTGCTGGTACCTTGCCTTCCACTCCGCGTTCAACGGGTAAAGTCCGTCGACGCTCTCGCCCGCGCCCACCCGTTCGGAGATGAACGCCTCCTGCCGCTCCTGCTCGATCGCGTCGTCCACGACGTCCTCGATCATGGATGGCGGGATGACGAGCACCCCGTCCGCGTCGCCGACGATCACATCGCCCGGCTGCACGGCCGTTCCGCCGCACGCGACCGTGACATCCGTCTCCCACGGAACGTGCCTGCGGCCGAGAACGGCCGGGTGGGGCCCCGCATGGTAGGCCGGGATGCCGAGCGCCGTCACGGCGTCGAGGTCGCGGATTCCGCCATCCGTCACGATGCCGGCAGCGCCGCGCACCTGGGCGCGCAGGGCGAGGATGTCGCCGACGGTTCCGGTCCCGCGCTCGCCGCGCGCGTCGATCACGAGCACCTCGCCCTCGTTCAGCGAGTCGAAGGCCCGCTTCTGCGCATTGAAGCCGCCGCCGTGGGCGGCGAAGAGGTCCTCGCGACCGGGGATGAAGCGCAAGGTTCGCGCGAGGCCCACGAGTCGTTTGCCCGGCTGGGTAGGAGTCAGGCCGTCGATCGACACGGTGTTGAGCCCGCGCTTGCGGAGCTGCGAGCTGAGGGTCGCGGTGCCGACCGAGTTGATCTTCGCGATGAGGTCTGGGGAAAGGGCGGTCGCTTGTTCGACAGTCCGACGGCCGGGACGGCCGTCGGCGCTGGCGTCGCGGCGCGGGCCAGAAATGGCCCGCGCTCCAAGCTCCAGCGCGCCCCACGCCTCGACTCGTAGCTCATCCTCGACCTTCGGCCCTGCTCCGAACTCGCCCAACGCCACGGTCCCCTGGGTGACGGGCGTCACGAGGCGTCCTGTCGTGCGCCCGTCGGCATCCTCGACCGCCACCTCCACAACATCTCCCGGCTGCACGACACTCGACCCGGCAGGGGTGCCGGTCAGGATGATGTCTCCGGCCTCGAGCGTCACGAGCTGCGAGAGGTCGGCGACGAGCCGGCCGAACGGGAACAGCAGGGTCGCGGTCGTGTCGTCCTGCACGAGATCGCCGTTCACCCAGGTGCGGATGCGCAGCGCGGCAGGGTCGAGCAGGTTCGCGGCGAGCAACGCAGGACCGATCGGCGTGAACCCGTCGCCGCCCTTCGAGCGGAGGTTCGAGCCTTTGTCCGCGTACTTGAGGTCGTACACACCGAAGTCGTTGGCCGCGGTGATGCCGGAGACGTAGCCCCAGCCGTCCTCGGGGGCGACGCGGCGGGCCGTCTTGCCGATCACGAGTGCGATCTCGCCCTCGAACGCGAGCAGCTCGCATCCGATCGGCCGCTCGATCGGGTTCCCGGACACGCTCAGCGAGCTGGACGGCTTGAGGAAGTACCCGGGCTGCTCCGGGGTGCGCCCACGCTGGGCGGCGCGGCTCGGATAGTTGAGGTGGACG
>DATCXP010000254.1:0-12885 GCA_036565765.1 Terrimesophilobacter sp.
TGCGCTGCCGCTTTTCCGTGCGCCCGACCGCTGATGTCCACCCGGTGTGGAGGATGGCTGTACACAGTCGACGTCGCAATCGACCAACCCTCAACCCGAACTGTAAACATGTTTCTACACACAGGGGGAATTCGGCAAAACCGCTGATCAGGGTTTGAATCCAGCCGCAAATTGCTTAGTTCTCCACAGGCCAGTCCACAGCTTGCCCACATCGCCGTCGGCGTTTCGCGCAAATCGCTAACAGGTCTGTCCACAGGGCCAGTTGTCGATGGGGTGCGCTTGTTCCTATGGTGTAGCAGCGCCATGTGGGGTGGGGTCTCCACAATGGCGGTGGATGTCCTGGGTGCTCGGTAGAACTGTGGCTAGAAGGATCGCAGATCTGCTGCGCCCTGATTCCACGCGTCCGGTGGTCAGGCGCGGTATCGTCCGAATGTGTGGAACCCGGGAGGGGTGTGAATGTCGATAGCCCATCTTGGTCTGGCCGGCGATCAGCGGCAGTCGGGGGACTCCCGTCAGTCGGAGCGCACACCTCCACACGACCTCCTCGCCGAGCAGAGTGCGATCGGCGGCATGCTTCTGAGCAAGGATGCCGTCGCCGACGTGATCGAAACGGTCCGCGCGAACGATTTCTACATCCCGAAGCACGAGATCATCTTCGACGCGATCCTCACCCTCTATTCGCACGGTGAGCCGACCGACGTCATCGCTGTCACGGACGAGCTGACGAAGTCGGGGGAGCTCGGGCGTGCCGGCGGGGCCGAGTACCTGCACACCCTCACCGGGCTCGTACCCACCGCGGCGAACGCGGGCTTCTATGGGAACATCGTCGCCGAGAAGGCCGTGCTGCGGCGTCTCGTGGAGGCGGGAACCCGCATCGTGCAGATGGGCTACGCGAGCGAAGGCGAGGTCGTCGACCTCGTGAACAACGCGCAGGCCGAGATCTACAGCGTCACCGGCGGCGTCGATGCCGAGGACTTCGTCCCCCTCACCGAGGCCGTCACCACCGCGATCGACGAGATCGAAGCCGCGAAGGGCCGCGACGGGCTCATGACCGGCGTTCCGACCGGATTCGCCGAACTCGACGAGCTCACGAACGGGCTGCACCCAGGGCAGCTCATCATCGTCGCTGCGCGGCCGGCTCTCGGCAAGTCGACGCTCGCCCTCGATTTCGCCCGTGCGGCATCCATCAGGCACGGCCTGCCGTCGATCATCTTCTCGCTCGAGATGGGCAGGAGCGAGATCGCCATGCGTCTGCTGTCCGCGGAGTCCTCGGTGCCGCTGCAGGGTATGCGCAAGGGAACTGTCGACAGCCGGGACTGGACGAACATCGCCACCACGCGCGGCAGGATCAACGACGCGCCGCTGTACATCGACGACAGCCCGAACATGACCCTCGTGGAGATCCGGGCGAAGTGCCGTCGGCTCAAGCAGAAGGTCGGGCTCAAGATGGTGGTGATCGACTACCTGCAGCTCATGACGAGCGGAAAGCGCGTCGAGTCCCGCCAGCAGGAGGTGAGCGAGTTCTCCCGCGCCCTCAAGCTGCTCGCGAAGGAACTCCAGGTTCCGGTCATCGCGCTGTCCCAGTTGAACCGTGGCCCGGAGCAGCGATCCGACAAGATGCCGGCGCTCTCCGACCTGCGTGAGTCGGGATCGCTCGAGCAGGATGCCGACATGGTCATCCTGCTGCACCGCGAGAGCGCCTACGAGAAGGACAACCCGCGCGCCGGCGAGGCCGACTTCATCGTCGCGAAGCACCGCAATGGGCCGACGAAGACGATCACGGTCGCGTTCCAGGGTCACTTCTCGCGCTTCCAGGACATGGCCGCGATCTAGCACCGCCGCCCAGGACTCCCGAGTGTTGGTCGTTCGGACGAATGAGGGCGCCGAGGCATCCACGCTCGTCCGATTGGCTGTCATTGGAGGTACTGCATAATCGGATAATGGCGGTCGTGCACGGGATCCAGGCGGGCGTCGAGGCCTTCGCCAGAATCGCGGCTGCTCGCGGGTTCGGGATCGATGGCGTCGTCGTGGATACGGACGGACGGGCGCCCGTTGAGCGGCACTGGACGCCTGACCTGCGGCGTGACGTATTCTCCGTCTCCAAGACATTCACCTCGGTGGCGATAGGCCTTGCCGAGGCCGAGGGACTGCTCGAGCTCGACGACACGGTTCTCAGCCACCTGCCGGAGTTCGCTTCTACCGCGGCACCGGGAGTGGAGAAGATCACGGTGGGGCAGCTGCTGACCATGACCTCCGGCATCGTCTATCGGTGGAGTGATCCCGACGGCGATCACCCTGGTGACGCAGCCCAGCACATCCTGGCGACACCGCTCGGTGCCGAGCCGGGTATTCAGTTCGCCTACCGGGGCAGCAGCACGTACCTGCTGAGTCGCATCATCCACGCGTGCTCGGGCAGCGATCTGAGAGACTACCTGTTGCCGCGGCTATTCGCCCCGCTGGGAATCCGTCATCCGCAGTGGCTTCGGTGTCCGCTGGGGTTCTCCATGGGCGCGGTCGGCCTGCAGCTGCGCACGGTCGAGATCGCCCGCCTCGGACGCACCTTGCTCGATGGGGGTCGCTATGACGGGCAGCAGGTCGTTCCACCCGACTACGTGGCTTCGATGCCGTCCGACAGCGTTGCCGCAGAAGGCCATCGGCCGACGGGTGCGACAGAGCCCGTCCACGGTGCGCGCTATGGCCGTCACGTGTGGCTGTGCGGGCGTGACGACGCGTGGCGCATGGATGGGATCTTCGGCCAGTTCAGCGTCATCCTCCCGCGACAGCGGGCTTGCGTGACCGTGACGGCACAGTATGACGGGACGACTTCGGACATCCTCGAGGCGATCTGGTCTGCCATTGTTCCAACCCTGGAGCCTCGGTGAGCGGCAGATCTGTGTGATCGCTGATATTCAGCAACCGTGGAGCGAACCAGCTCTAACCTGTTTCCACAATCCGCAGAACCCGCCGAATGAGTTCTGAGTTCGCAGGTCTCATGAGTGAGTTCCAGCCCCAAATATCAATCGATTTCGCCCCGACACGGGCCAGGGATGCCGCGGTCAATCCATACGTCGCCCTCTCGAAGCTCGTGCAGGCGGCCGGGCTGTTGCGCCGCCGTTACGGGTACTACTGGTCGAAGATCGCCGCGGTGCCGCTGCTGTACGCCGGCTGCATCCTCCTGTTCATCGTGATCGGCAACACCTGGTGGCAGCTCTTCACGGCGGTCCTGTTCGCGTTCCTGTTCACCCAGACCGCCTTCCTCGGCCACGACGCAGCACACCGGCAGATCTTCCGTTCGGGCAGATGGAACGACTGGATCAGTGTCGTGATCGGCGACCTGTTCATCGGCATGAGCTACGGCTGGTGGCAGAACAAGCACACCCGTCACCATGCGAGTCCCAATCAGGAGGGCGCGGATCCGGATATCGAACTCCCTGTGATCGCGTTCACGCCGGCGCAGGCTGCTGAGCACCGCAACCGGATCTCCCGCTGGCTCATCGCCAACCAGGGGTGGCTGTTCTTCCCGATTCTGCTGCTCGAGGGGGTCTCGCTGCACCTGTCGAGTTTCAAGCGGGTGCTCAGTCGCGGCCGCGTCGAGCGCCGGTGGGTGGAGCTCGGCTTCCTCGTCACGCGGTTCGTCCTCTACCTCACGGTCGTCTTCTTCGTGCTGTCACCGGACAAGGCGGTGGTGTTCCTCGCCGTTCAGCTCGGCCTGTTCGGGTTCTACATGGGAATGTCGTTCGCACCGAACCACAAGGGAATGCCGCTGCTCGCACGAGACGCGAAGCTGGACTTCCTGCATCATCAGGTCATGCTGAGCAGGAACATCCGAGGCAGTCGTGTCCTCTCCTTCCTGATGGGCGGCCTCAACTACCAGATCGAGCACCACCTATTCCCCTCCATGGCTCGGCCGCATCTGCGGAAGGCCTCAGAGATCATCTCCGTGTTCTGCCGTGAGGAGGGCATCCCCTACACGGAGACACGGTTGCTGGAGTCGTACGGGATCGTACTCAGGTACATCAACCGCGTCGGTCTGGGCGAGAAGGACCCGTTCGAGTGCCCGCTCCTCGTGAATCGGCAGATGATCGGGTAGCTGCGCGTCGGCGTAAGCTGGACGGGTCAGTTCAGGGTTGGTCGAGAGAAGGGTTTCGGGTGCCTCCAATTCCCGACCGAACCGCCTTTTGGCCGGTTCCGATCGCACGGGCGATCCCCGCGCTCGTGGTCGGACTCGTGATCACGTTCTCCGCGAACCACACGCCCCCGCTCGGGCTCGTGGCGTTCGGAGCGTTCGCCGTGCTCACCGGCCTGGTTCTCTGCTGGGGGGCGTTCCGGCTCTCGGATCGGGTGCTCCGCGGGGTCTCGATCGCCCAGGGCGCTGTCGCGGCCGTCCTCGGCGTCGTCGCGCTCGCGTTCACTACGAGCGGGCTCGGTCTCTTGCTGTTCCTCGTGACCGCGTTCGCAGCGGTGACCGGATTCCTCGAACTGTATGCCGGGCTGCGCGCGCGGGGACGGCATCCGTCCTCTCGGGATTGGCTGGCGGTGGGCGGCTTCACCGCTGTCGCGGCCCTCGTCTTCCTTCTGATCCCGCTGGACTCCGTGCAGACGGTCGGCCTGATCGGCGCCTACGGCATCCTGGTCGGCCTGTTCCTCGTGATCGCTGGACTCTCACTCAAGTGGGCGAGCCCGGATGCCGCCGCGCGGAACGCGGCGGGATCGGACGCTAACGTCTCCGAAACTTCAGAAAGCAAGGGTTGACATGGTGACTCCCAGCCTCCGCGACAGGCTTCGCCCGCTCGAGCTGCTCGTGCTCTCCGGGATCATCGGTCTGTTCACCGGGCTCGTGATCCTGCTCACAACGCGTGAGTGGTGGCTCGCCGGGATCGGCCTCGGCGTCGCGTTCATCCTCGCGATCATGACGATCGCGCTGCTCGCCCTCTCGGCGAAACCGAACGCCGAAGAGCGCTACGACCTGGACGAGCAGGACCGCTCCCCGCACTGACTCCGGCTACTCCGCGTAGCGGACCAGATCGCTCGCGAGCCCGACGTAGTCGGCGGGGGCGAGCCGCCGGAGCCGATGCTTCGCATCGGCCCCGATGTCGAGGCCGTCGATGAATTCCACGAGCTCGGCCTGCCCGATGCGCTTGCCCCGCGTCAGCCGCTTCAGCAGGTCGTACGGGTCGGTGATGGAGCTGCGCCCTGCCGCGATCTCGGCACGGACGACGGTCTGAATGGCCTCGGCGAGCACCTCCCAGTTCGCGTCGAGATCCTCCGCGAGGCGCTGCTCGTTCACCGCGATCTCGCCGAGCCCGCGCAGGATGTTGTCGATCGCGAGCAGGGAGTGGCCGAGTCCGACTCCGATGTTGCGTTGCGCGCTCGAATCGGTGAGGTCACGCTGAAGGCGGGAGGTGACGAGGGTTGCGGCAAGCGAGTCGAGGATCGCACAGGAGAGTTCGAGGTTGGCCTCGGCGTTCTCGAACCGGATCGGGTTGACCTTGTGCGGCATGGTCGAGGATCCGGTGGCGCCGGGCTGCGGGATCTGCGTGAAGTAGCCCATCGAGATATAGGACCAGACATCCGTGCACAGGTTGTGCAGCACGCGATTCGTGTGGCTCACCCGCTGGTACAGCTCGGCCTGCCAGTCGTGCGACTCGATCTGCGTGGTGAGCGGATTCCACACGAGGCCGAGCGACTCGACGAACGACTTCGAGAGTGCTGCCCAGTCCTGCGAAGGGTCTGCGGCGAGATGGGCGGCGTAGGTCCCGGTCGCCCCGCTGAACTTGCCCAGGAACTCGGAGCGCTCGATCTGGGCTTCCAGACGGCGAAGCCGGTACACGAACACCGCGAACTCCTTGCCGACCGTCGTGGGCGTGGCCGGCTGGCCGTGCGTATGCGCGAGCATCGGCACCGCGCGGTGAGTCACGGCGCGCTCGCGGAGGGCGGAGATCACCGAGTGCAGCTTCGGCAGCCACACCTCGCGGAGCGCCGCGTCGATCGTGAGCGCGTAGGCCAGGTTGTTGACGTCCTCGCTCGTCATCGCGAAGTGGACGAGCTCGGCGACATTGTCGAGCCCCAGCGTCGTGAGGCGGCGGCGGATGAGGTACTCGACCGCCTTCACGTCGTGGCGGGTCGTCGCCTCGAGCTCGGCGAGTTCGTCGATGTCCGCCTGCCCGAAGTCCACCGCGATGCGACGGAGCGCCTGCTGCTGGGCGGAACCGAGCGGCGCCTGGCCGAACATCCGGCGATCGGTGAGGAACAGGAGCCACTCCACCTCGACCAGGATGCGCGCCCGGTTCAGGCCGGCCTCGGAGAGGTGCTCGCCGAGTCCGCCCATGGCGGCGCGGTAGCGGCCGTCGAGGGGGCTGATGGGCTGCTCGGGCAGTCGACTCATGAGGCTCTCCGTCTGATTCCTGGTGCGATTTGGCGGAACAATGCCGCGCCGGCCCGTTCGATCATCCCGAGCACCATGTCGAACATCGCGGTGTCGGAGTAGTACGGGTCCTGCACGTCGAGGAGTGCGGCCTGCTCCTGGTCGAAGCTGAGGAGCAGCTGCACCTTTCCGCGGTCCTGCTCGGTGGTCGCCCACGACTTCAGGATGCGCTCCTGGCTCCTGTCGAACACGACGACGAGGTCGAGGTGGTCGAACCAGTCGGGGTCGAACTGCTTCGCGCGGTGGCCGATGTCGTGGTAGCCGTGGGCGGTGAGCGCGGCGAGGGTCCGCTCGTCGGAGTTCTCTCCGACATGCCAGTCCCCGGTTCCCGCCGACATCACGGTGATGGAGCCTGCGTAGCCGGCTCGCCTCACGAGCTCCCTGAACACGACCTCCGCCATCGGCGACCGGCAGATGTTGCCGGTGCAGACGAAGCAGATTCTGAACAGAGCGGATTCGTCGAGGGTGCGATCGAAGCTCATGGCCCCATTCTCCCGCAGTTTCCTGGCAGGGCGCACTCTCCTCCCGCACAGGCGACCGCCGCCCGGGACTCTCCCCGGTTGCGCTCGCAGCATCAGAGTGACCGGCCGAGCCGCGCAACGATGGGTTCCGGATGGCGGAAGGGGAACGATGGAACCGGCGGAGCTCACGACGACGAAAGTCCTGGAGATCCTTCTCGAACAGCAGTTGAGCGGCCTCGCGATACTGCGCGGCGAGGCCGAACAGGCCATCCGGTCGCGGCAGGCCGAGCCGCCTCCCGCCCAGTGGCGGGGAGTCGCGCGGATCGCCTATGACGGTGTCGTGCGGGAGCTGGACTCGGAACTGGAGCGCGCTGCGGGGTCGCTGCGGGAAGCCGAGTCACAGACCAGGAGAGCGCTCGCGACGCTCGGGCACCGTGTCGGATGACCTCGCCGTCGGGGGGCCGGGTGCGACCAGCGTCCTCACGACCGAGCTGGTCCACCAGTCGTACCGGTTCTCCGCGCTCCACCAGGGGCTTGGGGGGATGTCGCACCGGCTGGCCGGCCTCGACCGGGTCGTCGGAAACGGTGTTCTGCGTGCCGCCGACGCGCCCCAGAGCGCGCTCCTTGCGGAGTCGGCGATCGACTCAGCGAGGGTGGCACTGAGTGCCGCGGCCGAGCGCAGTGTGCGACTCGCGCGCGGACTGGCCAGTGCGGCGGACGGCTATCAGTTCGCCGACCGGTTCGCAGCACGCCTCGGTCAGGAGCTGGCCGCACGCCTCGCCTACGGAGTCGGAGTACTTCTGCCCGTGATCCTCCTGGCGCTGCTCCCCGGCGCCGTGATCCTCGGCTCGGCCGGAACGGGTGCAGTGCTCGCGATGCCGGAGAAGAGCCGGGCTCGGCTCTTCTCCGCACTCGGATCGTGGCTCAGGAGCAACAGCGGTGCTCTCTCCGACCCCAAGGTCGTCGAACTCGTTCGAATGACCGTCATGAGCGCCGACGATTTCGGCGGAGGTCTGCTGGGTGCGCCCCCGGAGCTCGTGCACCTGCTCGGGGATGAGGGTCTCGGTCTCAGCGGCGTCGACACTTCCGCGGCGGTGATCGCTGCGCTCGGCTCGGATGTCGGACTGCTGCGGGAGACGCCGGTCACCGTGAAGGCGGGCAACACGGCATCCGGCATTCCGAACGCGAGCGGGGTGCAGGATCGGGTCGCGCGGATTCCGAAGGAACCCGCGCAGATCCGCATCGACCGCTACTCCTCCCCGGGTGAGCCGGACCGCTTCGAGGTGTACATCGCCGGCACGGCTGACTTGTCACTGTCCGGCGACCGCGAGCCCTGGGACATGACGAGCAACCTGACGGCGCTTGCGGGCGACGGTGCTGGCTCCTATGGGGCCGGCTCCTACCGCGCCGTCGAGGAGGCGATGCGGCAGGCCGGCATCGGGGCGACCAGCCCGGTGACCTTCACCGGATACTCGCAGGGCGGACTGCTCGCCGCTCAGCTCGCGGCGAGCGGCGACTACACGGTCGACGGCCTTGTGACGCTGGGAGCCCCCGCCGGGCAAGTGGCCGTCCCGCACGACATCCCCTACCTCGCGGTCGAGCACACGAACGACCTGGTCCCGGCGCTCGGCGGCACGTTCGCGTCCTCGGAGCCGGTCGTCGTGCGTCGCGAACTCTTCGACGGCGCGCCACCGACGGGCGGTGCCGTTCTCCCGGCGCACGAGCTGTCGAACTATCTCGACACGGCCCGGCTCATCGACCACTCGGACAACGAGCAACTGGGCAGGGTGCTCGACCGGCTGCGGCACGCGGAAGCGGCGACGGTCGACTCGACCGTGTACCTGGCGCGGCGGGAGTGAAGGATCAGCGACGGCCGACGAGAGGGCGCAGCAGGATGCCGATCAGCCAGCTGAGCAGCGCGAGCACGAGCGCCCCGAGAACGCCGGACCACAGGAAATCATCGACGTGCAGGCCGAATCCGATGAGACCGGAGATCCAGCTGACCAGCAGAAGGAGCAGGGCGTTGACGACGAGCGCGATGAGGCCGAGCGTGAGGATGTAGATCGGGAACGCGACGATCCTGATGAAGTTGCCGATCACGCCGTTCACGATGCCGAAGATCAGGGCAACGAGCAGGTAGGTGAGCACGACGGCCAACGTGTCGCCGGGCGCGAAGGCCGTTACGGCGACGCCGGGAACGATGAGCGTCGTCAGCCAGAGCGCGAGGGCATTGATGAGAAGGCGGACCAGGAATCTCGACATCTGACAACTATGCCCTGCGGGCTCCGGTCCACGCAACGAGCCCCGTCGCGACGCGCGGCAATTAGGCTGGACGCTGTGACAGACTCCTCCAGCAGCCCCCGAGTCCGGTTCCGCCCCGAGATTCTCGCGAGCGCGCCATACCGGCAGGGCAAACCGGCTCCGGTCGACTCCTTCAAGCTCTCCTCGAACGAGAACCCGTTCGAGCCGATCCCGGCCGTGCTCGAGGCGATCGCCGCCTCCGCGATCAATCGATACCCGGATGCCGCAGCCACCCTCCTGAGCGAGCGTCTCGCCGAGCGCTTCGGGGTGCCGCGCGCCGAGGTTCACGTCGGGTCGGGATCGGTGTCGATCCTCGCGCAGCTCATTCAGGCCGCCGCGGGCCCCGGCGACGAAGTGCTGTACTCCTGGCGGTCGTTCGAGGCCTACCCCGGCCTCGTGACGGTCGCCGGCGCCCTGAGCGTTCGCGTGCCGAACCTGCCCGATCACCGCCACGACCTTCCCGCGATGGCCGCCGCCATCACCGACCGCACGCGCGTCGTGATCGTGTGCACGCCGAACAACCCGACGAGCACGATCGTCACGGCGGGCGAGTTCGAAGAGTTCATGGCCTCGGTGCCGAGCGATCTTCTCGTCGTCCTCGATGAGGCCTACGTCGAGTTCGTGACGGACCCCACCGCGGTGAACGGCAGGGAGCTGGTCGGGAAGTACCCGAACCTCGTGATCCTCCGCACCTTCTCGAAGGCGTACGGCCTCGCCGGCCTGCGCGTCGGCTACGCGGTCGGACCGGAAGCGATCCTCGACGCCGCCCGGGCGACCGCGATTCCGCTCTCGGTGACCGAGCCGGCCCAGCGTGCCGCGATCGCCGCGCTCGACCACGAGGCAGAGCTCATGGACCGGGTCTCCGTGATCACACGGCGGAGGGACGAGCTCTGGGAGGCCGTCGTCGGGCAGGGCTGGCCGGTCCCCCGCCCGCAGGGGAATTTCCTGTGGTTCGCGACCGGGGCGAACACCGATGCCGCGAACGAGCTGTTCCTTCGCAACGGAATCGTGGGCCGCTCGCTCGCTCCCGACGGCATCCGCGTGTCGATCGGCGAGGCGGAGTCTGTGGAAAGGCTCCTGGCGGGTTCTGCCGAGATTGTGGAGAAGCTACCAAGTGTGCTCTCGGGCGCCGCGTTAGATTAGAACCTTGGCGCCCAGACCCGAAGGTCCGGCGTCTTCCCGACCGGCACCGACCGGCGTCGAACGACTGGAGCGAGGTCGCACGTGGCAGAACCTGCACCGATGATTCAGCTGCTCGCTGCCGATGGATCGCTCAATACGGCCGATCCGGTTGCCGCGGAGTACCTGCCGTACATCGACGCACTCGGCGAGGCCGAGCTGGCGAGGTTCTACCGGGACATGGTCGTCATCCGGCGTTTCGACGTCGAGGCCGCGAACCTCCAGCGTCAGGGCGAGATGGGGCTGTGGGTTCCGAGCATGGGCCAGGAGGCCGCCCAGGTCGGGTCCGGCCACGCGCTGCGGGCGCAGGACCACGTGTTCCCCGCCTACCGCGAGCACGCCGTGGGCATGATCCGCGGGCTCGACGTTCTCGACGTGATCCGGATGCTGCGGGGTGTCACGCACGGTGGCTGGGACCCCGCGAAGACGGGCAACTTCCACCTGTACACGCTCGTGATCGGCTCGCAGGTCCTGCACGCGACCGGCTATGCGATGGGTGTCGGGCTCGACGGGCTGAGCGGGACGGGCGATGCAGAGCGGGACCAGGCCGTCATCGTCTACTTCGGCGACGGTGCGACCTCTCAGGGCGACGTCAGCGAGGCGTTCGTGTTCGCCGCGAGTTACCGGACCCCGCAGCTGTTCTTCCTGCAGAACAACCACTGGGCGATCTCGGTGCCGGTCAGCGTTCAATCGCGCACCCCGCTGTACCTGCGCGGCGAGGGCTTCGGCATCCCGAGCGTCCAGATCGACGGGAATGACGTGCTTGCAAGCTACGCGGTGTCCCGCAGGAACCTCGACGAGGCACGGTCCGGTTCCGGCCCGCGGCTGATCGAAGCGCTCACCTACCGGATCGGCGCGCACACCTCCTCGGACGACCCGACGAAGTACCGGGAGTCTGCCGAGCTCGCGAGCTGGGTAGCGCGTGATCCGATCGAGCGCTATGCGACCTGGCTCAAGGGTCGCGGTGTCGGCCCGGAGTTCTTCGAGGGCGTTCGCGTGGAGGCGGAGGACTTCGCCTCGGACATCCGCAAGCGCACCCTCGAACTCGAGACACCGCCGGCTTCGCTCATGTTCGACAACGTCTACTCCGAGCCGCATCCGCTCGCGACCGAGCAGAAACGCTGGCTCGAGGAGTACGAGGCGTCGATGAGTTCCGGACCGGCGGGGGTGGACTCGTGAGCGATCTGAGGGAACTCCCCCTCGCGAAGGCGCTCAATGCGGGGCTCCGCAAGGCGCTGGCGGATGACGACAGGGTCCTGCTCATGGGCGAGGACATCGGCCCGCTTGGCGGAGTGTTCCGCGTCACCGAGGGGCTGCAGGCCGAGTTCGGACCGCGCCGCGTCATGGACACGCCTCTGGCGGAATCCGGCATCGTGGGAACCGCGATCGGCCTCGCGATGCGCGGCTACCGTCCGGTGTGCGAGATCCAGTTCGACGGGTTCATCTTCCCCGGTTTCGACCAGATCACCTCCCAGCTCGCGAAACTCACGAACCGGCACGAGGGCACCCTCCAGCTGCCCGTCGTCATCCGGGTTCCCTACGGCGGGCACATCGGCGCGATCGAACATCACCAGGAGAGCCCCGAGGCGTACTTCGCACACACCCCCGGCCTGCGCCTGGTGAGCCCGAGCACCCCGCATGACGCCTACTGGATGATCCAGGAGGCGTGCCTCTCGAACGACCCCGTGCTGTTCTTCGAGCCGAAGAGCCGCTACTGGCACAAGGGGCCGGTGGATTTCGGCTCCAGTGGCGTGCCGTTGCACGCGAGCCGCGTCGTCCGCCCGGGTACCGATGTCACGCTCGTCGGGCACGGCGCGATGATCACGGTCCTGCTGCAGGCCGCGCAGATCGCCGAGTCGGAGGGGACGAGCGTTGAGGTCGTCGACCTGCGCTCGCTCTCCCCCATCGACTACGGGCCGATTCTGGAGTCCGTGCGCAAGACCGGGAGGATCGTCGTAGCCTCGGAAGCTCCGGGCTTCGTGAGCGTGTCGTCCGAGATCGCCGCAACGGTCGCCGAGAGGGCGTTCTACTCGCTCGAGGCTCCGGTGCTCCGGGTCACCGGGTTCGACGTCCCGTTCCCGCCGGCCAGGCTGGAGACCCTCTTCCTCCCCGACGCGGATCGCGTGCTCGAGGCCGTCGACCGCGCCATGGCGTACTGACCGTAAGGACAAGCGTTGAGTACTTCAGAGTTCCCGCTCCCGGATGTCGGCGAGGGCCTCACCGAGGCCGAGATCGTCTCCTGGCGAGTGAAGGTCGGCGACACCATCGAGGTCAACCAGGTCATCGTGGAGATCGAGACCGCGAAGTCCCTCGTCGAGCTGCCGTCGCCGTTCGCCGGCGTCGTTACCGGCCTCCTCGTCGAGGAGGGCCAGAACGTCCAGGTCGGGACGCCGATCATCGCGGTGTCCTCCGGCGCTCCGGAGGCGAGCCAGGAGGCCGCGGTCCAAGTGGGGAGCACTCCAGCGGCCGAGGCTCAGGCCGCTGTCGCGGAGACCGTCGCCGACACCGCGGCGAGCGTGA